>JBQTIW010000019.1:0-9546 GCA_052387735.1 Gemmatimonadaceae bacterium
GCCACCACCGTTCTGCCCTTCCTCAACGGGGCAACCTGGGCCGGGCAGCCGCGGCAGTAGAATCCAAGACCGCCCCGGCTGCATACCTGGCGAGTAGTCATCTTGCGTACCACCTCGGCCAGCTCGTCGGGTGGTGCGCGGCCGCCGGCGTCCTGCCCCACAGACCGGGTCGAGCGTCTGCGCACCTATCCGCTGTGCTGCCCCGCAGATGAGGGCGTCGCACAATTCGCAGCCCCAGAGTCAAGTACAAAGCAAAACAACCGAGTGGAGTCTCGGACGATTCAAGTCGCCGGCGTGCTAGCCTCCTTTCCCCTCGAGTCGTTCGGACATCCGCATCGCGGCCCGCAGCAGCGTGTCTCGCTCCTTTGACGCGGGCACAGATTCGAGCGTCTTGACAATCGCATCCAATGCCTCGGCGTTAGGTGCATCGAGGATAGAGGCCAGCGTTCGTCGATAGCCTTCGATTGTGATTGTTGATGAGGAGAGGCTCGTACTGGACGACGGGGCTGGTGCCTGATTCCCGGTGTCTGGGCGGTCGCCCACCTCGAGGAACTTGCCGTAGTGCTCCTCCATGCAACTCGGGCAAACTCCGTGCGAAAACTCGGCTGTGCTGTGCCTGCGCACATACTCTTCTACCTGTTGCCAGTCCCCGACCTCCGTTCGCACTTTCTTGCAGTGCGCGCAGATAGGGATGATGCCCCGGAGCGTCCTGAGTTCCCGCAGCGACTGCTCGGCGATGAGGCGTGACTCGGCATCGCGTTCCCACGTCGCCTCCCGGACTAAAAGTTCGTGCCTTCTGTAGACCAGCAGAACGCCAATCGCGTTCACCGTCAGCAGCACGAGCAGGTTGCCGGAGAGCGACTCGCGGTGCGCGTCCGCGTCCCAGAACGCGGGAAGCAACAGGATCCCACCCGTGAGGACGAAGGGTGCAACGAATTGACGCCACGGACGATTTGGAAACCCTGCATACAGTGCAAAGAGCCACATGAGCGGGCTCCGCAGGGGCAGACCCGCGCTCGGGGGACGCAGAGCGTTCAGTGCCACGAGACACAACGCAGCGGTCACCGTTATGGTGAGTGCGAGCCGCTCATATCGCTCTCTGGACCCGCTGCGTGGAACGAGCCAGGCCCCCGCGACCAGTGCCGCTACGAGCGTGACCCGGACGAGGAGGCGGAGTGCTAGCCAGCTGCTGTCCCCCTGCACCAGGGTCAGATCGGTCCAGGTGAACCAGATGGTGGGCACCAACAGCACAGCGCACGCGGTACGTACGAAGCGTCCATCGCTGTCGAGGCGGAGGCTTACCAGGTCCTGAAGCCCGAGCGGTCCTGAGCCATCGGAAGCGCGAACCTGCAGCGAGCGCCAGCTGGCCTCAGCGAACCTGGGCGGTGCGAGACCAGCGATCGAAACGCTAGCGAGGGGTGCAGCTTCGACAGGACGCATGACTATGGCGGGAACCGTGGTGATCACGCGAGGCCCCGCCCCGCGCGCGCATGCCCCCTCGTCGTGTATGCAGGTGTCAGTCGCTAATTCTGCTGACTTTTGCGCCGGTTCGCCATAGCCGATGGCCGTCGGGCACGCGGGTGGCTCAAACTGTGGATCAGTACGCCACGTCAATTCGCAGGCGTAGCCGCGAGGAGCAAAGCCCACGACTCCTCACCTCCCGCAACCGTGGCTCACGCCTGTGTACGTGTTGTTCCGCGCCTGACGACTTTCCCTTCTGTTGTGGGACATTTGCCGAACTGTGGTTACCGGGCCGCCGCGTACGTCACCCGCCAGATCCTCCCGCGCTGATCGTCCGAGATGAACAGCGCCCCATCGGGCCCCTGCGCCAGCCCAGACGGGCGGTGAGCCGCACGAATCGGCTCCTTGTCACCCTCGGCGAAGCCTTCGGCAAAGATCTCGAAGTCGCCTGACGGCATGCCGCGCACCATCGGCTGAAACACCACGTTGTAGCCATCCTCGTCGATCGGCTGCCGGTTCCACGAGCCGTGAAACGCGATGAACACCCCGTCACGGTACTTCGCCGGAAACATCGTGCCGGTGTAGAACATCATCGCGTTAGGCCCCCAGTGCCCGGGGAACCCGACGAGCGGCATCGTCATCCCGGCGCAGCGGCCTGTCGCGGAACCGTCGCCACCATACTCGGGAGCGAGCACCTTGAGGTTGTTCTTCCGGTCGTGAAAGCAGTACGGCCAGCCAAGATCGGCGCCACGGTCGAGACGGAAAAACTCCTCCGACGGTGTGTCCGCGTTCTGCCGCAGGGTATACAGCCGCGGCCACAGCGTCGACAAACCATCGCGCCCATGCGAGGTGCCGAAGAGCGCCCGCAACCCGCTGTGCCAGTAGAGACCCATGCCGTTCCGCACACCGGTGGCCCACCGCTCGCCGTCGGCGGGATGCTGCTGACGCGTGCGCGTGGCGCTGTACCGCCAGATTCCCGAGCGCGTCGGCATTTCGGGACAGGGATCGGGAGCGGCCTCGTTCCGGTTCGCGCGGCACGCGTTGCTCAACGACCCAACACCCACAAAGAGTCCGTTCGAATCGTCGAGGGCGAGACTCTTGGACGAGTGCCCGCCATCGGGAAAGCCGATCGCGATCGTGTCCGGTTCACCAAGCTCACCGAAGCGTCGCGAGTCGATCGTGTACCGCTCGATGGCATTGAGCGCGGAGACGAAGATCGACGTTCCCCTGAGTGCGATGCCGGTCGAGGTGTTGGGCATGGCGATCCGCACCTGAAGGTCGGCTCTGCCATCGCGATTGGTGTCGCGCAAAACGAGAATCCCGGGAGCGCCACGATCAGGGCGCAGACGCCCGATCTGCGTCACCGACCCGACCGTCGCGGCGCCGAGCGTGACATAGACGTCGCCGTTCGGCGCGACGATGAGATGGCGGGCAACGCCGACCGTGTCGCTGAAGATCGTGGCGCAGAAGCCAGGCGGGAGCGTGAGGCCGCCGTTGTCGCGATCGCACGCCGCGGCCTGTGACATCAGGTGGGCGGCAGGAACGCGTTCGGGTCTCGCGAACTCGACGATCAGCCAAAGAGCAATCGCGAGTGCGAGTGTTGGAAGAAGTCGTCGCATCGCGGCACGGTACGATCGACAGCGGATGCCGCCAACAACCTTGCGACGAAACGGCTTGCGAACCAGCCGACTCGGCCTGGCGGCGCGCCGATTTGCGGCTCAGCCCCTGACGCCGAGGGCGGTGGTGAGGGCCGAGCGGTGGGTGCGGCTCACTTTCAGTCGCGCCCCCGACGACATCACCGCCACGAACTCTCCATGAAAATACGGTTGCAGCTCCCTGATGCTCGAGAGACTCACGATCGTGGAGCGGTGGATGCGTGCGAACTCGCGCGGGTCGAGCTGCTTTTCCAGCGCCGAGAGGGGCTGACGGAGCACGCGAGAGCCGAACCGGCCGTTGATCCTCACGTAGTCGCCGTCGGCCTCGATGGACTCCACATCCGCGGTATCGACAAACCCGACCCGCCCATCCTCCTTGAGCGGAATCCTCCGGATGTGCGACACCGGCTCGGCGACCGGTGCCGCGGTGACCGCGGCGGCGGCCTCGCGCTGCCGTACGACCAGCGCGTAGAGATAGTACGCGCCGATCATCATGCCATAGAGAAAGACGTCGCCGCGAAGGTTGGCGGGAATGCTCAGCGCGAGCCCGACGCCGAAGTCCGGTTGCCGGTCGACACGCAGGACGAAGTGTATGAACGCGTTGTAGAGCACTGTGTGCGTCATTGAGATCGCGGCGAACGTCGCGAGGTGCACCGGCAGGTTTGTCACGAGTCGGGCGCGTTCGAGCGGGAATCGTCGCGCAACGTGGAGGGCCGCAAACGAGAGGACGCCGAAGAGCAGCCAGATGAAGCTGTGACGGGCGACCGTTACCTGGAGCGGGATCGTCTGCCCGCGCACGGCGGCTCCCACCGCCTCGGTCACAACGCTCCCGACCGTGAGGACGGCGAAGACCGCGGCGACCGCGCGTGCAGGGACCCTGGGATACGTCATGTCCACAATCGAATTCTGTGCGCGCGGGGCGCGGATCACCAGTGTCGGAGCAGCGGCCACGAAAAGGCGATTCTTCGTGCTGCAACTGCCCATCCCGCCAACCGACAAGCTGCTTGATCAGCTATGCCGTGGCCACAATCGCATGGTCATCAACCAATTCCCCCGACACCCGCGGTGATGAACACGGCTCTCTGCACACACATCCTCTCTGACCTCTTGCGAATAATGATAGCGTTGTCTTCTTTACCCTTGTCGCCAGCGCTGGAGGGCGCAGTGTCCCACACGGGCCTCGGGGAGTTCGAGCAGATGGTGATGCTCGCTATCGCGCACCTGGGCGACGCAGCCTACGGTGTGCCCATCGTTGAAGAGATTGAACGGCGTACGGGCCGTGCGGTTGCGCGGGCAGCCGTTTATGTGACGCTGCGTCGGCTGGAGGAGAAAGGGCTGATCTCCTCACGGATGGGCGATCCCACCCCGGAACGCGGCGGCAAA
Organism: Gemmatimonadaceae bacterium; assembly: GCA_052387735.1. GTDB lineage: Bacteria > Gemmatimonadota > Gemmatimonadetes > Gemmatimonadales > Gemmatimonadaceae > RBC101. The sequence continues at coordinate 4,500 of JBQTIW010000019.1, forward strand.
GCACGTCGCTGGGTCAAACTCGAGCGTGCCGGCGTTCAGGCGCTCCGGGATGCGCGGCGTAGTGCCGAACAGATGTGGCGGGGGCTCGATCCAGCCGCGCTGAGGGCCCGATGACCAGCTCGCCGAAGCCTCCGTTGCTGGCGCGCGCCCTGCTCGCCTGCTTCCTGCCAGAGGATGCGCGCGATGACATCTCTGGCGATCTCCTCGAACTCTACCAGCAACGCCGAGCGCGAGCTGGAGTGACCGGTGCCCATCTGTGGTACTGGCGCGAAGTACTCTCCTTCTCGGTGCGTTTCCTCGTCGAGCGAGTGGCCCGGCACTTCCGCGCGTCAGCGGTTGTCCCTGTTTCGTCAGCCCGGATGCGCCCGGGGCGCGGCCAGGCTCTCGTCGACAGTCTCAGACAGGACGTCATGTTCGCCGCGCGGTCCCTGCTGCGCACGCCCGTCGTTTCGCTGACGATCATCGTCACCCTGGCCCTCGGCCTGGGCGTGAACGCCGCGATGTTCTCGATGCTCGACGTGATCTTCCTCCGGCCGCCGACCGGCGTCGCCGCACCGGACGGAGTGCGTCGACTCTGGGCGCATGTCACGTTCCGCCGCGGCGCCCAGTTCTGGTCGGGGTACGACTACGCATCGTATGCAGCGGTCCAGCAGTCCCTTGCCGGCAAGGCCGACCTGGCCGTCTACCAACCGCCGTGGCCTCTTCCACTCGGCAAGGGCGAGAACCCGTCATCGGTGCGGGTGGTTGGCGCGAGCGCGACCTACTTCGCGATACTCGGGGTCCGTCCTGCGCTGGGGCGCTTCTATAGTGACGAGGAGGATCGCCTCAACGGCGGCGCCCCCGTCGCCGTGTTGAGCGACCGCATGTGGCGGCGCATGTTCGGGGCGGACCCCGGCGTGCTTGGGCGACAGATCGACCTGCAGGGCACCTCCTTCACGGTCATCGGCATCGCTCCTCGCGGCTTCAGCGGCGTCGATCTCGACGCCACCGACGCCTGGCTGCCGCTGGCATCGCATCCTGACTACGCGCGACCTGCCCGGACTCCGTGGTACCAGAACCCGAACATCAATGCATTTCAGATCCTGATGCGCTTGCCGTCGAACGGACTCGTGTCCGAGATCGAGCAGCGCGCCACACTTGCACTTCGACAGCCCGGCCTCGGCTACCGTCAGGATACCACCGCGGTCGCGCGACTGGGGTCCATCGTCAAGGCACGAGGCCCGGGAGAGATCAGCGGGGAGGTGCAGGTGGCGGAGCGCGCCGGCGGCGTGGCGATCATCGTGCTGCTCATCGCGTTCGCCAACGTGGTGAATCTGCTGCTCGCCCGTACCGTGAGGCGCAGCCGCGAGATCGCCGTGCGACTGGCGCTGGGCATCTCCCGCACCCGGCTTCTGCGTCTGCTGATGACGGAGAGTGTCCTGCTGTCGCTCACTGCCTCCGTGGCTGCGCTCGTGGGTGCGTGGTACGGCGGGACGCTGCTGCGCACGCTGCTCATGCCGGAGATCGAGTGGGCAAACGATCCGTTGCATTGGCGCGTGCTGTTGCTCGGTGTGGCCGCTGCGATCGCCGTCGGCATCTGTGCCGGACTCGTACCCGCCCTGTCGCGCGCGCCCGACCTTACCAGGGCACTCAAGTCCGGTGTACGGGAGGGCGGTGCGCGTCGCTCACGCCTCCGCGGCTTTCTCGTCGCGAGCCAGGCCGCGCTCTCGGTCGTGCTGATCGTCGGCGCAGCCCTGTTCGTTCGTAGCCTGAGCAATGTCCGCGCGCTCGACATTGGCTACGCCGTGAACCGGCTGGCCTTCGTCTCGGTCGCGCGCGGACCAGACCAGACGGAGAATGCCGCAGTCTCCAACCGGTTGCGAGAGCTCGAGGGGCGTATCGCCGGCATACCCGGTGTGGAGCAGGTGGCGTATACCTTGATGCGCCCGAAATGGGGGATCCAGTTCACCACGTTCTTTCCTGACGCCCCGTCCGGCCTGACAGAACGATCCGGCTCGTACAGCGCCGTGTCACCGGGCTTCTTCGACGCCACCGGAACCCGCATCCTGCGCGGGCGGACGTTTGCGAGCGGTGGTGCAGGCTCATCGGAACGTTCGGTGCTGATCAACCAGGCGATGACGGACTCGCTCTGGCCTGACTCGGATCCATTGGGGCGGTGTATCCGGTTCAAGGCCATGGATGCGCCCTGCTACACCATCGTTGGTGTGACGCAAACTGCGCTTTTCATCGAGGTGAATGAGAAGCCGGAGCCGCACGTCTATCTCCCGCTCGACAACATGCCGTTTGCGGGTCGCAGTGGAGTCGGCGACGTCGTACTGCGCGTCGAGCCCGCACAACTGACCCTCGTGCTCCACGAAGTGCGTGAGTTGTTTCGCCGCGAGTTCCCCGGTCGCGCCGTCACCACCAACACGATGGCGGCGGCGATGGAGCCCGAGTACCGGCCGTGGTACCTTGGCGCGGCGTTGTTCTCGCTGTTCGGCATTCTCGCGGCGGTCGTGGCGGCGATCGGCGTCTACAGCTCGGTGAGCTACGCGGTGAGCCAACGAACGCACGAGTTCGGAGTGCGGGTCGCGCTGGGAGCAACGGGTCGAACCATCGTCAGGCAGGTTGTCGGCGACGGCTTGCGGATCGTGGCGATGGGTGTCATGGCCGGCATCCTGCTGGCGCTCGCGGCTGGACGCATCATTGCCTCGCTGCTCTACGACGTGTCGCCGGAGAATCCGGTGGCGATGCTGCTGGCTGCAGGCGCTCTGCTGGCAATCGCTGCTGTGGCGTCATTTGCTCCAGCGTGGCGGGCGGGGAGGGCGGACCCGGTCACGGCGCTTCGGACAGACTGACGAAGCCTCGCAGCAGGATGCAGCAGGCGACCCGCGGTTAGCTTCGGGGCTAAAGCTGACCGAGGCGAGGAAGGTGACGCATTCCCCGGCTGTCCACCCCGGTGGGCCGGTGCGCGATGTTCGCGCCGACTTCAGGCCACTTCTGCCGGCTCCGTTCCTCCGTCGATTGGGCACCTCGAGTCCACTGAACCCCTGCGCCCTGAATAGCTTCAAGGACAATCCAGCACTCGCCGGAAGGAGACGGGGCGACGTTCAGGTCGTCCGCAACCTTTCACGAGGCCACGTACAGGAGAGATAGGCCATGACCAAAGTCGTTGCAGCAACATCGCACGATGGGAACGTGTGGGTGTTTTGCGAGGATGGCTCCGTCTATGCCAGTCCGGCGGTAGACCAGCCGTGGACGAAGGTGGCACCCGTGCCGGGGACACCGATCACGATGCCGTCTGCGTGGTCCGTTGGCCACACGACACCCTAACGATTCGTTGAGCGGGCGCGGCCGCAAGGTGAGGGTGTGCAGAAGGAGTGATTGGTTCTGGCAGGTTTGAAGGTGAGCAGGCTCCATGGATTCAATCCGCAGGGACTCTTCGATGCAGAAGTGGCTGCAGAAAGTTCGGGGGGCGGCAGGAGGTCTCCTGCTCGGTGGGCTCGCCGTCATGGCCGTCGAGGCGAGTTGGCTCGATCGCATTCGAACGACTGTGCTGTATCGATACGAGATGCCGCCGGAGACGTTCAGCCCAAGGCTCGACGACAGCGGGCACTATGTCAGCGGCGAAACCGGAGCGCCGCTGCGGGTGGAACCGATGGGCGACCTGGTCAGCGCGATGATCAGCGTACGCGCCGTGCAGGACGATCAGGGGATCGCCAGCACCGGACTTCGTAGTACATCCGCATTCCATTGACCTGGACGCGATGACCTTTGGCCTGGGCGTTGGCAACGACGCAGCCGATGAAAAGCAGCGGTGCGGCGATCAGGGCAGTTCGGATCATAACATTTCTCCTTTTGAGCGGCCGTCAGCCACATCTCTCGCTACACCACGCCCGGACGGTGTGTGCCCGTACAGCCCTGGCTGCAAGGCCTCCGCGAGGGATCCAGCATGAGAGTTCTTGGACCACTCCTGACCGCTCTGGGCATCCTGATAGGCGTTGCGGTCAGTCTCGCCATCATCGCCGGTGTTCCACTACCCGGCATTCCGTGGTTGCTGGCGGTGGGCCTGGCGAAAGTCGGATACCTGGCCGCCGGGGGCTTCATCGCCGCCGGCGCGGTGGTCACTCGACTGGCAAGACGAGACCGAGCGCAGCAGCTGCTCGCGTCGAATGGAAGTCGGCCCGAGTCACCGAGTGAAGACGAACGACACTCGCACGATCGCCTGGCACCCTGATACCTGTCACGAGCCTCATCGTTCTTCGGGGCTTGAACAGCGACGATACGCCGTTCGAGCCTGGACCGGAACACCGGTGGAAGCAATCGTCCAGGATTCGTACGGCTCCGCCGACGTTTCGAGTGTGTCGAAACGCTCCGGACCCCGCACCTGATCCATCGCATCCCCCGAGGTGCGGGCAGTCCACGTGGTCCGTGACATGCGGGGTCGCGACGTGGTGCTCCGCCTCGAACGCAAGGGTTCCATCACGACCCTCGCGTTGAAGCGTTAGGCTGGCGCTCCCACTCACGCAGGATCTGTTCGAGATCGACGTGAGGGGCGATCAGACAGATATGCCCATGGCCCTGGAGAATTCGAAGCGTGCTCCGGGAAACACGGGCCTGCATGAATCGCCCCTGCTCCACCGAGGGAGTCAGGTGGTCGCGATCCGCGGCGATGAAGAGCACGGGACACTCGACGCGGCCCAGCCGGTCGCGCACGTCGTAGCGGGTGAGGATCCGAAGCCGACCGAGGTATCCTTCCCGCGTCGTCCTCCGTGTCTCCTGGAGAAAGCGTCGGCGCTCTGCGCGGTGGGTAAGTCGGGAGTGCATGCGAAATGCGGTCAGCCGCCTTACGAGTCGCATCGCACCCCATGGGAGCCACCGCAAGGCCGCGATCGCCAGTCGAAGTCGAGATTGTGGCCGAAACCAGGGGAACGAGTTGAGAATGACGAGTGCGCGAACGTGCGCCGGATGCGTCAGTGCAAAGCTGAGGCTCAGCGCGCCACCGAACGATTCGCCCGCGATGGTGGCGCCTTCACCGTCGACCGCGACCCGGTCGATGAGGGCGCGC
>JBQTIW010000020.1:0-6506 GCA_052387735.1 Gemmatimonadaceae bacterium
CCCGCACCGCGACGCACGGTCCCTGCACCGGGCGCCGCGCCCCCCGGGAGGCGTCGCCCCCGTCGTCCCGCCGCTTCCCGGACACCGTTAGGCTCACAAATCCACCATTTTCAGCAGCCTGCTAGTCCACCCGGATGTGCAGGCTAGTCGTTCTCGACTAGCATCCGAGGTCCCAGGGGTCACACGTTTCCACAGGCCCGTAACGTGACCAAGCAGTCCTTTGCGCGAACGCGCCTGCAAACGCAGTCGGAGTGCAGAGTTGCCTTGATGCCATGCGCGGTTCAACCGAGTGAATTGCTAACCGGGTGGATTCAGGCCGCAGTTCTTCTGGATCACGAGGATAGCACGGAGTTCGCCGGTCGCGCGCGGGGCCTCCACGTAGGGAGCCGTTGGGTTTGTGGTAGCTGTAGCTCGACGCGAAGGTGATGTACTCCGCCGGATCACCGTTGTGCGCAAAGCCCTCGCGATGCGTAGCCAGCGAAGGCTCTTGGTCCGTTGCAACCAGGTGAATCTAACGGACACCTGCGACGATGCTGTGAACGTACATGCTCGGTGGCGCGCGCCCGGGCGATCAGTACTCCTTGGCGGGAACGCTCTCGTGTGGGCACGCAGCGGCCATCCTGCGATTTCTGACCAGGTTTAACTGCCCTCAAATCGCGACGACAAGGCGGGAGTAGTGCTTGCGCCATTAGCTGCCGGATGTGCATCGGGATGCAGCGGTGAGTGAACTACCACGCGGGACAGCCGACAAGATCGGAGGTCAGCGAGGGATGCAAGACTTGGTCATCCTGCACCCATCGATCCGCGATCTGTGGTCCGCTCCCATCGAGCGCGAAGTACGTCCCGACCTCAAGGCCTTACTCCCGCATTCACCTGCGGCGCCGGCTGACGCCACGGCTGCGCCGGCAACGCACGCTGACGCGGCCACGTCTCGTCCAACGTGTTGCCATCATACATCCGCCCGTTCCGCATCACCCACCGCACCGTATTCGTATTCCGGATGTTCACCAGGGGGTCCGCATCCAGCACCACGAGATCCGCGAGCTTCCCCGCCTCGATCGACCCCAGGTCCCGCTCCAGGCCTAACGCCGTCGCGCCCATCAGCGTCGCCACACGCAACGCATCGTGATTCGTGAGACCACCCGACGCCACCGTCCAAAGCTCCCAGTGATACCCCAACCCCTGGAGCTGACCATGACTCCCGATACCCGCCTTCCCACCAGCCGCCACGAGATCGCGAATCACCTTCGCGTGACCCTTGAAGTGGAACTCCTCGTCGCGGAACCAGCCCGCAGGACCCGGTGACCCACCCGCACCCTGCCCGCGACGCCGAGTCTTGCTGTCGAGATCATCGTCAGGCGTGAAACGGCGCAGCTTGGGATCCTTATTCGGGTTCTCCCGCGTGTAGTACCAATTCTCGGCCCACGGTCCGCCATACGTCACCAGCAACGTCGGCGTAGACACCGTGCCCGATGTCGCGAAGAGCTTGATCACATCGTCGAACAACGGCGTGATCGGGAGGTTGTGCTCCACTCCCGCATAGCCGTCGAGCGCCATCGTCACGTTGGTCCGGAACGCGAGACCCGCCTCCGTGGTCGGCATCAATTTCAGTTCACGCGCCGCCATCATGATCCACTGGCGTACCTGACGATTCCCTGCCCCGTACATCTTGATGGTCTTGGTGTCGTAGTACTCACTGTAGCGCTTGAGCACATTGCGCGCCTGCTCCAACGACCGAATGCGTTCGCCGCCAAAGACGCCAGGGCCGGTGGAGTAGATGCGCGGCCCCACGAGGTCACCGGTGGTCACGCGGTCGGCGTACGTCAGCACGTCGGTCGATCCGGTCTGCGGGTCACGCGTGGTGGTCACACCATAGGCAAGGTTCGCCAGCAGCGCCCACGGCTGGATCGTGTGGATGTCAGGCGAATGCCGGAAGTGGGCGTGCGTATCGACGAAACCGGGGAGGATCGTCTTTCCGCCTACATCGATGATGCGCGCTCCCGACGGTATGCTCACGCTTCCCCGCTGACCGACGCCGACGATGCGGTTGTCACGCACGACGATGTCGGCGCCGTTGATCACCTCGCTCCCCTTCATCGTGATCACCTTCGCGCCACGCAACACGGCGACGCCCCGCGGGATGTCACGCTGTCCCGTCACCTGCACGCGAACTTCTGTCGGCTTGTAGGTCGCCGCACTGTCCCGCCGAGTGGTGTCGCCGGGGGCGGGTGCGGCCGCGCGACGGACGGCGCGCACCGAGTCGTCGAACGCCTGCGCACGATCGAGATCGTAGGTTACCAGAGCGTTGCCGATCGACCAGTGCACGATGCGGCCATTCGACTGCCACGCCGGGAACTCGCCGCCGATGTCGGAGAGCCGGCGTACGGGCGTTCCGGCGTTCTCCGGCGCTGCCACCGAGATCACCGGTACCGGACCGCCGATGAGGGGCACAGTCACCACATAGAAATCCATACCCACCTGCGCGAGCGCGAGATCGCCACGGGGCGCCATGCGCACCGTGCCAGCACTCGGTGGTTGGCCGACGCCACCCGGAGGGGCGGCTCCCGTCACGCGCACATGCTGACGCAGATCGCTGCCGTCGAATCGGAACGAGACGAGCCCTTCCTGGCCGCCATAGGCGTAGACGCGCGTCGAGTCACTCGTGAAATGCGGGTCGCCGAGTTGACCGGCACCTCGGATCCGGGTGACGGGTCCGCCGTTGGCGCTGACCCAGACGAACCGCGCCGATTGACCACCACCAAAGCGCTGCAGCGTCTCGCGCAGCTCGCGCGCGTCGGCCTGCATCGCGACGATGCGTGCACCGTCCGGGGACCACTGCGTCGCATAATACGTCGCGATCTCCCTGGTGAGACGCGTCGGCTCACCGCTGCCGTCGGAGCGAGTCTTGTACATGTGGCCACCGTCCGACCCCCACGTCACGTACGCAATCCAGCTCCCGTCGGGAGACCACGCGGGGTGGTACTCCCCGTTCGGGCTCCCCGCGATCCTGCGCGGAGTACCCGAGGGAAGGTCCATCACCCACAGATCGCCTAACGCGGAGAGAGCCATGCGCCGGCCGTCGGGAGACGGAACCGCGTCGCGGATCTGCGACGCCACGATCGTGGGAGTATCCTCAACCGGGTACTGGAACTTCACCTCGGGGCCGATCGCCACATCGACGTCGATGCTGAACGGGATCTGCGTCGCGGCGCTGCCATCGACCGGAACGCGCCAGATCTCACCCCCGTAGCTCATGACCACCGCGCGACTGTCGGGGGTGAAGTCGTAGCCGGGGAGCGCGTCGATCTCGAGCATCGACTCCTGGTTGTCGCGCTGGATCGGATACGCGAGCCAGCGCTCTTCGCCCGTCGTGAGGTCCCGAATGCGAAGTCCGGTCTTTTCCTCGTAACGGCTGCCGTACGCGAGCCAGCGACCGTCCCGCGAGATCGCCGGCCGGAACGCGGAGCCGTACCTCGCGGACATCGGTGTCGCTGTGCCGAGTTGGCGGTCGTACTGCGCGAGCTGATACTGGGGGAAGATGGCGTTGTACGTCCACGTCGCCTGACGAGCAGCGTACCAGATGTATCGGCCGTCCGGGGAGAAGGTGGCTCCAATCGAAGATTGCGCCGCCGGCTCGCGGATCACCTGGATGCCCGCGCCACCGTCGACGTGATAGAGAAAGATCTTGGGAGCCCCCTGCACGGAGCGCGTGACGGCGATGTACTTGCCGTCCGGCGCCCATTCCGGCGACACGAACATGTCGTCGCTCGTCCTGGAGAGCTGGACAGTGTCGCGGCCATCGGCGTTCATGATCCACAGGTTGTCGCCACCGCTTCGGTCGCTCAGAAAGGCGATGCGCCGGCCGTCGGGGCTGAAGCGCGGTTGGGCGTCGTGGGCAAGGCCGCTCGTCAGGCGGGTCGCCGAGCCGCCGGCGAACGGAATGGTATAAATGTCGCCGAGGAGGTCGAGGACGATGCGCTGGCCATCGGGGCTCACGTCGACCGACATCCAGGATCCCTTGGTCGCCGTGAACTTGAGGGCGCGTGCGGGCTGGAGTGGCAGTCCGGGGCGCGGGGCTCCTGCGGCGGGCTGCGCGTGGGTTGTGGGCGTGGCGATCGTGATCGCCAGGGCCAGGAGGGTCGCGCGGGCGCGTGAGCTCTTCGTCATGGGTGTGGCGGCTCCGGGTGAATCAAGCAACGGCGCCGCGGAAGGTGACGCGTGGTGCAGCGGTACGCCATGCCTTCGGGGTCGAGGCTTCGACAACGCTGGGGGCAGGCGGATTGCGCGCCTCGCTGCGCGGGCAGGATCGTGGTCTGATTGGCCGGGTGAAACCGGCCGCACGCGCGCATGTGTTTCGGGTTGTTCATCGCGTCGGGCTCGTTCTTCCTTGGCCAGATGAAGTGCTTGCCCGAGCCGCTGCAGATTCTGCCTCTGCTCCTCGCCCTCGGAGTGGCTCCGCTCGTTGTGCTGCTCTATTGGATGTGGCGAGTCCGGCTCAGGCAGCGGTTGCAGGGTATGATCACCCGCAAGCCGATCGAGGCCGGCGAGCTCGGGTGAGGCGGGCGGGAGGACGTGTTCGGTTGCTACGTTGCATGCGCGCCAGTTCATTGGTGAGGCGCCCGCTTCTTCAGCCGTCACGCCGACGAGCATACGCAGTGTCGTCACGTGATCAATCAGAGGTGCGATGAAAGCCGTCTTCCTTACCGTGGCGCCCTATGCCCTTGATGCGCGACGCTTGCCGGTTGCCGACGTCGAGTCGGCGATTCCGTACTACGAGCGCATGTTCGGCTTTCGCGTCGTGTCCCGAGACGACACGCCCCATCCGTCGGCGATTCTCGCGCGGGACAAGGTCGAAATCGGACTGGAGCAGAACGGTGGCGATCCGACGCAGGAGGGCTGTTTCTTTGAAGTGGACGATGCCGAAGCGGCGTTCGCAGAACTCAAGAACAATGGTGCCGCCCCCGGCGCGGTCAGCCTCAAGACCGTGAACGGGACGCCGTATCGCGCGTTCTTCGTCGTGGCGCCCGACGGCCTCTGTTACATGATCGCTCAACGACAGAAGTGATCCCACACAACGAGGACTGATACAGGTGCCACAGAACGGAGACCACCGATCATGCGCGCGGGCGATGTTCCCACCTGCCGCTGCGCGCTAGATTCGCCCGGATGAAGGATTCGTCTGCCGAAGCAGACGCCATCGTGCGTGGCGCCATCCGCCGGCGTGATCCCGTCGACCGGATGATGGACGCGCTTGCGCACAGCGAGACGATGCGCCAACTCGCCATGTCGCGGCTGCGCTCGCGCTTTCCGGAGTTGACCACCATCGAATTGGTCGAGAAGCTGGTCGGCGAGCGCTTGACCCGGACCGCGCCGACGGACGATCCCTGATGAATGGAGAGGCGCTGCTTCGCGCGATGGCCGAGGCGCTGCGCGAATCGAGAATCCCGTTCATGCTCACAGGATCGGTGGCCAGCGCCTACCACGGTGCCGGCCGCGCGACGATGGACGTGGACTTTGTGATAGACCCCGATCCAGTCCAGCTCGAGGTCTTTCTCCGCCGCGTCGCGGCGAGCGGCGTGTATCTGTCGGTCGAGGCGGCGCGCGAGGCATTGACCCATCGCACGATGTTCAACGTCGTGGACCCCGAATCGGGGTGGAAGGCGGACCTCATCATCCGCAAGGGGCGCGCGTTCAGCGAGGGCGAGTTCGCCCGCAGGCAGCCGATCGAGTTCTTCGGGGTCCCGGTGGACGTCGCGTCGCTCGAAGATGTCGTGCTCTCGAAGCTGGAGTGGGCGAAGCTCGGCGGATCGGCGCGACAGTTGGATGATGTACGGGCGCTATTAGCGCTGCGAAGAGGCGAAGTGGACCTCGCGTACGTCCTGCCATGGGTGGAAGCGCTGGGGTTGCAAAAGGAGTGGGGAGCGGCGAGCGCTGGTCGCGCTCAATGAACGCCTCGCGGCAGCGGCGTGCGGTGATGGTCGTTATGCGGACACCAGCGGAATTGCGGGACGGGCGCCACCGGGGACCGTGTTCGTTCAAGTTCGGAACGCACGGGGCCGAGCACTAGCGCCGCGTCGCTCGTGACAGCGTCGGTGCCTCCAGGAACCCGTTAGGCTCGTTCGCCTCGAGACGCACACCACCCTTGCACTCGGGATCCGTGGCCAGTCTCGCGAAGACCAGCAGTCGTCGTCCCGGCGCGAACAATCGGGCGTCCAGACCGGGCCGACCGCGTTTCGCCGTCAGTGTTCCCTCCATGCAGAGATGGTGCACGGTCGCCACCGAGACCTCCGGACCGTCGCCCTTGAGCCACTCGATACCGGCGTACGACACCGACTGGTGCGCGAGCGCGAAGTTCGTCCATGCTGCAGGGGGCGGGCCCATGTCCTCGACCGTCCCCGCGAACACGTAGGGATGAACTACGCGCTCGCGCACCAGTCGGTGTCGTACGACGGCATCGAGTGGCTCAAGGGCGACGGTCCGGAGGTCTCGGTGGCGACGGTGCACCA
>JBQTIW010000021.1:0-47800 GCA_052387735.1 Gemmatimonadaceae bacterium
AGGGAATCGGCCGCTCGGCCATCCACACAACCGACGCGATAGGAGCGGGCAACTCCTGGAATGCGGTCGCGCCGAAGAGATGCGGAACCATTCCCACCACCGGCGTTGGCCCCCAGCGTGGCGTGAACAGGGGCACTTTGTTGATGTCCTCGATCAACAGATCGAAGGCCTTGCGCTTGCACAGCTCCCGATAGGCCTTCCCCGCGAGAAACCCGAAGGTGTAGCGCGTTCCAGCGCGCACGACGTCCATGCCACCGAGTCGAGCGGCAGGAGGACATCCCGGCCAGCCACCACACAGCAAGGTGATCTCATGGCCACGCGCGGCGAGGCGACCAAAGATCTCGTGCAAATGGATTTCTGCGCCCCCTGCCTGTGGATTCTCGCGGTCCTGCCAGTTCACCACCAGGAGCCGCACGTCAGAGTCTCCCCAGCTGCCGCCCAAGCGCATCGAGGACACCGTTGACGAATCGGGCACTTGCGTCGGAGCCAAAGCGCTCGGCGAGGTACACTGCCTCCTGGATCACGGCCAGGGGTGGCGTGGTCTCCCGCTCGGGGGTGGCCGGGGCCAGCATCTCGGCCGCCGCGAGCCGAAGGATTGCGCGCTCAATGGCCCCGATACGCTCCGGACGCCAATTGAGCGTGAGCCCGGCCAGACGGGCATCGATGTCGGGCATGGCATCGGACAGATGGCGCGCCAGCGGTGTCACGAAGGCGCGCTCCTCCTCGCCTAACGCGCAGTCGTCCCAGATCCGGTCTGCCACGGCCTCGAATCCCGTTCCCCGACGGGTGGCGTCCCACGCGTACAGCGCCTGCACCAGCCTGGCTCGGGCGCGCCTGCGCACCCGGAGCCAGTGGCGCTGCTCGCGTTCACGCTTCGTCTGCCGCATCGAGTCGGGTGAAGAGGTCGGCCATTTCGAGCGCTGCCATCGCCGCATCCCACCCTTTGTTCCCATGTTCGCCCCCTGCGCGGGCCTCCGCCTGCGCCATCGTGTCGCACGTCAAGACGCCAAAGGCCACCGGCGTCTCGAATTCAGCGGCCAGCTGGCCCAGGCCGCGGGCAGCCTCTCCAGCCACATAGCCGAAATGTGGCGTGTCGCCGCGGACTACCGCGCCGAGCGCTACGATGACGTGGAATCGATCGGAGGACAGCAGACGTCGGGCGGCGACGGGAAGTTCCCAGGCCCCGGGCACCCAGATCACGTCCACATCATCCAGCGCCACCCCGTGCCGGGTGAGTGCATCGAGCGCGCCGTCGACCAGGCGCCGGGTGATCGTCTCGTTGAATCTCGACACCACCACACCGACCCGACGCCCCTGCCCGTTAGGCAGTCCCGAAAACTCCGCCATGTCAGTGACTCAGGAGGTGACCCATCTTGATCCGTTTGGCCTCGAGGTATTCCACGTTCTGGTCGGTGGCCGGCGCGGCGATGTGCACGCGGTCCACGATCTCCAGGCCATATCCCTTGAGACCCACGAGCTTCATCGGGTTGTTCGTCAGCAGGCGCATCGAATGCAGACCGAGGTCGAGCAGGATCTGGGCACCGATGCCGTAGGTGCGGAGGTCCGCTTTGAAGCCCAGCTTCTCGTTGGCTTCGACGGTGTCGTGTCCCGCATCCTGGAGCTCGTACGCTTTCAGCTTGTTGAGCAGACCGATGCCGCGACCTTCCTGATCGAGGTACACGACCACACCGCGCCCTTCGCGCGCAATCATCTCCATGGCGGTGTGGAGCTGCCACCCGCAGTCGCAGCGCCGTGAATGGAACACGTCACCCGTCAGACAGCGCGAGTGCATGCGTACGAGCACATTCTCCCCATCGCCGACCTCACCGTAGATGATCGCCACGTGCTCCCGCTCGTCCACGTCGTTGCGATAGCCCACGATGCGCCACCCCTCACCCCCGATGTCCGAGGGCAGCCGAGCGTCGGCGACGCGATGCACCAGGCGCTCATGCTGCAGCCGGTGCGCGACCAGGTCGGCAACGGTGATGAACGTGAAGCCTCGGGCTGCAGCAAAGTGCTCGAGCTCATCGCGGCGCATGGTGTGGCCGTCTTCCGCCAGAATCTCGCAAAGCACCCCGGCCGGCGTGAGGCCTGCCAGCCGGCACAAGTCGATCGACGCTTCGGTGTGGCCAACCCGCTGCAGCACCCCGCCCTCCCGAGCCTTGAGCGGGTGCACGTGCCCTGGTCGTCGTAGGTCCCGGGCTCCTTTGGTGGGATCGGCCAGCAGACGGATCGTCGTCGCCCGGTCCGACGCGCTGATCCCCGTGGTCACGCCGTACTCCGGGGCGCCGTCCACGCTGACGGTGAACGCCGTCTTCATGGCCTCGGTGTTGGCAGAGCCCTGCATCGGAAGGTCGAGGTGCGCGATCCGTTCCCCGGTGAGCGACACGCAGATCATCCCCTTGGCGTGCAGCATGACGTTGACCATCGCGGGCGTGATGAGCTGGGCCGCGCAAATGAGGTCCCCCTCGTTCTCGCGTTCTTCGTCATCGGCCACGACCACGAACGTGCCGTTCCGGAGGTCCTCGATGGCCTGGGCTACGGTTCCAAAGGGCATGCCCGAATCCTAATCGGCCTGTGGTCGTCGCAGGAGCCGACGGACGTATTTCCCCAGGACGTCGCTCTCCACGTGCACGCGATCGCCGGGCCGCAGGTCCCCGAGAGTCGTATGCCGCAGTGTGTGCTCGATGAGGGAGACCTCCAGGCGCCCGGCCGCCGGGAGGGCGTTGACCGTTAGGCTCACGCCATCGACCGTGACCGAGCCGTGTGGAACGAGGAGCTCGTCGATGTCGCCCGTGACGGCGATCTCGATCAACCACGCATCGGCGCGACGGTGCGTGGCGACGACCGCCCCGACCCCGTCCACATGTCCCTGCACGATGTGTCCTCCCAGCCGGTCGCCAACGGTCAGTGCGCGCTCGAGATTGACGCGCCGGCCCGAGTCCCAGGTGCCGATCGTCGTGCGATCCTGCGTCGTGACCACCGCCGCGACCTTGAACCAGCCGGGACCGCACTCGCGCACCGTTAGGCAGGCACCGTTGCACGCCACGCTCTCCCCGATCACGAGATCGGTCCAGGCGCACCTGATCTCGAGCTCGACGCCGGCAGACGTCGGGGCGACGGCGGCGATCACACCCACGTCGTCGACCAGACCCGTGAACATCAGAGCTCCCGCACCGCGTACGTGGTCGCCAGGTCATCACCAAGCGCCTCGCGCCGCACGACGCGGAGCCGCGGCGCGTCTTCCGCGCGCACGGGAGGCAGCGCCGCGAACGCGTTGAGCGACCCCTGGCCAAAGAGGATCGGGGCCTGTACAAGGATCAGTCGATCCACGAGCCCGGCCAACCAGAGCCCGGCTGCGAGGTTGGTCCCTCCCTCCACCAGCAGCGACTGGATGCCCCGCGCGCGCAACTCGCGAAGCGCGTGCGCCAGGTCTGATGCGATCACGACCTCGACACCGTGCTCACGCAGTGCGTACTCGTACTCGGCATCCATCGACTCCGCGGTCACGATCACCGGTCCCTGCTTGAGCGAGTTGGCCAGCGTCGACGTGAGGGACAGGCGGCCGCTGCGCGAGAAGGCCACGCGCGCCGGCGGGACACGTGGTGGCGGCGTCTCCCGAACGGTGAGTTGCGGATCGTCCACGCGCACCGTGTTCATGCCCACCGCCACGGCGTCGTGACCCGCACGAAGGTGGTGCGCAAAGCGACGGGCCGCCGGGCCCGTCACACGGCTCGTGGTGTGGGTTCCGTCGGCAATCGCGCCGTCCAGGGTCACGGCCATCTTGAGCGTGACCCAGGGCCGGTCCGACGAGAACGCGTGCAGGAACGCCGCATTGAGCTCGCGCGCCTCGTCCTGAAGCAATCCGAAGTCCACCTGAATCCCGGCTTCTCGCAATCGCCGCGCGCCTCCTGCCGCCGCGGGATTTGGATCGGACGTGGCAGCGATCACGCGGGTGACGCCGGCGGCGAGAATCGCGTCCGTGCACGCCGGCGTCTTCCCCGTGTGTGCGCAGGGCTCGAGCGACACGAACATCGTGGCTCCCCTGGCGCGAGTGCCGGCAGCCGCGAGCGCCCCCACCTCGGCGTGGGCCTCGCCGAACCGCGCGTGAAACCCCTCGCCCACCGGTTCTCCCTGTCGCGCGATCACCGCGCCGACCATGGGATTCGGCGCCGTCTGGCCCCACCCGTTTCGGGCCAGGTCCAGTGCACGCCGCATCAGCGCCTCATCCCGTTGGGTGAACGCTCCGGTCACAGGTCACCAGCGGAACCGCAATCCGAACGACGCGTAGTCCAGCTCATCGTCGGCCCGGTCGCCGGAAAAGGTGTTGAGCGTGGTGAGCGTACCGCCGCTGGCGCGGCCGACCTCCCCAACGATCGACAGCATCGCGATGTTGAGGGCCATCGACCCGAAGACATTGTCGCGACGCACCCTCTGCACCGCGGCAATCGGTCCCGCGGTGCTGGTGATTCCGCCCCTGGTCACCCGCACCTCGACCAGCGCGGATGTTTCATATGTGTCTTGCCCAATGCCCCCAAGCAGGACGATCGGTCCGAAGTTCTTGCCGATGACGCCGCGCCACGCACTCGTTTTCACCTGGAAGTTCTCTACGGCGAGCTCATCGCTCCCGGGCGACCCCGTCACTGTCACTGCCGGCAAGTCACGCCGGAGATAGGTCACCGAGATTCCGGGCGTGATGATGCTCTCGCGCATGATCGAGACGCGCCCGCCAAAGCCCAGCTTGAGGGACCCCGACGGCAACGTAACATCGATGTCCCCCTCGGACAGCTCCGGGATATACGCCAGGTTGAGCAGCGCGTCGAGGCCAAACGCCTGCGTGCCCCCGATCGGAATGCCGCGGAAGATGCCCACCGCCGCATCGATCGTGGGCACGGGCACGATCTGATCCTCGATCCTGTAGTCCGACGCCACCGCACCGGTAACCGCCGGAGTGCGCTCGTCGATCTGGGGCAGCCGGGCCCCTGCGGCATTGGCGCGCAGGCCGATCGAGAACCGTCCCGGGCCGTTGAGCGTGGAATGCTCACCGCTCACTGCGTTGCCACCGGCGAGGGCGGTACCTAACTGGGGCGCCAGGAACGTGAACAGGTCCAGCGCTTTCTGACAGGCGTCCTGCGTCACGCGCTCGTTCACCGTGCCGGCCCTGCACTGCGGATCGATCGTACCACCCTGAGAACGCGCGTCGGACGTGCACAGTGCCAGCAGCACCGACGCACCTATCATTGGGGCGCAAACCTTCATGCCATGCCTCCGGAAAAGCGGACGACTCGTGTTCCTGGGACGACCACGCCCAGGCGCCAGGCACGAATCTCCGCTGCCGACGCGGCCGCGATCATGTCCGCTGCATCGCCTGGTGCCGTCAGCACCACGGCACCCACGCCCATGTTGAACGCCCGGAACATTTCGTCACGTGGCACGCGTCCCCCGTCCTCGAGCACCCGGAACAGATTGGGGATCTCCCAGCTGGACATGTCGACCACTGCGTCGAGATCCACAGGGAGCGCTCGATTGAGGTTGCCCGGCAGCCCTCCGCCGGTGATGTGGGCCAGCGCGTGGACGCGCGCGAGCATCGGGCGCACGGCGGCGAGATACGAGCGGTGCACGCGCAGGAGGACGTCCGCAACCGCGGCCCCCGCTTCCCCGGGGAACGGGTCGGTGACGCGGAGCTGCAGGCGGTCGCTCACGATGCGGCGCGCCAGCGCGTACCCGTTCGTGTGCAGGCCCGAGCTCTCCAGAGCGACCAGGACATCCCCCTCGCGCACGCGGTCCGCGCCTAACGTGGCCTGCTCATCCACCACGCCGACGATGAACCCGGCCAGATCGTAGTCTGGCGGCGTGTAGAGGCCGGGCATCTCCGCCGTTTCACCGCCGATCAACGCGCATCCGTTCTCGCGGCATCCCGCGGCGACTCCGGCCACGACCCCTTCCGCCACCACGGGGTCCAGGGCGCCGAACGCGACGTAATCGAGGAAAAAGAGCGGCGTAGCCCCCTGGGCCAGGATGTCATTGACACAGTGGTTCACCAGGCAGTGGCCGACGGTGTCATGCCGCCCGGCGTCGATGGCCACCTTGATCTTCGTGCCCACTCCATCGGCGCTGGCCACCAGCACGGCCCCGTTGCCTTGCGGCGCACGGAACAGTCCCCCAAACGATCCGAAGCTCCCGACGCATCCCGCCGTCCGCGTCGACTCCACCAGCTTGGCGATCCGCGACTTGGCATCATCGGCGGCGGCGATGTCGACCCCGGCGCGGCGATAGTCCAGGGATCCCGATCCGCTGCTCACGCCGGCAGCTCCTCTTCGAAGGCGACCAAACGGCGAAAGTCGTCGAGGCGCGCGCGGATGTCCGACTGGCCGATCTCCAACAGCCGCTGGATCGAAAAGCGCTCGACTGCAAACGAACCCATGGCCGACCCGTGGACCACGGCGCGTCGGAAGTGCGCATCGTCGAGCGCGTCCGAGCGCGCCAGGTAGCCCATGAACCCTCCGGCGAAGGCATCACCCGCTCCGGTGGGATCGAAAACATCCTCGAGCGGATACGCCGGCGCAAAGAACACCGTAGACCTGGTGAACATGAACGCGCCGTGCTCGCCCTTCTTGATCACCACGTATCTGGGCCCGCGATCGAGAATCCACCGCGCCGCTTTCACGAGGTTGCTGTGTTCCGTGAGTTGCCGAGCTTCACCGTCGTTGACCAGCAGGACGTCGACGCGCTTGAGCAGTTCCAGCAGATCAGCGCGACGGCTCTCGATCCAGAAGTTCATGGTGTCACAGGCGACCAGGCGCGGCTGCTCGACCTGCTTGAGGACCTCGAGCTGGAGGCGCTGATCGATGTTCGCGAGGAAGACGAACGGTGCCTGACGAAACGCGTCGGGAATCTTCGGCCGGAATTGCGAGAAGACGCCGAGCCGTGTCTCGAGGGTCTCCGCCGCGTTGAGATCGTGGCGGTAGCGGCCCCGCCAGCGGAACGACTCACCCTGGGCCCGCTCGACCCCCGTGAGATCGACGTCGCGCGCGCGCAGGGCGTCGAGCTTGTGAAAGGGATAGTCGCCACCCACCACGCCGACGAGCTGGACCCTGGTGAAGTGTGACGCCGACGCGGCAAAGAAGGTACCGGATCCGCCGATGACTTCGTCGGCCTTGCCAAACGGGGTTTCGACGGAGTCGAGCGCGACGGAACCGACGACGAGGACGGTCATGCAGGCCGGGAGACGGGAGACGGGAGACGGGAGGCGTTCACATCCGCTCCGGGGCGCTGATGCCTAACGAAGCAAGTCCGTTGCGCAGCACCACCTGGGCGGCGCGGGCCAGGACGAGCCGCGCCGAGCGTACCGGCTCGGCTTCGCTCAGCACGTGGTGCTTGTGATACCAGGTGTGCACCAGCCGCGCCGTATCGAGGAGCCAGGCCGCAACCAGGTGGGGCGAACGCGTGCGGGCCGCCGCCGTGACCACGCCTGGGAAACCGAGCAACGTCTTCACCAGCTCGCGCTCGTCGTCCTCGGCGAGGGCGGTAAAGTCGACGCCCTCTCCCGTGAGGCGTCCGGCAGCGATCTCGCCGACGCGGAAGATTCCGCACACGCGGGCATGCGCCATCTGGATGTAGTAGACGGGATTCTCCTCGCTCTGGGAGCGCGCCACGTCGATGTCAAAGACCAGCTGAGAATCCGCCTTGCGCATCAGGAAGAAGTAGCGCACGGCGTCGCGCCCCACTTCGTCGACGAGATCGCGCACGGTGACGTACGCGCCGGCACGTTTGGAGATCTTCACCTCCTCACCAGCGCGCATCACCGTCACCATCTGGTGCAGCTCGTACTCGGGATAGCCCTCGCTGATGCCCAGGTCCAGCGCCTGCAGCCCCGCGCGCACGCGCGTCACGGTGCTGTGATGGTCGGCGCCCTGGACGTTGATCGCGCGGCGATATCCCCGTTGCCACTTGGTCACGTGATACGCCACGTCAGGCAGGAAGTAGGTGTACGCGCCATCGGACTTGCGCATGACGCGGTCCTTGTCGTCACCGTAGTCCGTGGTCCGCAGCCAGAGCGCCCCGTCTTTCTGAAACGTGTGGCCCGCCGCTTCGAGCATCTTGACGGTTTCTTCGACCTTGCCGTCGGAATAGAGCGACGACTCGAGGAAGTAGACGTCGAACGTCACGCCCAGGGCCTGGAGGTCGAGGTCCTGCTCGTGCCGCAGCGCGGACACCGCAAACCGCCGGATCGCGTCGAGATCGTTTCCGACGGCGTCCTGCGGATGCGCTGCGGCGTAGCCCCGGGCGATGTCCCGGATGTACTCGCCGTGATAGCCGCCTTCGGGAATCTCCGAGGTGCCTGTCCCGAACTCACGCACCCGCGCCTGGACGCTCAGCGCCAGATTCGCGATCTGCGCGCCGGCGTCGTTGTAGTAGAACTCGCGCGTGACCTTCCAGCCGGTCCACTCCAGCAGCGACGCGATCGCGTCGCCTAACGCCGCCTGGCGGCCGTGGCCCACGTGCAGCGGGCCGGTGGGATTCGCCGACACGAACTCCACGTTGACCTCGCGATCGCCCCCCTCGTTGTTGCGGCCCCAGGCGGCGTCGGCCGCGATCACGTCGCGAAGCCGAGCCGCCTCGGCGCCGACCGCCATCCGGAAGTTGATGAAGCCCGGCGGCGCCGCGTATGCTTCACTCACCCCCGCTTTGCTCACGTCGAGCCGCACGACCAGGTCCTGCGCGATGTCCAGCGGTTTCCGCTTGAGCACCCGCGCGAGCAACATGGCGGCATTGGTCGACCAGTCGCCGAACGCGGAATCCCGTGGGCGTTCGAGCTGTGCCGAGAAATCGTCCGGCGCGCCTAACGTGCGCGCCGCGTCGTTCACGGCGCCCTGGAGGAGCTCTTCGGCGGTCATTCCTTGGCGGGTCCCGGACTCGACGGGGCAGCGGCCGAGCTCGCACCATCGGATTTTGCCCCCCCATTGGAGGCCGCGCTCTCCACAGGCTTGGAGTCGCCTTTTGCTTCACCCTTGGCCTCGGACTTGGTCTCGGCCTTGGACGCCGCGTCGCGCTGATCCTTCTTCCCGTCCTTCCCGTAGTCGGTGATGTAGAAGCCCGAGCCTTTGAAGATCAGCCCGGCACCACCCGAAATGATGCGAACGGCTTCGCCGCTACCATCGGGGGCGGGTATGGTGTCGGGCACATCGCTGATCTTGAAGACTCGCTCGATGATCGTGCCGTTCGGGGCACGGAATTGATACGTTGGCATGTCCGGCAATTGATGCAAGTTACATGAAGCAAATAGCTTAGCGGCTTCGCGGCCCTCCTGGTAGTCACGGAGATGGCCCGCTGCCACATCGCCGCGGTCACGCGGGCCGATGTTCGCCCCACTGAGACCGAAGGGTGTCGCTCACCTCGCCCACCGTCGCCCGGGCGCGCACGGCCTCGACGATAAGGGGCATCAGCGGCGTCCGAACGCCCCCCGGCGCGTCGTCTCGATACGAGGCGGCGCCCATCGAGAGGGCCTCGAGTGCCGTGGTCACCCGTGCCGCGTCACGCCGCTCACGGAGGGATCTGACCCGGGCAACCTGATCGCGCTCCAGCGACACGAAATCCGGGGCGGGTATGACGGGCGGTTCCTCGCCGTCATCGAACTGGTTCACACCAATGATCACCGTCTCCCCCGATTCCACGCGCAGCTGATGCGCGTAGGCGCTGCGAGCGATCTCCTCCTGAAAGAACCCGGCGGCGATCGCGCGTGCCGCCCCGCCCAGCGCATCGACCCGTTCGATCAGCGCGGTCGCCCTCCGCTCGAGCTCATCGGTGAGGGACTCGACGTAGAAGGAACCAGCGAGGGGATCCACTGTGTTTGTCGCGCCGGACTCATAGCCGACGATCTGCTGCGTGCGCAGGGCCAGGGTCGCCGCTTCGGTCGTGGGCAGGGCCAGGGCCTCATCGTATCCGTTGGTGTGGAGCGATTGGGTGCCGCCTAACGTGGCGGCGAGGGTCTGTACCGCCACCCGAACGACATTGTTCAGTGGCTGCTGTGCCGTGAGCGTCACCCCGCCCGTCTGCGTGTGAAAGCGGAGGCGACAGCTGGCGTCCTCGGCCCCGAAGCGGTCGCGCATCAGGCGTGCATAGATCCGGCGGGCAGCGCGGAACTTTGCCACCTCCTCGAACAGATCGCTGTGCGCGGCGAAGAAGAAGGAGAGGCGGGGGGCAAAGACGTCGATCGCGAGCCCGGCATCAAGCGCGCAGCGGACATACTCGATCGTATTGGCGAACGTGAACGCCAGCTCCTGCACCGCCGTCGCACCCGCCTCCCGGATGTGATAGCCGGAGATGGAAATCGGGTTCCAGTTCGGAACTTCGGCCGCGCAGAACCGGAAGATGTCGGCGATGAGTCGCAGGCTCGGACCCGGTGGATAGATGTAGGTTCCGCGCGCGATGTACTCCTTGAGCAGGTCATTCTGGGTCGTTCCGCTCACTCGCGTTCGGGAGATCCCCCGCTCCTCGGCCACGACGACGTACATTGCCAACAGGATGGATGCCGTCGCGTTGATCGTCATCGACGTCGACACCTGGTCGAGCGGCAACTGGTCCAGGAGCAGGTGCATGTCCTCGACCGAGTCGATCGCCACACCAACGCGCCCGACTTCGCCTAACGCGCGCGGGGCATCGGAATCAATGCCCATCTGCGTGGGAAGATCGAACGCCACGGACAGGCCGGTTTGTCCGGCCTGGAGCAGGTGACGGAATCGCGCATTGGTCTCGGGTGCGTTGCCGAACCCGGCGTACTGCCGCATCGTCCAGAGACGCCCCCGATACATGGTCGGCTGGACGCCGCGGGTGAAGGGGAAGGCGCCGGGCACGCCGAGGTGCCTGGTCAGTTCCGGCGACAGATCGGTCTCGTTGTAGACCGTCTTGATGGGAATTCCCGAGGGGGAGAGTCGCTCGCTCAGCGGCTTGGACATACCGGGAAAGATGAGCGGTCGACGGCACTCGTTGAACTGCCGAAGCACGACAAGCACGGGAGTCTACGCTGCTCCGTGACGCCAACAAGGCACGGTCGCACCCGAGGCTTCGTGTCTCGGGTCTCCCGTGCCTCTCGTCCTTCTGGTGCTTCCGCTCTTTGTTGTAAGAGCCCTATGCGGCTCGTCGCGACAAGATTTCCCTGGCCGTCTCGATGTCATCGCGGCTTCCGATGTACAGCGGCGAGCGCTGATGCAGCTCGGTCGGGACGACGTCCATCATGTCTGTCACACCATCGGTCGCCGAACCACCGGCCTGCTGTACCACGAACGCGAGAGGGTTGCATTCGTACAGCAGCCGCAATTTTCCTTTGGGCGACTGGCTGTTGGCCGGATACGCGAAGACTCCGCCGCCAAGCAGGTTGCGATGGAAGTCGGCTACGAGCGAGCCCACGTAGCGCACGTTCATCGCCTTCTGCTGGCCATCGAGACCACGGTAGCGCCGCATCAGCGCCTTCACGTTCTCGTCCCAGTACTGTTCGTACGAGTCGTTCACGCTGAGATACCGGCCGCGGGGAGGAATGCGAATGTCGGGATGCGAGAGCAGGAACTCCCCGATCGACGGGTCCAGCGTGAAGCCGTGCACACCGTGTCCCGTGGTATACACGAGCATCGTGCTCGATCCATAGATGATGTAACCGGCAGCCACCTGGCGCCGGCCGGGCTGCAGCACATCCTCGAGCTCACCGCGCACGCCGCGGGTGATCTTTCGCATCACGGAGAAAATCGTCCCGACCGGTACATTCACGTCGATGTTGGACGATCCGTCTAACGGATCGAAGCACAGCACGTAGTTGCCGCAGCGGAACTGCTCGGGGATCGGAATCAGGTCGGGCTCTTCTTCGGACGCCATCGCACAGAGCCGTCCGCCATGATCCATCGCCTTCACGATGGTCTCGTTGGCAAAGACATCGAGCTTTTGCTGGATCTCTCCCTGCACGTTCTCGGAGTCCAACGCGCCGAGGATATCCACCAGCCCCGCCCGACGAACCTTGTTGGAAATGAGCTTGGCGGCCAGCGCGACGTCGTACAGAATGCCCGACAGCGCTCCCGTCGCCTGCGGATGCATCCGTTCCTGCTCGATGATGAACCGGTCGATGGTGACGACCGACGTGGCGGTGTGTTTGACCACGGATGGCAGCCCTCGTTATGGGGATCGCCGCGACCGCACGGCCAGCCGCTCGGACGCGAACGCCCGGGCGTCTACCTCGTAGCGATTGCGACCGTAGCCCTTTCGCAGCGATTCCCAGCAATAGCGGAGGGGAAACGCGCGCAGAGCCTGAAACTGGTGAACGTGACGAAGCTCGTGCAAGAGTAGTTCCGCCGATGGGGCCGCTCCAGGGCCAAGCCAGACGCGGCGACCCAGGGTAATCCCGGCGACGCAAGCCTGACCAAGGCACCACCCACCGATGCGGGGCGGCAATCCCCCTCGGCGCAGCTCGAGCATGCACAGCTCAGGGTAGCGCGACACGAGCGCTGGCGGCACCGCCTCGCGAACGCCGATCAGTGACGCAGTGAGTCGCGTGAAAAGTGCCATCGCGCGTCGTGGCTCCTGATATCGATGGACACGCCATCGGTCGACAGCATGATGGTCCCCTCGTCGTCCGTGCGCAACACGTGAATTCTCCTCGCGTCGAGCGCACGCAACACGTCGGGAGAAGGGTGTCCATAGTCATTGTCCGCTCCGACGGAGATCAGCGCAACGCGCGGCCGTACGGCATCGAGGAGCGCTGGGGTCGAGCTCGTGCCGCTCCCGTGGTGGCCGGCCTTGAGCACGTCGGCGCGCAGCCCTCCCCGGGCCAGCCGCTCGAGGAGCCACCGCTCTTCGCCCGATTCCGCATCACCCATCAGGAGCAGACGGACCTCGCCGAACTGCACCAGCAGTACGAGGCTCGCCTCGTTAGGGTTGTGCTGGCGCTCGAGCCAATGGCGGTCTGGGCCCAGCACCGAGACTGTGACTCCGTCAAAGATCACGGTGTCTCCGGCTGTGACGCGTCGCCAGGCCGCCTGGCCGGCAATGACCGAATCGAGCGCTTCGCGATAGGCCGGACTCGTGCCGGGAAACCCGGTGTCCCACACGGTGTCCACGCCGGCGGCGCCGATAAGCGAGCGGACACCGCCCACATGATCGGCATGGGGATGGCTCATCGCCAGATACACCACGTCGCCGCCGAAGCGTCGCAGGTAAGGAGCAACCACAGAACCGCCGGCATCGCCCGAGCGCCACGACCCCCCGGCATCGACGAGGAGCCAGCGCCCGCGAGGACTGCGAATGGCGAGGGCATCGCCCTGTCCCACGTCGAGCATGTGCAGCTCGAGAGCTCCGCTCCCGTGGGGCAGCAACGGTCGCCAGGCGATGACCAGCAGCGCGCCTAACGCGAGCGCGGCCGGCCGCTGCCAGCGACGCGCCGCGCAGGCCACGACGATCGCGGCGGCGGCCGTCGCCACGCCGATGGCCGTCGTCGCCGTCGGCGCGACAGCAACGACCCCGAAGGGAACCGCTGCCCCCACCTGCGCCACGAGTCCGATCAGCCAGAGCGCACCTCGCGTTGCATCGGAAAGGAAGCCGGCGACGGGACCGGACCACGACAGCAAGACCGACACGAACAGCAACGGCTGCGCGATATTGAACAGGGGCGCGGCCAGCAGATTGGTGATCACGGCCGCAAGGCTGATGCGCCCGAACGTCCACGCCACGATCGGCGCGCTCACAACCGTGGCCACCCCGGTCGCGATCACGCTTTCGCCGATCGTTTTTCGCCATCCTGAGAGCGCGGGCATCAGCCGCTCGCACAGACCACCACTGGCAATGAGCCCCGCCATTCCACACACGCTGAGCTGCCAGCCCAGATCGATCGCGATGCGCGGTTCGACCAGAGATACTCCGCTGCCGACGGCCCAGATGGACCACGGAGACGTGTGGCGCTGCACCCATCGCGAACCGATGGTCAGCCCCGTCATGGCCGCAGACCGAACGGCCGGTGGCGGTGCGCCGATGAACACCACGTAGGCGGCGAGCACCGCGAGTGCCAGGCCCTGGGCGGCGCGTAGCGGCAGCCCAACTGCGCCCAGCGTCGCCAGGAGCCCTCCCGCAATGATCGAAACATGCAGCCCTGACACGGACACCATGTGGATGATACCGGCATCGGCGTACCTCGTGCGGAGCTCGCTGGGCAGGTCGTACTGCTCGGCGAGTACAAGGGCGCGAGCAAGCGGGGCGTCGCGCTCGAAGAGCCGATCCATCGTCGCGCTCACTCGGGCCCGGGCGCGGAGGAGGACGGTGGGCGCCCTCAGGACAGTGAGACGGGCGCTCTGCACTCGCAGGCCACCCGTGCTGCGACGAAAGGTGCCGTGCACGTCCACCACTGTGCCGGCGGCGATCGTCGTGCGACCACCACTCACACGTACGCGCGTCCCACATACCACTGACCGGGCCGCGGCCGATGCTCCCGGGCGCAGGGGGATCAGGAGTTCGGCGACCATGCGTCCCGCACGAAGTGCCTCGCGCTGACACTCGGCGTCCACACGCACCGCGTCGCGGGAGACGAGCAAGGCCAGCACCAAGGTCGCCGCCGCGAGTACGCCTGTCGATCGTCGCTGTCGAAGCGCGACGAGCAGGAGCGTCAGCGCACCCGTGCCACCCCATACAAACAGGCCGCCGAACCCGAGCCAGAGTCCGACGGCGTACGCAACGAACAACCAGACCACCAGCGGCACGGGGCCCTCCGGAAAGGCCCCCGGGGAGTCTACCCCACCCCCGCCGTGTGGCGTGGATTGCGTTGCACCACGCGCATGGCCTCGAGCATGACCACATACATCTCTGCTCGTGCCTGGCGCTGCGACAGCGCAACGCGGGTCACCGCGGAGCCGATAGGCGACCCACTGATGTAGCGGGGCCGAATCTTGTTCAGCGCACGCGTGATCGCGTCATCACGGCATTGCGAACAGTCGCAAAACCCCGCATGCCGTTCACGAAGCTGTTCGAAGACCTCCTCGGCGATCTCTTCGAGGGCGTTCTTCATGTCACCTGGATCACAGCTGGCTTCCTCGATGTGGCACGGGTGCGCCGACTGGCCACGGTCGTGCAGCGAGTAGACGACTCACGCGACTCCAAGGGAACGTCCAGTCGGGCTCGCCCTGCCGCTGTGATCCGCGGCACAGGCGGACATAACGACCGCTAGCCCGCCATGGGTAAGGGAGCGCGCTCCTGAATCACGGCCCCAGTAAACGTGGAGCCCGTCGTGCCGGTGAGCTCCACATTGAGGTACTGGCCGATCATGGATTCGTCACCGGGGACGAGCACCGTCTTGTAGTCGCGGGAACGGGCCTGCAAGAGCTCTCCACGCCTGGCCGGCTTTTCCACCAGGACCTCACGGCGCTGCCCCAGCAGCCGCAGGTTGCGCTGGCGCGCGCTCGCGCGCACGGCGTCGATCAGCCGTGCCAATCGCTCCGACGCCACCTCGTCAGGCACCTGCCACTCGTCAGGCATCCGCGTGGCAGGTGTACCCTCTCGGGGCGAGAACTTGAACGTGAAGGCGTCGTCGAACCCGACCTCGCCCACCAGCGACAGCGTGTCCGAGAAGTCCTCGTCCGTCTCGCCGGGAAATCCCACGATGATGTCGGTCGTGAGTGCGATCCCGGGAACCCCCTGGCGCAGCCGCTCGACGCACTCGAGGTACCCCTCCCGGGAATACCGTCGCAACATGCGCTTGAGCACGGAGGTCGATCCCGACTGCAGTGGCAGGTGCACGTGTTCACACACCGCCGGGACGTCACCCATGGCGGCGATCACGGCTTCGGAGAAGTCGTTGGGATGTGGACTGGTGAAGCGGAGCCGTCTGACCCCCGGCACTCCGCCAACTGCCCGCAACAATGCACCAAATTCGTTGGTGCCGTCGAAGTACGAATTGACCGTCTGTCCCAGGAGCGTGACATCGGCGATGCCGTCGGCCACGACCTGCTCGGTCTCGCGGACCACATCGTCGAGTTTGCGACTGCGCTCGGGGCCCCGTGTGAACGGGACGATGCAGTAGGTGCACTTGTAGTCGCACCCGCGCTGCACGGGGATCCACGCGCGCACCTTGTCGAACCGGCGGGGTGCGAAATCCTCGTAGTGCTCCTCGAGGTCGAACGACGTCTCCACCGCACGCGCGCCCTCGCGGGCACGGGCGACGAGTTGCGGCAACGCGCGATAGCCATCGGGGCCAATGACCAGGCTCACATGTCGTGCCTGTTCCAGGAGTTTTGGGCCGAGGCGTTGTGCCATGCAGCCAGTGACGCCGACGACGGCACCGTGCTTCATGCTCCGCTTGAGCTCCCCCAATCTCCCCAGGACGCGTTGTTCAGCGTGATCCCGAATCGCGCACGTGTTCACCAGTATCACATCTGCGTCGTCGGGTGTCTCCACCGGTGTGTAACCATCCGCCGCGAGCTTTCCGAGCATCAGCTCGGAGTCACTCACGTTCATCTGGCACCCGTACGTCTCGATGTAGACCGTGTGGCGTTCGGAGGTCACGCTGTGGCCGGGACGAGGGGGGTGGCGAGCAGGCGCCCGTGGGTTCCCTGTTGGAGCAGCATCGGCAGTCGAGCGCCTCTCGCGGGCGTTGCACCGCCGATCGTCACCACAAGATAGTCCTCCGTGAGTCCCTCCCGGACATCCCCGCGCACGACGATGACGTCGGCACCTGTGCCCACACGACGAGAGAGGTACCGGCCCGCCTTCTGCTCCGCCAGCGCCCGAAGCTGCCGAGCGCGTTCCTGGATCACCGGCCCGGTCAGACGCCCTGGGAGCCGCTCTGCCGCCGTTCCGGGGCGTACCGAGTACGGAAAGACGTGCAGATAGGTGAATGGAAGCGAATCGATCAGCGATAGCGTGGCGGCGTGGTCCTCGTCGGTCTCGCCGGGAAAGCCGGCAATGACGTCGGCGCCCAGGCCGAACACCGGTCGCCCGGCCACCAGGCGCTCCAGCGCCGCAGTATAGCTGGTCGCCGTGTACCAGTGTCGACCCATGCGCTTGAGTACCCGGTCAGACCCCGACTGCAGAGGAGCATGGATATGGGGGACCAGTCGATCGGGCTCGTCCAACAACTCGCGCAGCCTGTCGTCCACCTCGGTCGCTTCGATGGATGAGAGGCGGAAGCGGACGCCGGTCACATCGCGAAGGAGACGGCCGACGAGCACACCTAACGAGCTCCCGATATCCTGCCCCCAGGTGCCGATGTGGATTCCGGTCAGCACGAGTTCGGAATGCCGCTCGGCGAGCACCTGTGCCTCCCGAACGAGGTCGTCGATCGTCCGAGACCGATTGTTTCCGCGCGCCAGCGTGGTCGCGCAAAAGGTGCAGTGCTCGTCGCACCCATCCTGGATTCGCAGCAGGGCCCGCGTGCCCGATTGGAGTGCCGCCGCACCCAACGCGTCCACCGGCAGGCCGAGCGCCACGGCGATCGCGGTGAAGTCTGCGCCGGGCACCACGTGGCTGACGGTCGGCAGCGCTTGCAGCACCCCCGTGTCCAGGGAGGCCGCGCATCCCATCACCAGGGTTGTCAGCTCGGGCCGACGACGTGCCGCTCCCCGGATGCCCTTTCGCAGCTCCACCTCGGCTTCGGTCGTGACCGCGCAGGAATTGAACACCGCGACGTCCGCGTCCTCGGGACGGTCGACGACCGAGCCACCCGCGCGCTGCACCATGGCTCGGATGGTCTCCGAGTCGTACTGGTTGGCCCGGCAGCCGAAGGTCCTGAGATAGACGTTCATGTCCCGTCCCCTCCCCCGAGCCGCACCGTTCGCGACGGCGGATCGACCGGAAGTGATACGTGGAAGGCGGCACCAGCGCCTTCGGCGCTTTCCACCCAGATGCGACCGCCGTGGGCTTCGACAACAAGCCGGCAGAAGGTGAGGCCAAGCCCTGAGCTGCGCTGTCGCGGGGCGCGCCCAATGACGGCTTGCTGAAACTGGCGGAAGATCACCTCGTGAAACTCAGGAGCAACCCCCGGCCCATTGTCCTTCACGGTGATGCGCACTCCGTGCCCATCACGCCGAGCGATGAACCACAGGTCGATCGGGCGCGCCGAGTGCACGAGGGCGTTCTGAATCAGGTTGCTGATTACGCGCCGTAGCAGCGGGCGATCCGCCTGGATCGCGGGAACGTCCGGGGACAGCTCGCGAATCACCGTCGTGTGCTCATGCTCGAATCGAGCCGACGATTCCCGGATCGCTTCTTCCAGCAGGTCGGCGGGATCGATCGTCTCCAGGGTGAGGGTGATCGATGTTTCCTCGATGCGCCGAACCTCGAGCAGGTCATCGATCAGGTTCAGCAGCTCATCCGACTTCTCCATCGCATCGTTCACCGCAGATCGCTGCGTCGGTTCCAGAGGACCGAGATCGCCATCGCCCAACAACTCGAGCGTGGCCAGGATGCTGGTCAGCGGCGTCTTGAGGTCGTGCACGATCATCTTCATGAGATCGTCGCGCACGCGCTCGAGTTCCCGCAATCGCTTGAACGATTCCTCGAGGGCGTCGGTCGCCGCCTTGTACCGCAGCAGGGAGCGCACACGAGCACCGAGCACCAGTCGGTTGTGCGGCTTGGACAGGAAATCGTCACCGCCCGCTTCGATAGCCATCAGTCGATCGGTGCTTTCGTTGAGCGCCGTGATGAACACCACGGGGATGCGCGTCGTTCGTGCGTCCTGCTTGATGCGCCGGCAGACCTCGTATCCGGAGAGACGATCCTCGACGCCGAGCGGGGCGCCGGGCATCTGCACATCGAGAATCACGAGATCCGGGGCATCGTTGAGGACGCGCGCCAGAGCCGACGCCGCGTCGTGTGCCACGATCGACTGGTACCCTAACGAGCGAAGCTGCTCGGCCAGCAGTTCGCAGTTGGCCCTGGAGTCGTCCGCCACGAGAATGACTGGCGCGCCCTCCGCGCGGCCAGCCGCCGCGGACTCAGGGACGGACGGTGAGTCCAACACTGAGCATCCAGGCGCGTTCCGACACCGCGCCCGCTGCCTCTCGGCTCGCGCGCTGCAGGGCCACGTCCATCGTCGCCCGACCTCCGGCCATGGGGGCCGACACGCCCCCTGAAAACAGTCGCTCGCTCACGATGGCTCCGGAAGCGGCGAACGGCAATTCGCGCGTGCGGAAACCCGCGCTGTACACCCAGTTCACCACACGACGCGTACGCTGTGCAAAGTCCGCTCCAATGGCGTACTCCCACGCGTCACGCCCCGCCGCCTGGTCGCTGCCGAGCCCATTCAGGCTGGACCAGGTTGTGCGATCCGCCGAGGCCATGAGGCTCACCCCGGGGATGGCGTCGACGCGCGCCGCAAAGCCAACGCGGTTCGGCACGTCGGCTTTTGAGCGCAGCGTATCGACCACCCGTAGCGTCAGCGTCCCTCCCTGGCGCACCGAGGCCGCTGCGGAAAACCAGGTCACCGGTCGCACCACCACTCCAGCTGACACTCCGGTGCCGCTGTAGGCGAGTGTGAGAGAGCGCAGCAGCGTGCCGTATCGGAGGCTGTCGTCGAACTCGCGTCGCAATGTCAGGCGGTTTTCTCCGGTCACGAGGTGCAGGGCCGCACCCAGGGAGACCTTTCCGTCGAGCGGCGCAAACGCGAAGGTGAGCCGCGTTTCGTTGATCGCCCCCGAGGATTGATTCGACTCGGTGAAGAGCACGCTGTCCGGACCCAGGCGCTGCCCGGACCGGACGCGTGTCGCCCACGTGCGATCGAGGAGCGAGTGCGTGGACACGCCAAGTGCCGCGCGGTCCTTGACCGGAAAGACGATCCCCAAGGCCGCGAACCGCGGCGTGACCGTGCGATCCCGCTGGTTCCCCTGACTCACCTCGCGGAACTCGGGATCGTACTGGATGAACAATCCACCGCGCAGTCCGAGCGCGATGGCCGCGGGATTCCGGGCCGAGCGGCCGTCAAACTCTCCCCCCGCCCCTCCATTGGCCAGCGAGCGGGCACTGAGTCCGCCTAACGGGTATCCAAACCCCTGGCCACTCAACGAACCTTGCGCCCGCAGCGCAAACGGCGCGGCAATCAGCGCCCCTGACGACAATACCGACCACAGCCTGGCGCGCATCATGGGATCCCGAAGGTCGTTCTCAGCGAATAGCTCACACGCAACCGCGGTCGCAGGTGCGCCGGTGCCTCGAGTGAGTAGAAGTGTGCATCGAACGGGCCGAGTCCCTCGTCGGCCGACCGGATCACCAGTGCCCGCTGCTGCCGGAACGGATTGACCGACGAGCTCCATTGCCGTAGCGCCGCCGCCACCTCGATCTGCCGCGTGCCACTGTCACCCGGGACGATGCGCAACGTGTCCACCGGAAAGACCGACAACAGGGTGGCCGCGCGCGCAAAGTCCGTAACTTCCTCTCCCGCCGTGACAACCTGCGGGAGAATCAGCACGCTGTCCTTCGCACTGAGGAATGGGTTGGGCCGCTGGGTGAGCAGCAGCGTCGCACGCAGCACCGTCGCTGAGTCGAGAATCCTCAGCGGGACGTTGAAGCGAAGGAACGCGCGCCGGGGCGGAAGCCCTCCGATCGACAGCACGTCGCCCGGTGGCCGGGGCGGCGCGGCGGCAACCACGAAGTAGTCGAGGAGGTCGTTCTGCAGCTCGATGTTGTTCGTCGGGCTGTCCGAGCGAAGCGATACGGCAATTTCCTTGATCGCCGTATCGGACGGCACCGGATCGAACTTGAGCTGTGCCGCTGCCGAAACGTCGAACGAACCGAAGCTCAATTGCCCGCCCGCAGCACTCGTCAGGCGCATCCCCACCCGCAGGCGGTGCGGCCCCCTGATCCTTGCCAGCAGCTTGTCGTTGGCGAAATACACCCGCAGGGAGTCCTTCACCTGATTCGTGTCGAGCGTCGATCCGCCGATCAATCGATCAGCGCGGAACAGGCCGATGATGACCGCCGCCGCGGTGTCCGCCGCCGTGGTATCGACGTCGTAGAGATCGATGCGAACGGGCGCGGTGACCCGGCTGCGGCTGGTATTGAGACGCAGGAGCAGATAGGCGCTGTCGATCGCCGTGATTGCCGAGTCACCGCCCTGGCGCGTGACCGTCGAGGGGAGCGTATCAAACCGGAGGATCACGCGCGTGTCGAGCGTGTCTCCGCGAGATGCGAGCAACAGCGCCCCCTCGCTCCCGATCGACGGAACGCCGCTGACCACCGTGTCGAACACCACCGCGTCGAGCACGGTATCGGTGACGATCACATGTTGCCCCGGACAGAGTGCCGGGCAGGCCGTGCCCGCGTCGAGGTCTTCGTTGCAGGCGCTGAGAACCAGCACCGCCGCGGCCATGGCGACCAGCGGCGTTGCCCGACTACGCCAAACGTCTGACATGTCCATCCACATCGTAGCTATCCACAATGGCCATGATGACTGCGTCAACCGGCCGCTCCTTGGTCACATTGGTCAGGCGAGCGGAACTTCCGCTCGCATACAAGACAACTTCTCCCATCCCTGCCCCCACACTGTCGACCGCGACCACGTAGCCGCCCTCGCGGTCGAGGCCCGTCGTCAGGTTGTCGACGATCAGGAGCTTGAGCGACTCGAGGGACGGGTCCTTTCGCGTCGCCACCACGGTCCCCACCACCTTGCCGAGCTTCATGGGTGCGTGAGTGAATCCGGCGTGAACGGCGCGGGAAGCAGCTCATCCAGGTGCCACGATACCCGCCGACCATCGAGCGCGGCACTAACGATCTGCAGCTTGGGCGCGAACTCCACCAGCGCCTGCCGGCAAAGCCCGCAGGGCGGCGTCGGCTCGGTCGCTTCGGTGGCGACCACCAGCAGGGAGAACCGGCGATGCCCCCCGGCCACTGCTGCCGACAAGGCGGCACGTTCCGCGCAAATGCCGGCCGGAAACGACGAGTTCTCCACGTTGCAGCCGTGAAACTCGATCCCCTCATCGGTGACCAGCGTCGCTCCCACACGGAATCGCGAGTACGGCGCGTACGCCCGTCGCATCACGTCAAACGTCCGCTGCACGACCGCCTCGGGTACCACCCCATTGCCGGGCACGGTCATTTCAGCACCTCGCCCAGAAACGACGCCCCATGACCGCGGAAGCTCAGGCCGAACCACTCGGCCACTGTGGCGCCCAGGTCCGAAAACGTAGACCGCTCCGCGAGGTGGACGGGACGGACGCGAGGACCCGCCAACAACATCGGCACGCGCTCTCGCGAATGGTCAGTAGAAGCTGTCGTCGGGTCGTTCCCGTGATCGGCGGTCAGGAAAAGCAGGTCGTCCTCGCGAAGCAATGACAAAAGACCCGGGAGCGCGTCGTCGAACTGCTGCAGCGCCCGGTAAAACCCCGGCACGTCGTTCCGGTGCCCGTACTGCTGGTCGAAATCTACTAGGTTCGCGAGCAGGAACCCACTTTCCGTCCCCCGAAGCCATTCCCCAATGCGCTGGATGCCCTCGGCGTTGTCGGCCGTGTGGGTCGAAGTGATGCAGCGCTCGGCGAACAGGTCGTCCACCTTCCCTACTCCGAACCGGCTGATTCCAGCCGCGGCGAGCGCGTCGAGCAGTGTTTCTCCATCGGGCTCGATCGAAAAGTCCCTCCGATTCGGCGTCCGTCGGTAGCTGCCCGCCCCTCCGGTGAACGGGCGGGCGATGACCCGCGACAGGTTGTGAGGCGGCACCAGCATCTCGCGGGCCGTCCGGCAGCCCTCGTACAGCACGTCCAGCGGGATCACCGCCTCATGGGCAGCGATCTGAAAAACCGAATCGGCAGACGTATAGAGGATCCACGCCCCCGATCGGCGGTGCTCATCGGCGTACTGATCGATGATCGCCGTGCCACTCCCCACCACATTGCCGATCACCGGCCGATTCGTTAGGCGCACCAGCTCCGCCACGAGCTCCGCCGGAAAGCCGTTGGGATACGTCGGAAACGGGCGCTCCAGGTGCAGACCACACAGCTCCCAGTGGCCGGTCGTCGAGTCCTTGCCCGGCGACGCGGGCTGCATGAGGCAGCGGGCCCCGGTTGCATCACCCGGCACGTGCATCCCCGCGATGGGTTCCAGGCTCCCGAGGCCTAACGCCGAAAGCACTGGCAGGGCGAACCCAGGGGTCGCCCTGGCGAGGTTGCCGAGGGTGTTGCTTCCCTGGTCACCGTAGCTCGCTGCGTCCCACGCTTCCCCGATCCCCACGCCGTCGAGCACCACCACTGCCGCGCGACGCTTCACGCCTCGCCTCGGTGGTAGATCCGCGGCGCTCTCAGCTTCAGACCGACCAGGAGCTCATAGGGCAATAGATCCACGGCCTCGGAGATGATGTTGATGTCCAGATGATCGTCACCTGCGCGACCCAGGAGGGTTGCTACATCCCCTTCGGCGCACGGCACTCCCGTCACGTCCACCATCGTCAGGTCCATCGTCACGCGGCCCACCACGCGCACGCGCCGTCCCGCGAGAATGACCTCTCCACGCGACGAGAACAGCCGGCGGTACCCGTCGGCGTACCCGATCGCCAGCGTCGCGATGCGCCGCGCACCTTCGGCACGCCAGGTTGCTCCGTATGAGACCGACTCGCCGTCCCTGACATCGTGGACCTCAACCACCCGTGCACGAAGATGAGCAACCGGCTCCGGGATCAGACCGGAACCGGGTCCGCCGCCAACGCCGTACAGGAACACGCCAGGACGCACCAGATCCCACGGCGACGGCGACTGTCGCTCGATCGCCGGGCTGTTCTCAGCGTGCAGGACCTCGGGTCGGCAGGGGAGCATGTCCACGGCGCGACGGAAACGCTCCTGCTGCTCCCGAACTGAGGCGTGATCGGTGTCGGCTGAGTGGAAGTGGGTGAAGGCACCCTCGGGCGGCAGCTGTCGGGCAAGTTCAGTGACTGCCCCCACCCTCCACCACTCGACCCCCGCGCGGTTCATGCCCGTGTCAATGGCGAGGTGCCAGGCACCCCCACCGGATTCAATCCAGGCGCGAATGGCTAATGCCGTCCCGAGCGTCGGCGTGACTCGGAGACGTCGCGCCTCGGGAAAGTCCTCGGGGAGCAGGGGCGAAAAAACGAGCACGCGACGATCGATCCCGAATCGCCGCAGCTCCGCAGCCTCTCCCAGCAGCGCGATCCCCAACGCCCATGGGTCTAGCGGTTCAAGCACCCGGGCGACCTCGACCGCGCCGAGCCCGTAGGCGTCCGCCTTGATCATGGGAAGAATCGGTTTGCCCGAGTGCCGCTGCACCGCGGTTGCGTTGCGGACGAGGGCGTCAAGATCGACCTCGATCCATGCCCTCCGCATTCGAGAATCCATTGACCGTCGGCTCAAAGGCCGGGTAGTATACGGGCTTGGAGGAGACTATGCAACGCAAGGCTACGCTTGAAGATACGCTCGGTCTGATGAGAGATCTCCGAGCCCGCTGCGAGTGGGACGGCGCTCAGACACACGCAAGTCTGCGCCCCTACCTCCTGGAGGAGGCCCACGAGCTTGACGACGCTATCCGTGATGAGAGCGACGCCCAAATCCGTGAGGAGCTTGGAGACGTCCTGCTTCAGGTCCTTTTTCATGCAGTCGTCGCGGAGGAACGCGGGTCGTTCGACATCGGCGACGTAGCTGGCGGACTCATCGAGAAAATGCGTCAGCGGCATCCACATCTGTATGGCGATGGTGTCCGTGTGGGTTGGGAACACCTCAAGGCGAGACGACGACGAAGCTCAATCGAGCAGGGTCTGCCCTCGGGTCTTCCCGCGCTGCATCGGGCTCACCGTCTGCAGGATCGCGCTGCCGGGGTCGGATTTGATTGGGTGGACGTGGAGGGTCCTGCTCGGAAGGTGGAGGAGGAGCTGTCCGAGGTTCGTTCGCATCTGGCTCACGCGAACCCGGTGAACGACGGCCACGCTGCGCCACAGACTGGCGAATACGTCTCAGCTCTAGAAGCTGAGCTCGGCGACCTTCTTTTCGCCGTCGTGAACCTTTGCCGAAAGTGCGGAGTTCACGCCGGCCTCGCCCTCGACCGAGCCAACGCGAAATTCGTCCGGCGCTTCACACAGATCGAGCGCCTGGCCGATGAGCGCGGAATCGACGTTGCGACCGCCGGGCTCGCGGTACTGGACGGGCTGTGGGACGAGGTGAAGAGGAGCGAGCAGAGCGGTGGGTAGTCGGGAGCGGGTAGTGAGGAGTGGGAAGTGGGTGGAGATCCCGAGCGGATCCCACGAGCTATGCACCTCTCGTTATCACTCAGTCGATGTCCCCCCTTCCGTCCTCCAGAAACAGCGGCGCGGCGTTGTTGGCGTCGTCGTAGAACCGGATGGCACCGGACGGCGCGAGCATCTTGCCTAACCAGACGATCTGACCGGTGTGCGTGGAGAAGTGCTCCACGACGTGATAGATGGCGGAGAATACGGTCGTATCCCGTCCCTGGATGGCGCGCCTCGTGAGCAAGTCCTCCGGCGCGAGGCGCGCGAGGACGGCGTCGACTTCGCTGAGCGTCCGCTCGAGGTGGTCGACCAGGGCTTCTGCGGAGATGCCGCCGCGGGTCGCAAATTCCACGTCGCGACGGCGTACGTCTGGCCCGCCGCCCACACCGGACACGATCCACTGCCGAACGTTGCCGGCGAGGTGCATCACGAGGTTGCCTGCGCTGTTGGAATCCTCGTTAGGGCGCCACCACAGCCGGTCCTCGGGCATCGCCATGATCGCAGTCCGGATCTTGGCCGGGTACTCCACGCCCAGGTAGTAGCGCGAGCGCTCCAGAAACCGCACCTCGATCGACATTGGACTCAGGGTCGCAGGCGATGCATCATCCGCGGGAATGCGATGCACTCGCGGATGTGAGGGGTGCCCGTGATCCAGGCGATCGTGCGCTCGAGCCCGAGTCCAAAACCGGAATGCACAAACGTGCCATATTTGCGCAGGTCGAGATACCACCCGTACGCATCGACGGGCAGGCCTTCCTCGAGGATGCGGGCGAGCAGTTTGTCGTGATCGTCTTCGCGCTGCGAGCCTCCAATGATCTCGCCGTAGCCCTCGGGTGCCAGCAGATCATCGCATAACACCGTTCGAGGATCGGCGGGGTTCTCCTTCATGTAGAAGGCCTTTGCCTCTCGGGGATAGTTGCACACGAAGACCGGCGTCTCGTAGTCGGCCACGAGCAGGGTCTCGTCCTCGGCGCCAAGATCTTCGCCCCACTGAATTCCGCTTCCCTTGCCCTGAAGCGTCGTGACCGCTTCGGTGTACTCGATCCGCGGGAACGGCGCCCTGATCCTCTCGAGCTTCGAGATGTCGCGTTCGAGCTCCCGCAACTCGGCCCGACGACGTTCCAGGATCCGCCCGACGATGTAGACAATCATTTCCTCCTGCAACCGCATGTTGTCCTGCGTGTCGTAGAAGGCCATCTCGGGTTCCATCATCCAGAATTCGGTCAGGTGCCGGCGGGTCTTGGATTTTTCCGCGCGGAAGGTCGGACCAAAGGTGTAGATACATCCAAGAGCCGCGGCAGCAGCTTCCCCATAGAGCTGCCCCGTCTGAGCCAGGTAGGCGCTGCCTTCATCGAAGTACTCGGTCGAGAAGAGCCCGGAGCGCTCACCGATGGCCGCGGTGAGGATCGGGGTGTCGACGTGAATGAACCCGCGATCGTAGTAGAAATCGTGAATTGCCTGCTCGACTTCGTGGCGCACCCGCATGATGGCCGCCTGGCGCGGCGCTCTCAGCCACAGATGCCGGTTGTCGAGCAGGAAATCGATCCCGTGTTCCTTGGGCTGGATGGGATAGTCCAACGGACTGGCACCGAGGATCTCGAGGTCGGTAACACCGAGCTCATGCGCTCCAGGCGCTCGCGGCTCGGCACGAACTTCGCCAGTGACCGCTACGCTCGCCTCGTGGGTGAGGGCGGCAAACCGTTCCCATACGTCGGGGGCCAGTTGGCTCTTGACGAGTACAGTCTGCAGTACGCCTGTCCCATCGCGCATCACGAGAAACGCCACTTTGCCCGACGATCGCAGGTGCGCGACCCAACCACGGACGGTGACACTTTGCCCAACCACCTTTGGCAGGGTCGCGATCGTAGCGTAGGTTTTTGGCACGTAATGTGTTGGGTGAAAACTGCGCGTGCGGTCGCGAAAGGTATGAACCGCAGGGAACGGCGGCAACCGACGCAGCTCAGCGCCGACAACACCACACAGTGATTCGATGACACTCCGTACCCGGTTGGCGCTTGGCATTGCCGCGATGGTCGTGGTCATGCTGGTGCCGCTCGCGCTCTCATTGCGCGCCATTCAGGACCTTCGCCGGGACACCGAGCGGTTGAGGGACGTCGAATTCCGAGCGGCAGTGCTGCTCGGTCGTGCCCGCACGGCCACGCAGGAGATCGAACAGAACAAGATGTATCTGTCCCTCTTTCCGAACAGTCCTACGGCCGTTCAGTTCGCCGCCAAGCTGGATACCCTGCGCATTCACATTGATTCGCTGGGGGCGATTGCGAGCACCGTGACGGTTCCGCGGATGCGTGCCTCGCTCAAGGCCGTTGGCGACGAAGCGCAGGGGGCGCTGAAGCTCGCCTCAAGTGGACGTCCTACGCTCGCCGATTCGATCATCGACCGCGCGATCACGCCGGCGATCGATGACGTTGAACGCATCCTCGCGCTGACCGAGCAGGCGTTGCAGGAACAGACGCGAGAGCGAGTGGCCGCCATGGCCGTGGAATCCGAAGCGGCGCGTCGGTCCGCGCTGTTTCTCCTTGCGGGTGCGGCCGTCCTCGCCGTGCTGATCGGATTGTGGCTCACGCAATCAGTGTCGGGGCCCATCGACGAGCTGGACGCTGGAATGCGCGCGGTATCGGAGGGCGATTTCGGGCATCCCATCGGGATCGACGCCACTCGACGGGACGAGTTTGGTCGCCTGGCGGCGTCCTACAACTCGATGGCAATGCAGCTGCGCGAGCTCGACCGACTCAAGGCCGAGTTCGTCTCGGTAGCATCGCACGAGCTGAAGACTCCGATCAATGTCATCACCGGCTATCTTCAGCTGCTGAAGGAACACGTGTACGGCCCGCTGACCGATCGTCAGTCCGAAGTGGTGGACACACTGGCGGCTCAGGGCAAATCGCTCTCCCGCCTGGTGCGCGGACTGCTCGACGTCTCGCGTTTCGAGGCGGGAGGCGGTCGCATTGATCCCCGACCCATTGCCTTCCCGGCCTTCATGGGGGATCTCGAGCGGACATTTCGTGTGCTGGCCATCCAGCGGGAAGTGGACTTCGATGTCACGCGCGAGAACGCCCTCCCGGGAGAGGTCGTGTGGGATCCGGAACAGATCAACGAAGTGTTAGGCAATCTCCTGTCCAACGCGTTCAAGTTTACGGTGAAGGGTGGACGGGTGCGACTGCTGGTGCGCCGCGAAAATGACCACGTGCAGATGTCGGTCGCCGATACCGGCGCCGGCATTCCTGCCGCTCAACTCCCCTACGTGTTTGAGAAGTTCTACACCGCCGACAACCAGACCACCGGTCTCAAGGGCACAGGGCTCGGCCTCGCGATTGCGAAGGGCATCGTGAGTGCGCACGGGGGCTCGATCACCGTGCAGAGCACCGTTGGGGTCGGGACGTCGTTCACCATCTTGCTGCCCACGCGCGCGGCGGCGGCGCGGTTGCCGAATCCGCGCACCGCGGAGACGGTGGGCGCATGAGTCGCTGGCACGTGCGGGGAGTGCTGGTGCTCATGCTGTCAGGTGCGTGCCGACAAGCGGCGCCCCCACCGGTCATCAGCGTTCCACCGCCCGTCGTGGTGCAGCCGGCCGCGCTGTCAGAGTGGCCCACGACGCTGTCGCACGCCATGCGCGCTGCGGAGGCAGGCAACTACGAAGCCGCGGATCAAGTGCTCCTGCAGCACGGGCTCAAGCACGCGGGCTCGCCTGAGGGGGCCGAAAGCGATTTCTGGCGGGCCATCCTCAAGGCCGACCCGTCCAATACCTCGCCCTCCACGCGCGAACGCATTGCGCTGTTTGACGCATACTTGACCGCCGGCCCGAATGCCCCTCGTTATCTCGAGGCGATCGTCTTCCGTCGGCTCCTTGAAGCGGTCGACTCGACGCGGACCGCCCTGATGAGCTTGCAGACCGCGGCCGACACCCGTCAGCGCACACGAGAGGAAGAAATAAAGAAACTCTCCGAGGACCTGGACCGCACGATGGCAGAGCTCGATCGCATCAAGAAGCGCCTGGCCCCCAAACCCCCTGCCTAACGCGCAAAGCGATGGCCTAGAGGAGAGCTCGATGCAGGCGCGAAGCGGGACGGAGAGCCAGCACTCCGGTGACCGGGATGACGCCGCGGGTCGGTCCGCCGTGGAGGCCCGGCTCGCCTTGATCGTCCAGGACATCGACTTCCCGGCCCTCTCGTCACAGATCATAGCGACGATGACCGCGCTCGATGACGAGGCGAGCTCGGTTCAGCGGCTGTCCAACGTCGTCTTGCGCGAGTACAGTCTCACGCTGCGGGTCATTCGCACCGCGAATAGTACGCACTATCGCCGTGGCGGCCGCCCCATTCAGAGCGCCACACAGGCGTTGTTCGTTCTCGGCGCCCGTACGGTGCGGCACCTCGCGAGTAGTCTCCTCCTCTGGGAGCACTACCGGCGTCACTCGCCCGGCCTCAGGGAGCTGATGCTCCTCTCGCTCCTGACCGCCAACCACGCGCGCGAGGTGGCACTCAGACTCGGCCTGCGAGATCCGGAGGAAGCGCACTTATGTGGCATGTTCCGTAACCTGGGCGAAGTGCTGATTGCCTGCCATTTTCCTGAGGACTACGCACGCATTCATGCGCTGATGCGAAGTGAGCAAAAGAGCGCAGAGACGGCCGCAAATGTAGTCCTCGGTTTCCGCTATGAGGAGCTGGGCGTCGCCGTATCGCGTCACTGGGGAATGCCGGAGTCGCTCCTTACCGGCGTTTCGGCCGATGTCGCTTCGCCGTCGCCGCTGGCCAGGATCACGGCCTTTAGCCACGAGCTGACACAGGCCATTTACCGGCGCGAAACAGAGGGTGCGGATGACGTGAACGAGGTGATTCGCCGGTATGCGCCACAACTCAAGCTGACGTCCGATCGGGTGCGCGAGGTTGTGGAGGCAGCGCTGAGTGAAACGCGTGAGGTGTTCTCGAGCGCGAGCGTGACGGTCGACGACCTGCGGCTTCGACGCTTGAGTGACGCGGCCGTCGTCGCGCTGGGCGGAACGCCGTCGGAAACCGGAGAGTGGGGCGTACCACCAGCCGCCGACGCCGACCACGTGTCCGA
Source organism: Gemmatimonadaceae bacterium (assembly GCA_052387735.1). Lineage (GTDB taxonomy): Bacteria > Gemmatimonadota > Gemmatimonadetes > Gemmatimonadales > Gemmatimonadaceae > RBC101. Next base: position 30,257 of record JBQTIW010000021.1, read on the forward strand.
TGCCGACCTGAGACCCCGCCTCCTGCGCGAGATCGAGGGCGCCATCGATCCCCAGTCGGGGAGCGATCTGAGCGCCGTGCTGTTGATGGCGCTGGAGGCGGGCTTGCGCGGAGGACCATTCGATCGCGCCGTCGCGCTGGTGCTCAACCCAGAGCGTACTGAGGTGCATGCGCGCACGGGGCTCGGGCGTGACGTCGAGCCGCTGATGGCGCTTCTCCATTTTCCAATGGTGGCGCGCGGCGAAGCCGTCGTGTCGCTGCTGCAGCAGCGACACGCAACGTATATCCCGGTCGATCGCGATCCAACGCGTGAGGAAGGCCGATGGATGCGCACGTCGGGGAGCGCGTCGTTCGGCATCTTCCCGATGGTGGTGCGCAACCGGCTCGTCGGCTGCCTCTATTGCGATCGCCGAACCCCCGCGAGTCCGCCGGATCGCGCTGCGCTGTCGTTCTTGGAGCGACTGCCAGCGCTCATCGTTCGTGCCATCGACGCTCGCCGCGGCGGCTCGGAGCCGACGGCCGACGAGAAGATGGCACTCGTGTTGCGCCTTCTTCGCGGCGACAACATCGACACCGTGAGTGAAGCGTCCGGGGTTGATGCAGCGCGACTGGAGAAGTGGCGCCAGGATTTTCTGGCCGGAGCGCTCGACCGATTGGCGGGGAGTTGACCGGCGCGCACCGGTGACGCGTCATCGCGCCCTCCCGCCCGCATCATCCCACGCGAAACAGCTCGAGTGCGCGTGAATAGCGCTGTCCCAGCGTTCGCCGGAGGGCGGCGTGTTCAGGTAAACTCAACGTAGCGTCTCGCGCCAGCAAGGCCGTCGCCGCGCGCTGGGCTTTGGCGTTCAGCTTCTCGTCGCGCACGGGATCGGCAATGCGGAAGGTCGCTTCCCCACTCTGCTGCTTGCCGAAGAGGTCCCCCATGCCGCGGATGCGCAGATCGGCACGCGCGATCTCGAACCCGTCATCGGTCGATCCGAAGATCCGCAGCCGCCCGGCGGCTTCCTCACCCACATCGCCGAGCAGGATACAGAACGACTCCTCGGCGCCCCGACCCACGCGACCTCGCAGCTGATGCAGTTGCGACAACCCGAATCGTTCCGGATGCTCGATCAGCATCACCGAGGCGTTGGCGACGTCGATGCCCACTTCGATCACGGTCGTTGCGACGAGTGCGTCGATTTCACCATCGCGAAAGCGGCGCATGATCTCTTCGCGGTCATCCGCCGGGATGCGGCCGTGCAGCAGCGCCACGCGGTGCGGCGCAAGCACGCCCTCGGAGAGGTGCGTGAACATCGTGGTCGCCGCTTTGAGGTCGACCTTCTCGGATTCCTCGATCACGGGGTAGACAATGTAGGCCTGCCGCCCCTGGCTCAGTTGCGAGGCGACGAACTGGAGCACCCGCTCCCGCGCCGATTCCGGTCGCAGTGCGGTCGTCACCGGCCGGCGGCCCGGTGGACGCTCATCGAGGGAGCTCACATCCAGGTCGCCGTAGACGGTCAACGCCAGCGACCGCGGGATCGGGGTCGCCGACATGAGCAGCATGTCCGGCATTTCGCCCTTGGCACCTAACGCGGCACGCTGTTCGACCCCGAAACGGTGCTGCTCGTCGACGACGGCAAGTCCGAGACGGCCGAACCGTGTTTTTTCCTGGACCAGCGCATGCGTGCCCACGGCAAGGAGGGGTTCGGCGCTGGCCATCCGTTCCTCCGCTCGGCGTCGCTCAGGGGCACCAAGGCTCCCCGATAGCAGCACCGGGATGATGCTGAGCGGCTCGAGCAACCGGGTCAGCGATCGCGCATGCTGCTCCGCCAGCAGCTCCGTTGGTGCCATCACCGCGGCCTGAAAGTCATTCTCGAGGGCCAGGAGCGCGGCGAAGACGGCGACAATCGTCTTGCCGCTCCCAACATCGCCCTGCAGCAGCCGATGCATGCGCTGGGGTGAGCACATGTCGTTGGCGATCTCCCTGATAACGCGCTTCTGCGCACCGGTAAGAACGAAAGGCAGCACCTCCGCGAGCCGTCGGGTGAGTGTGCGTCGTGCCGTGAAGGCGATGCCGTGACGCGGTGCGCGAGCCACAGCGTTCGCCCGCCGGTGGAGCACGTTGACGAGGAGCAGTTCGTCGAAGGCGAGACGACTCCGCGCGCGAAGCGCTTCGCCCAGCGACGCGGGTCGGTGCACGGAACGCAAGGCATCCGGAAGCGACGGCAGGCCGGCCTCGTCGAGGAGCGCGGACGGCAGAAACTCGTCGACCAGGAGCAACAGTCCGTCGAGATGCTGTTCGATGAGTGCGCGGATCTGCCTGACACCGATCCCTTCGGTCGCCGAGTACACCGCCAGAACCCGGCCAAGGTCCGCCCCTTCTTCGTCGCCACCGAAATTGACGAACTCACGCGGCTGGAGCTGTCGCCCGTGATAGAAACGGCAGGGCCCCATGAGCAGCAACAGGTGGCCCTTCTCGACCGATCGATCGAGAAACGGCTGCCCCGGCCACGACACCTCCAGCATTCCGGTGGGATCCTTCACCACGGCCTGGAAGATCCGCAGTCCCTTGCGCGTCGGCAGCACACCTTTCGAGATCACGCGACCCAGCACGGTCACATCCATTCCCGGCTCCACGTCGTGAATCGGCGTAATCGTGCTGGCGTCTTCGTACCGATGGGGAACGTGGTAGAGCAGGTCTCCCGCCGTGCGCACCCCCAATCGTCGCAGCAGCTCGGCGCGTCGTTCGCCCACGCCCTTCAGGTATTGAACAGGCATGTCGAGCGTGAGGCGGCCAGCACGCGACGTTCGATCGCCGGCGCGACCGCTCATGGCCTCGTCAGGCAGGACCCGCACGCGCGGACGGAGTCCGCGCTGGTCTCACGTCTCCAGCACCTCGCGGGCAAAGGCATCGGCGTCAAACGGCTCGAGATCGTCGGCCTGCTCTCCTACCCCCAGAAACTTGACCGGCACATCGATCGCTTCATGCACCGCGACGACAATGCCTCCTTTGGCCGTCCCGTCAACCTTGGTGACGACGAGCCCAGTCACGGGCACGGCCGACGCGAAGGTTCTGGCCTGTGCGACGGCGTTCTGTCCGATCGTCCCGTCCAGGATGAGGAGCGTCTCGTGCGGTGCGTCCGGCAGGCGGCGCTTGATCACGCGAGCAACCTTGCGCAGTTCGTCCATCAGACTGTCACTCGTGTGCAGGCGACCGGCGGTATCAATGATGACAACATCGGCGCCACGCGTCACGCCGGCATCAATCGCATCGAACGCCACGGCCGCGGGATCGCCGCCAGGCTTTCCTCCCACGAACTCGGCACCGGTGCGCTCCGCCCAGATGCGCAGTTGATCGATCGCGCCGGCACGGAAGGTGTCGCCGGCGGCGACGACGACCCGCTTCCCCTCGCGACGCAGACGGGCGGCGAGCTTGCCGATGAACGTCGTCTTCCCTGCGCCGTTCACGCCAACGATCAGAATCACCGTCGGCGCCATGCTCGCGACCAGCAGCGCACTGTCGGCGTTCCCCGCTTCGAGCGCCTCACGAATCCCCGTCGCCAGCGCATCGAGAAACTCGTCATGCGTCTTGATGCTTCCACGCTTGGCGGCCCGATCCAGCGCCTCGACCAGCCGCAACGTGGTCGGCACGCCAAAGTCTGCTTCGAGGAGAAGTTCCTCCACCGCCTCGAGTGATCCCTCCTTGGAGCCACGCCGGGCCACGACCGTGAGGTCGGTGAGCGCGATGTCCTTTATGCGCTGCCAGAGGGAGCGCTTTGGAGCGTCGCCAGTGCGACGGAACAGACGAGCCATGGAGGGAGAAGATAGCGAGTCGTGGGCGACGCGAGCGCGTGCCTAGCGTAGTCCCGCCCGCCGCCTGACGATCCACTCTCCGCAGAACGCGACAATCGCCAGCGCGAAGAGGAGTGGTAGATCACGCGCGCGGGGTCGTTCTCCCGACGCCGCACGGGTCCCGTAGGCGCCAGAGCGAACCGTCGGACGGCGCGGCAGAAGCTCCTGCGATGCATTCACCACGAGGAGGGAGTTCCCCCCAGCAGTCTGCACGTCGTAGACGCCCGGCGGCAGCGGCTTCGATTCGGCGGTGACGTTGTTCGAGCCGAATCTCAACAGGATCGTGTCCGGCGTGGCCGCCTGCTGGTCGCGGGGCGTCAACACCACCCGAACGACCGAATCGGCATCCGCGCCGCGGCGCCAGCGGATCATGTCGCCCTGACGCGAGAACGGCGCCTGGGGAATGGCGGCCCGCACGTCGGAACGCTCTCCGGCCAGCCAGTCCAGGGCGCTCCCCCAGACAGCCGTGTATGCATCGGCCCCGGCGCCGCCGCGAAAACGCCATCGCCAAAACCCGGCGGCCCCGGCGACGAGCACACGGCGCGGCGTCTCCCAACCCACGATCGCGACACGCCGGTCGAGCCGCCTCGCCCGTCGCGTCTCGAGCAACTCGAACTGCGCGTTAGGCGGCATGGCGGGCGACACCTCGAGCGGCGGGAGCGAATCCCACGGCGTCCCGGTGAGCACCGTGCTCACCGGGGATACCGGCGCTCCAGTGGCGAACCACTCGCCCGTGTTGCCGGCGGGCGGCGCGATCAGCGCCAGCGCGCCACGGCTCTGTTCGCGCGGAGGACCGAACAGAGCGGTGTCCCCGTGCAGCACGACGACCGCGGCCTCACGGATCGCGCGACGCACGACCTCCTCGCTGACGGGCGTCAGGGCGCCGTCCTCCCGCCACTGCCCCGGGGCGACGCGAAAGTAGGCACGTGTTGGCAGGGCGGCCGTTCCCCGAAGCAGCGCCGCGAGCTCGCGCGAATCCAGGTCCGGGCCCGTGGACACGAGCACCGCCGCGGACGCCGACCCGATGTCCACGGCCGTTGCCGAGACGTTGTTGCGAGGATCACCATCGCCCGCCGATTCGATCCGGGCGCGCAGTTCGCGATCACCGGCGCCGCTCCCGCCGCGTACTCCCGACGCCACAAAACGCAGCGTCACCGCTCGCTCGGCGTGTTCTCCTAACGAATCCAACGCCGCGCTGGCCACCTGACGCCCGTCCATTGCCAGCGTGAGCCTTCCCGGTCCGGCCCCGGCGGCGGACGCCGCGACCGTGACCCGGACCTCGAGCGTGTCACCGTCCGACGCGACGCGCGGCGCGCGAATCTCCGTGACCGCCGCATCCTTGACCGTCGCCGCCGGCGCCACCTCGACCCGTGAACCGCTCGGCAAACTGGCAAGTACATCGGAGTCGTCGAGCTCCCCGTCGGAGAACACCACGAGCGGGCGCCCAGCGGCGATCGCCCGCTCGGCGACCGGCCGGAGGCGCGAAGACGCGTCCGCGGCCGGTGTCGAGCCGTCGGCGCGTCGCGCCGAATCGCCGAACGCGAGCACGGAATCCGCCGAGGTGTCGAGCGCCGCGCGGCGTGCCGCCACGTACCGCGTCGAGTCCCCACCACGCAACCAGCTCGCGGACACGTCGAGGGCGACCATTGGCCGCGGCGCGCGCGAGCTCCCGAGAATGACGTTGAGCCCCAGTGCGACCGCGAGCGTGATGCCAACCCCTCGCAGCACCGCCGCGAGCCGCGTCGCGGCACTCGCCGAGCGCACACTCGGATAGGCCATGTAGACGCCGAACGCCCCTGCCGCGAGGGCGAGAATCCAGAAGATCATGTGTGGAGTGTACGCGCGACGCGACCGTCGACGTTGGCCGCTAGGGGGTGGCCGCCCGCACGGTCGCCCGATACTGCTCCAGCATCGCCAGCGCCTGCGACTTGGTTTGCTCGAACAACGGGCGCTCTGCCTGCGCCAGCGGTTCTCCTGACTGCGTGCTGAGGGCCACTCGCGGGTTCCGCTGGACGCCGCCCACGAGCACCTCGAAATGCAGATGCGGCGCCGTCGCCAGACCGGTCATCCCCACGTAGCCGATGGTCTCGCCGATGCCGACCCTGATCCCCCGCTGCACCCCTTTGGCAAAGGCGCGGAGGTGGCCATACCGGCTGACAAACCCGTTCGGATGCCTAACGTCAACGGCGTTTCCGTACCCCCCCATGCGGCCGGCGTTGACGACGACCCCGGCGCCGATGGCGCGCACCGGGGTCCCAGATGATGCGGCGTAGTCGGTGCCCTGGTGCTTGCGAAACACGCCAAGAATCGGGTGGCGACGCAAGCCAAACACCGAGGAAATCCGCCGGAACTCGAGCGGCGCCCGCAGGAACATGGCGCGCATCGACTTTCCATTCTCGTCGAAGTAACGGGGCTTGCCGTGATCGTCATCGAGGCGGAACACGCGCATCCGATTGCTGCTCGCCGCGTAGTCCACGGCCAGCACGTTGCCGATCCGCACCACGCCCGTGGGGGTCTGTTGGCGCTCCACGAGCACCGTGAAGGCATCGCCCTCCTGCAGGTCCCGGCTCATGTCGAGGCGGTACTCGAAGACGTCGGCGACGCTCCAGGCGAGCTCGAAGCGCGCATCCTTGGGCAGGCGATCTGCGCCGCGTTCGAAGGCGTCGTAGAGATTGGATCTGATCGTCCCATCGATGACGAGCGTGTCGGTAGTCCAGGGAAGGCGTTCTTCGGTGCTCACCCAGCCGGAATCGGTTTTCGTGAGGCGCAACAGCCGGTCCACCGCGAGGTGAAGCAGGATCTGCGACGGGGAGGTGTCGCCGAGGGTTCCCAGCGTGATCTTCATCCCCGTCCGCAGTCGTCGCGCATCCAACCCCTCGGCCGCAGCGATCGCCCGCCGCGCATCGTCGTCGGACAGGCCGCTTCGCTCCAGGAGGCTGGTGATGGTTTCGCCGCTGCCTAACGTGTCGATCCGCTCCACCAGGATCGGGACGCGCTGGCCCGTGAGAACGGTGCCGGCCTTGCGGTCAGGGATGGGGCGCATGACGGCAGTGGCGCCCCATGCAAGGAGCGCCACTGTCAGTACACCCAGCGCACGACCGACAGGTCGGGTCAATCCATCTGCCTCCGAATGAACGTCGGAATATCGAGGTCTTCAATCTGTTCAGAGGATCGGCCGGATGGCGAGGGGGGTGGAGTGGTTGGCGGTGCAAAGCGTCGATTTGGATCCGCCGCGGGGGCGACAGGTCGGACAGGCGTCGGACGCGGTGGCGGTGCCACGCGTCCAGTGTTGATGGGGATCACGGTTCGTGTGGAACCTGCGGCCGACACCGGGTGGTGCGATGGCGTGCTGTGTGATCCCGTGTGACCCAGCGCCCGATCGAAGCCGGTGGCGATGACCGTGACTCGGATTTCTCCCTGCATGGCGGGCTCGTGCACGGCGCCAAAGATGATCTCCGCGTCGTCGCCGGCCGCTTCGTGAACGATCTCCGAGATTTGCGTCACCTCACCCAGCGTGAGATCCCCCCCACCGGTGATGTTCAGGAGCACTCCCGTGGAGCCCGCGATCGAGATGTTGTCGAGTAGTGGTGACGAGATGGCCTGCTGCGCCGCTTCCATCGCGCGGTTATCGCCCCGCCCGATTCCGGTGCCCATGAGCGCCGAGCCGCCGTTCTGCATGACGGTGCGCACGTCGGCGAAATCGACGTTGACCAGGCCGGTCCGCGACACGAGCGTCGAAATGCCCTGCGTCGCGTGCAGCAGCACTTCGTCAGCCTTCTTGAGCGCATCCTGGAACGGGATGCCCTTGCCGACCACGGCCAGCAGGCGTTCGTTAGGCACGACGATCATCGTGTCCACATGCGTGCGCATGTCGGTGATGCCCATTTCCGCCTGACGCATCCGCTTGCGGCCCTCGAACAAGAAGGGCTTGGTCACGATCCCGACGGTGAGCGCACCGACTTCTTTGGCGAGTTCGGCCACGATCGGCGCCGCTCCCGTTCCGGTGCCACCGCCCATGCCGCACGTGACGAAGACGAGATCCGCGTTGGTGAGCGAGCGCGATACCTCGTCGCGATTTTCCTCAATCGCCTGGCGGCCGATCTCCGGCCGCGCTCCGGCGCCAAGTCCGCGCGTGAGCTTCTTGCCGATCTGGATCTTGACGTCGGACTTGGACGAGAGCAGGGTCTGTGCGTCGGTGTTGATCGAGATGAACTCCACGCCCTCGAGCTGCTCGTCGATCATCCGATTGACGGCATTGCCTCCACCACCTCCGACGCCCACCACCTTCATGCGGGCGTTCTGCGTCGCGTTCTCCTCGAATTCGAATATCATTGCGCGCGGCACTCCCCTGTGAACGGGAAACTTGCTTGCGAAGAACGTGAGGTCGAACGGGACACTCCGAGAGTGCGAGAAGGCGGGAACCGATACCACGCATCCTCAGGGCGCGCCAGAATATAATGCGATCACTCCCAGAAGAAACGTGTGACTGAAAACAAGTGCGGCACACAGCGAGGCAAAACGACCAAGCGGCGCACCCGTACGTGAGTGCGCCGCTTGTCCACATTTCACCGCCGGAGTATCACCTTTTTGACATGCCTAACAACACAGACGACCGATCGGCGGCTCAGAAAAAATCCTGCAACCACGTTTTGACCCGCTGCGCCAACTTATCCACATTGGGGGCATTGAGCTGAAGTCTCCGGGAACCCGCCGCCGCACCCAGGGCCATCCGGTTCGCCGCGTACAGGGTCAGCCCGGCCGCCGTTGCATAACGTGGCGCTTCCACCGCATCGACGAGACCACTCAGGTTCTCCGACGGCACACCGACCCGAACGCCGGTGCCGAATACGTCGGCGGCCAGCTCGCCCACGCCGGGGTGCGCGGCGACTCCACCCGTGAGCACGATGCCCGCGCTGAGTTTCCCGCCAAATCCTGCCGCGTCGATCTCGCGCATGACCAGGTCGAAGATCTCGTCGACGCGCTGGTGAATGATATGGGCCAGCAACTCCCGCGGAATCTGGCGATCGCCCTGCGCGACCGTGCTGGGCAGCGAGATGACCTCGGACGGATCTACCAGCGGCTCGTACGCGCAGCCGTATCGTTCCTTGATCCGCTCGGCGTCTGTCTGCGTCACGCCGAGGCCGTGGACGATGTCGTTCGTGACGTTGTTGCCGCCCAGCGCGATGGTTCCCAGGTGGCGAATCTTCGCCTCGTGGAAGACGGCGATGTCCGTCGTCCCCGCGCCCATCTCGATCACGGCAACACCAAGTTCGCGTTCGTCATCGGTAAGCACCGCGAGTGCACTTGCCAGGGGCTCCACCACCAGCTCCGTCACGCGGTACCCTGCCCGCTCCACCGCCTTGCGCAGATTGCTCGCCGGCGATCCGCCGATCGTCACCAGGTACATCTCCGTCTCGAGCCGGGTGCCGATCATTCCCACGGGATCGCGCACCCCATGGTTCTTGTCGACGGTGTACTCCTGCGGAATCGCATGCAGCAAGTCGCGGTCGGGAGGAATCGACTGCGCGCGCGCGACGGCATTGGCGCGATCGACGTCGCCTCGCGTGATCTCCTCCCCCGACACTGCGACGATGCCCTTGGAGGTCATCGCCTGCACGTGCTCGCCGGAAATCCCCACATAGCAGGCATCGACCTTCGCACCCGCCATCTGCTCGGCGTCGCTCAGCGCTTTCTTGATCGACTGGGTCGTCTCCTCGATGTCGGACACGACGCCTCGCCGCAGGCCGGTCGTGCGCGCCTGGCCCAGCCCCAACACCTTGATGCCGGGACGTCGCGGCAGATCGCCCACGACCTCGCCGATGATCGCAGTGGTTTTGGCCGAACCGATGTCGAGTCCCGCTACGAGTCGTTCGACGTTCATGGCAACCTGGCGATGACTTGATCCTTGAAGCGAAGATCGAGCTCAGTCGGCACGATGTTCCGCCGAGCCAGATCGCGTTGGACAGAAGATAGCTCGTCAAACCGCTCCGCGCCGAGGCTGCGCATCGCCAGCACGTCGACGTCGAGCAACACGATGCGCATCTGGTCCTTGCCGACCAACCGGATCTCGGATACGCGGGCAAACAGCTCCGGATTGTCCGCCTTGAGATCCGCCAACAATCGGAAGACCGCCGTGTCGGCCTTCTCGACGATAGGAAGATCGGTCGCCACCTTCGCGGGGTCGACGGGGAGCGCCCGGCCCGTTTCCTCATAAGCGCGCATCCCGCGTGTTCCGGGAACGAGCGCGATCGGTTCGTTCTCGGTGATCTCGACGATCACCTTGCTGGGGAGCCACCGACGCACGCTGGCCGTGCGGACCTGCGGATGTCGCTCCACGCGCATCTCCAGCGTGTCCAATGAGATCCAGATGGACGACAGGGTATCGATGGCAAGCCGTGCGGCAATGTCTGACGGGCGCGCAAATCGGGTGCCGCGCACCTCGACACTCCGGACACGGAAGAACGCCAGCTCCCGTCCCCACCACGGCACCGTCGTCATCGCTCCGACGATCACCAGCCCCAGCACGGCAGCGATCCGCCGGCCCCAGCGCGGCCCGGACGCCGCCGCCGGGGGAGCTGGCGACGTCACGCCGGGGCTCGCGTCGTTAGGCGCGCCAGCAGCTCGGGACCGGTTCGCGTGATGTCGCCGGCGCCAAGCGTGAGCACCACGTCGCCCTCGCGCACGCGTTCGGCGAGCGCCTGCGCAAGCTCTTCACGCAGCCCCCGCCAGATCGGGGCCCTGCCCTGGCGCGCCATGGCGTCCGCAATCAGTTGCGAGGAGACGCCTTCGATCGGCTGCTCGCGCGCCGGATAGATCTCAGTAAGAAACGACGCATCGGCCAACGCCAGTACGTCGCCGAACTCCCTCGCGAAGTCGCGGGTCCTGGAGAACAGGTGCGGCTGGAACGCGGCGACGATGCGCCGTCCGGGGAAGGCGCCCCGCGCGGCCGCCAGCGTCGCTTCTACCTCGGTCGGATGGTGGGCGTAGTCGTCGATGACCTCACTGCCGTGAATCGAGCCTAAGCGCTGGAAGCGTCGCTCGACTCCCCCAAACGCCTCCAGCCCGGGTCGGAGCCCGTCCAGCGTCGCACCTAACGCGAATCCGGCGCTGATCGCGGCGAGGGCGTTGCGCACGTTGTGCAGCCCGGGGACCTGCAGCACGACGTCTCCCAGGCACGTGCCGTCGAAGTCCACGGCCACGGCGAGGCGCCCATCGACCAGTCGGGTCACACCGCCGCGTACTCGCGCCTGCGATGACGTCAGGCCGTAGCGGATCACCTGCGCGCCTCCGGTGAGCGGCAGCGTCGACGCCCCTGGATCATCGTCGCAGAGCACGACCGTATGCGAGGGAGCGGCGAACTGCACGAACGTGGCGCGGATATCCTCGAGGTCCCGGTATATGTCGAGGTGATCGGCTTCGACGTTGGTGATCACCGCGACGGTCGGGTGCAACGCGAGGAACGAGCGATCATACTCGTCTGCTTCGACCACGAAAATGTCATCGCTCCCATATCGCAGGTTACCGCCCCAGCGACCGACCCGCCCGCCAGCGATGCCGGTGGGCAGGAAGCCGGCGGTCGACAGCGCCTCGGTGGTCATCACCGTCGTCGTCGTCTTGCCATGCGTCCCGGCAACGGCGATCACGCGGCCGCGGTTCACGATCTCTCCCAACGCCTCGGCGCGCCTAACGACTTCGATGCCGGCGCGTCGAGCGGCCGCGAGCTCGGGGTGCGTCTTCGGCACGGCCGAGGTCACAACGATGGCCCGCACCCCGGCCACGTGCTCCGGGGCGTGACCGTCGGACAGAGCAATGCCGAGCCGTTCGAGATCCGCGGCTCCGGCGATGGTGCTGTCGCAGCCCGTCACCGCCACTCCGCGGCGCACGAACAGCTCCGCGAGCGCGCTCATGCCGGCACCAGCAACACCCATGAAGTGCACCGGCCGAGGATCGTTTGCGGCGAGAAGGGACATCACGGCAATCTAGATGAGCGAGTCCGGTCCGGTCATGGACATCCGCACCAGCCGGTGGGCGATGTCCTGCGCCGCCCGCGGCCGCGCCCGCGTGAGCGCCGCAGCGGCCAGACGCTCGCGACGCACGGGATCCAGGGCGACCTCCCGAACAAAGGCGGCCAGCCGCGCCGGTGTCGCATCGCGCTCGGCGACCCAGTCTGCGGCACCGCTCTCCGCCAGGGCTCTGGCATTTGCGGTCTGATGATCCGCGGCCGCGGTGGGCAACGGCACCAGGTACATCGGGATCCCCCACGCACAGAGCTCCGCGGTCGTCATCGCGCCGGCCCGGGTCAACGCGACGTCGGCGGCAGCATAGGCCTCAGCAATCGGCGCCAGGTATGGCCGGACCTTCACCTGTGGCGAGTCCCGCGATGCATAACGAGCGTGATGTGCCTTCCCCGTGCCCCAGATCAGTCCGACGCCTTCCGGAATCCCGCTGCTGACCCATCCATCGACGAGCGCATTCAGGGCCGCGGATCCCTGCGATCCGCCGAACGCGAGGGCAACCACGCTCACCTCGTGGGGGAATCCCCACGCGGCGCGCGACGCGGTGCGATCGGGCCGCGATTCCGGTGGCGGGTCAATCGGGTTCCCAGCATCGATCACACGCTCCCGCCCCGAGGCAGGGAGACGCAGCCCCGCTTCGGGAAAACCCACGAACACCGCGCGCGCCCACCGCGAAAAGAGCCGTACTGTCTGGCCGGGAAACGCGTTCTGCTCCTGCAGCACGAAGGGAACCCGATGCAGCGCCGCAAAGGCGAGTGTGGCACTCGAGGCGTACCCCCCGGTGGCCACGACCAGCGCGGGTGGGTCGGCTGCAGCGAGTTTGGAGACTGCGCGCCAGCCCCGCAGGAGCGCGGCGGCCGTCTGCCAGTTCCGCCACGGTGCGCTCCGGTAGAGCGGGTGCAGGTCGAGGAGCGTGTACGGGAACTCGGTGGTCGGAAGCACGTCCCGCTCGATCCCCCGGGACGCACCGATGAAATGCGGCCGGACCCGTGGGTCCTGCCTGACGAGTGCCCGGGCGATGCTGAGCGCCGGATACAGGTGTCCCCCCGTCCCCCCGCCGGTGAAGAAAACGCGCACCTAGGTCGTCGCCACCATCGGGTCGGTCGCCGACGCGCCGTAGACCCGCTCGCGGACGCTCCCGATGTTCACGAGAATGCCGGTCACGAGGAACGTCAGCACGAGGTTGGACCGGCCATTGGAGAAGAACGGGAGGGTGAGCCCGGTGTTCGGCAGCAGGTTGATCACCACGCCGATATGCACGTAGGCCGTGATCGCGACTGTGGCCGTCAGTCCCAGGGCGACGAGTTGCAGGAAGGGCGAACGCGCGTTGCGCGCGATACGGACGCCGAGCCAGGTGAAAAGCGCGAACGCGAGCACCACCAGCGCGAAGCCGAGGAAGCCCCATTCCTCACCGATGGTGCTGGCGATGAAGTCGTCCATCCCCATCGGTACCCAACCGTACTGCTGCTTCCCTTCCCCAAATCCCGTCCCGGTCAGGCCTCCCGAACCGACGGCGATCATGGATTGGTACTGCTGGTCGGACAGCTGCTGCGGTGCCTTGTCCGATCCGATGAACGACCAGATGCGGGCCAGCGCGTAGTGTCGCGACTGGAGCTCGTGCCAGAGGACCGGGGCGGCCAGCACACCCAACGCGACGAAGTGCCCGATCCGCACGCCGGCCGCGAACAGGACCACGCCCATCAGGAGCACGAACATGAGCCCCATCGACAGGTCGGGCTGCACGAACGCGATGCCGGCGAGCACACCGACGACGATGAGGAACAGCGGCAGGCCCTTGGAGAGACGACGCATTTTCTCCCCTTTGCGCAGCACCAGCATCGCGGTCCAGATCACGACCGCGATCTTCGCCAGCTCCGCGGGTTGCACCGATCCGTCGAACAGGAAGCGTCGGGACCCCCCGATCCTCGTACCGACGCCGGGAATGATCGTCAGCACCATCAGCAGGATGGCGAGGAGCATGAGCGGCCAGGCCAGACGTTCCAGCTTCTGCGCGTCGAATTTGGCGGCAATCGCAAACACCAAAATGCCGACGGCCACGCCGGTGAGCTGCTGGAAGAAGAAGGTGGTGGCGGGCAACTCACGCTGGAGCGCCACCAGCGCGCTGGCGCTGAACAGCGTGGCCAGGCCAAAGACCGTGAGCATCGCAGTAACGAGCACGATGGCGCGCGCCTCGAGCCCCATCGCCCAGCGTTCACGATAGGTGGTTCCGCCGATCATTGCGGCCCTCCTCGCGCTGCTGCTGCAAACGCACGGCCGCGCTCCTCATAGTTGTTGAACATGTCGTAGCTCGAGCACGCAGGAGACAACAACACCGCGTCGCCGGGGTGCGCCAGCGCTCGGGCACGTGTCGTGACCGCGTCGAAGCCGCCCGTCACGTGCTCCACCGGCGCGTGTCCGGTCAGATCCCTGAGGATGTCATCCGCGGCCTCGCCGTACGCGATCACGTACCGGCAGTGCTCGGCGATGTCGGGGAGCAGGCCGGTATACGGCTCTCCCTTGTGCCGACCGCCGAGCAACAGCACGGTCGGGCGCGTCATGCTCTGCAGGGCCACCCGCGTCGAGGCGATATTGGTCGCCTTGGAGTCGTTGATCCACAAGACCTGATCCGGCTCGGCCACAGGCTCCAGACGATGCGGCAGCGGGCGGAACGCGCGCAGTCCCTGGGCGAGTCGGCCACGAGCGTCGATCGTGTCGTGCGCAGTGGATGCGACGATCACCGCCAGCGCGGCGGCAAGGGCATTGGCCACGTTGTGCGCACCTAACAAGTGGAGGTCTCGCCGGGCCAGCATCGGTTCGTCGCGCACGATGAGCTGGTCGTGCTGGCGATCGTGGAAGGCGTCGCCCAGCCGGCCGGCCGCGCTGAACCGGTACACCGTGCCGTCCAGACGTTCGGCCAGGGCGAGTGAGCGCGGATCATCGGCATTGATGACCCACTGCGAGGCCGGGGTCGCGTTCCGGAAGAGCCGGGCCTTGTCGGCATAGTACGCCTCCACGGAGGGGTACCGGTCGAGGTGGTCGGGGGCGAGGTTGGTCAGCACCCCGACGGTCGGGGCGATCGACGGCGTATCGTGAAGCTGGAACGACGACATCTCGAGTGCCGCCCACGCGGGCGGGCGCTCACGCAGGGCAAGTTCGCACACCGGCGTCCCGATGTTCCCGGCAGCTACCGCATCCAGACCTAACGAGGACAACAGGTGCGCGATGAGTGCCGTGACGGTGGTCTTCCCGTTGGTTCCGGTGATCGCGACGTATCGGAGATCGGGCAACGCGGACAAGCCGAGCTCGACCTCGCTGATGATCTCGATCGACGCCTCGCGGGCACGCTGCAGCGGCGGGGCGTCGGGGGACACGCCGGGACTGGCGACGACCAGCGCCGCGCGCGCGAGGCGCGCCAGGTCGTGCGACCCCAGGTCCACGGCTGCCCCCGTGGCGCGCGCAGCCGCCGCGCGGTCGCGAGTGTCCGGGGTATCGGCGCGATCGGACGCGTACACCGGGGCACCGAGGCGCCGCAACAGTCCACACGCTGCCGCTCCGCTCTTGCCCAGCCCGATGACGGCCACCTCGCCCACCGTCCAGTCGCGCGTCGGAGTCATCGCAGTTTCAGCGTCGCCAGCGCCACAAACGCGCACAGCACTCCCAGGATCCAGAACCTCACGACGACCTGCGACTCCTTCCAGCCCTTGAGCTCGAAGTGATGATGGATCGGCGCTCGCAGAAAGAGCCGGTGCTGCTGTGCATGGTCCAGTCCGAAGCGCATCCGGCGGTATTTGAATACCAGGCGCTGCAGGATCACCGATGTGGTTTCGGCGGCGAACACTCCACCGATGAAGAGCAGGAGGAATTCCGTCTTGAGCAGGACGGCGATGGCGCCTAGCGCGCCACCTAACGCGAGGGCCCCAGTGTCACCCATGAACACCTGGGCGGGGTAGGTGTTGTACCACAGGAAGCCGATACAGGCCCCCACGAGCGCGAGAGAGAACACCGTGAGCTCTCCCGCACCACGCAGATAAAACAGCTGCAGGTAGACGCTGGAATCGATCCGGCCCATCACGTAGGCGAACATCGCGAACGACGTCAGGGCGATCGCGCACAGGCCGGCCGCCAGCCCATCGAGGCCGTCGGTCAGGTTCACCGAATTCGACACACCCGTGATGATGAAGGTCACCCATGGCACATAGAGCCACGCCAGCCCCACCGTCAGCGGCACAACCAGGACGTTCTTCACGAACGGCACCGTCGTCGACGCCCCGGGCAGATCGGACGTCGGCCAGAGCCACAAGATCAATCCGAACAGCAACCCGATCCCGACCTGTCCCGCGAGCTTGTACCGCTCCACGAGTCCCTCGTTCTTCTTGCCTTCCCGTCTCTGCTTGAGCTTGAGGTAGTCGTCGAGAAATCCGATGCCACCCATCCAGACGGTGACCAGCATCGCCAGAATGACGAAGCGCTGATTGTCGAACCTGGCCCACAGCAGCGTGGGCACTCCGGCGCAGAGGAGGATGATGAGGCCCCCCATCGTCGGAGTGTCCCCCTTGCTCTGGTGCGTGTCAGGCGTTCCCTCCCGTATCACCTGACGCACTTTCATCGCGCGCAAGCGGCGGATCAAGGGCGGACCGAAAATGAAGGTCAGCAGCAACGCGGTCACGGCCGCCGCGGCGGCGCGCACCGAGATGTAGGTGATCAGACGCAACGGAGGAAAGTCCGCGACGAAACGACTCAGGAGAAAGTGGAGCAAGTCAGATCTGGAGAATGGAGAAGGAGAATGAGGCGGAATCAGTGCACCGTTCCCGGCATGTCCGCTGGCAAGCCGGCAAACTCGCGCAAGCGTGGCAGCAGCCGTTCGAGTCGCGTGCCTCGCGACCCCTTGAGCAGAATGAGCGAGTCGCTCGTGAGGCGTTCCTTGAGCGCCGGCCACAGCACCTCTGCATCGTCCGCCGTGATGACGCGCTGGTCGCCGGGCGCCACGCGCTGAAACGCGACGGCGAACTCTCCGACGCCAGCGATGACGGCGGCCTTCGATGCCAGCGCGCGATGGGCGATCTCGTCGTGCAGCGCGGGACTCTGCGGTCCGAGCTCCAGCATCGAGCCCAGCACCGCCACGCGCGGGCGGGACGCCACGATCGCATCCAGTGTGGCCAGCGCCTCACGAGCCGACGCCGGGTTGGCGTTGTAGGCGTCATTCAGGAGCATCAGCGAACCGAGGGCTTCCAGCGCGCTCCGCATCGACGGTGCCCGAAGCGCGGCGATGCCGCGCGCCGCATCTTCGTCACACACACCGCTGGCGCGGGCAACTGCAATGGCTAGCAGGGCATTCCGCAGGTTGTGCAGACCAATCACCGGCAGCGACAACCGGACGCTGCCGAACGTACACCACCCACGCGCATCGTCATCCAGCCCCCACGCATCGGGCCTGACGTCTCCGGCATCCAGACCGGCCGAGATCACGCCTCGGGCGCGGCCAGCAGCCGCCAGACCAATCTCGGGCTGCGACGCGGGGACGACCGCCAATGCCACACCGTCGAACAGCGAACTTTCCTCACGCAGCACGCCCGCCAGGGTGCCGAGCCCTTCGAGGTGTTCCTCACCGATCGACGTCACGACGCTGACGTCCGGCTCCACCACGTCGCGGAGCGTCGCCACTTCACCCGGGTGACTGGTCCCGATCTCGATCACGG
>JBQTIW010000022.1:0-63807 GCA_052387735.1 Gemmatimonadaceae bacterium
CCCGCGAGCGAGTCCGATGCGGTGGTGTACTTCCAGAACGTGCCGTAAGGAGTGCCGTGCGCAATGCTTATGTAGTAGAACCTGCCGTCGGGAGAGACCGCGACGCCGTGCGGTCCATTGATCTCCGTAGGCATCATCCCAACCTTCTGCTGCCGCTCGATCCGCGCCCCCTTGGGTCCGAAGCGGACGAGCGCGAGCTGATCGGCGCTCTCGGCTACGACGAAGACCAGATAGTCCTGCGTCGGTGGCGACGGATCGGCCTGCAGTGGAACCGGGTCAGGCCGAGGAACGACGGCCGGGCTGCCGGTGCCTTGCGTTGACTGCGCACAAGCGAGCGCGACGGCAAGGCAGAGGGACGCGAGGGGGCGCATGGCGTGGAAGCTAGCGAAGGAGCTAGGGGATAGGCGATGGGCGATAGACGAGATGGGCATGGGCGATGGGTGACAGATAGGCGATAGGCGATAGAAAGCGCTCGCTTGTCGTCGGTTCGTCCCCCCAGCGTGCGGCCCCTCGCCTATCCTCCGTCGCCTACCTCCCTCCTCGCAGCACCCAACTCCCCCCCACCCGCACCGTCGTCACGTCCTGTGGCACCGAGTACAGCTCGGCGGTGAGCGCCACGCGGCTGTTCACTCGATAGGCGCCGCCCGCGAACGCGACAACGCGCGTCAGATCGACCTCGATCTCTGTGTTGTCCACGTTGTTGGCCGCATCGACGAACCCGACCTTGAAGCGCGGACGGAGCTGCGTGAATCCGGCGCCGAGGTAGGTCTGCAGCTTTGATGTCCCACCGAATCCCAGCGCGCCCTCGATGCCGAACATGTTCGGCTTGTAGGTGTCGTCCGAGGGATCGGTGGCGTAGCAACTGCCGGCGGGGTTGCCGGTTTGAATGACGTCGGGTGAGCAGGTGATGGGCCCCTCGACCTGGCCGACCGTCGCGTGCCCGCGCACCAACAGGCTCATGCCGCGCGCACCGAGCGCCCGGCCGTAGCCGAGGGCGACGGCGACGAGGTTTGGCGTCGCGTCCATCACGGTGATCGGCGGCAGGTACGTCGCCTCGAGAGAAAAGCCGCCCCCCAACCCGACCGCAACGCGGGGACGAGGAAACACGGGCGAGAGCTGAGTGTTTTCCGTCTTGTCGTTGCGATAGCACTTTTCCGGGGACGTGATGTCCTTCCCCGGCTCGGGCACGTAGGTGGCGTCGAAGGAGAGGCGTACTTCTCCCGATCGCAGCGGTGCAGCATTGCCGGCCGGTGAGAACGCGATTGGCGCCGCAAAGAAGGCCAACATCTTCGCCTCGTTGCTGTCCGATCCCGGTTTGCAGACGACCTGCTGCGCGCCCGCGACGCCGGAGAGAAGTGCGGAGAGAGCTATTGCACGAGTGAGGGTCATAGGCTGATGAGACGGGAGACGGGACAGGCCTAACGAATGGTAAAGGTAACGCGCACGACGGCCGTTACGTCCTTGTCGATTGCGGTGACGTCGTTGATGCCGTAATCGCTCACTTCCGTGGAAAAACGCGGTGTGAGCTGGAACACACCCATGCGCGCTTCGCGAACGGCGCCGATCCGGGAGCCGGTGCTTCGCACGATGGCTTCGGCGCGCTGCCGTGCATCCCTGGTGGCCTCTTCCAGCAGGGGCGTCCGGATGTCTGAGAGCTTGGTGTAGAGATACTCTGGTGACTGCGGCGCGACGGGGATGCCCTCGGCGATCAAGGCACTGACGCGCTGCGATATACGGGTGACACCCTCCACATCCGGGCTGCGGACTTCGAAGGTCTGCGACACGCGATTCGTCACGATGCGTCCCGTTTCGCGTCCGTCGCCGGTGAGCTCGGGGACGCCGATGGCCTCGACAGGCCGGATGGTGATCAGGGAGTCGGCGACGCCTTCAGCGGCGAAGAATTGGCGCACGCGCGCGGTGCCGCGCGTGAGCTCCTGGGACGCGGTGCTCAGGGTCGGCGACTGGCTCGCGAGCACGACCCGCCAGACGGCGAAATCGGCTCGGACCGGCCGGCGGGCCGAGCCGGTGACGGAGACTTCCTCGTTCCCTCGGCGGATGTCCTTGAGGGAGCCGGAGATGGCGACCAGTCCGATGACGAGGCCGAGTGCGAGGGCGGCAAATCCGTAGAGGTGCTGGGTTTTTCGATCGTCCATGGGGTGGGGAGGACGTGGGGAAGGTTAGTGTGGAGCCTGTCAATGGTACAGGCGCAGGCGACGAAGGCGCCGGATCAGGCGGTGGAGGGCGGACGGTAGGCGGGAAACGGGTAAACGGGCAGACGGCAGACGGGGGTGGCATCATCGCCAAAGGGACGCACGCTTCTGGGACCCGCTCTCGGATCGTATGCGCTCGTTTCACTGCCTAACGTGGGCGCTCTTCGTCGGCTGTTCAAGCAGCGACGGCGTTTCCTCCTGTGTCGTCACGCATGCGGCGATCATCGAC
Source organism: Gemmatimonadaceae bacterium (assembly GCA_052387735.1). Classification (GTDB taxonomy): domain Bacteria; phylum Gemmatimonadota; class Gemmatimonadetes; order Gemmatimonadales; family Gemmatimonadaceae; genus RBC101. Next base: position 2,440 of record JBQTIW010000022.1, read on the forward strand.
GGCAGCGGGGCTATCTGATCCGACTGCGATCATCGACTGCGCACCCCCACATCGCCGAATGAAGTCTCGCCGGGCATTGTACGGGTGTGGACGAATGGCGTCGACGTGTATGGGGATCGACAGGCGACCGGGCCAAAGGCGGGGAGAGTGCTGCGGCGCAACTGATCGGGATTCGGGATTCGGAAGTGGCGAGTGATACCTGCAACCCACTCGCAATCCCGAACCCGAATCCCGAATCCCGAGCTTCACGCCAGCCCCTGCTCCAGATCCTCAATCAGATCCTGCACGTCCTCCAGTCCCACCGAGATCCGCAGCAGGTTGTCCGGCGTGGTGGAGTCGGGGCCTTCGATCGATTTGCGATGTTCGACCAGGCTCTCCGTGGCACCTAACGAGGTCGCTCGGGTGAACAGGCGCAGGCGCGATGCGACGCGCATGGCTTCGGCGGCGCCGCCGCGCACCTGGATCGAGAGCATGCCGCCGAACAGTTTCATCTGCCGCTGGGCGATGACGTTGCCCGGGTGCGAGGCCAGCCCGGGATAGTGCACGGTCGCGACGCCGGGATGCGTCGACAGGAAGTTGGCGATCGCCACCGCATTGCTGCACTGCTGGGTAAAACGACAGACGAGCGAGGTCAGACCCCGGTGGACGAGCCACGCATCGAACGGGGACGGCACCGCACCCGTCGTGGCCTGGAGCGTCCGGATCCGTTCCCAATAGCCGTCTGCCTGACGAGTCACCAGCGCGCCGCCCAGGACGTCCGAATGGCCGCCGTGATACTTGGTGGTGGAGTACATCGCGAGGTCCGCGCCCAGGTCGAAGACACGCTGGCCAATCGGGGTCCCCCACGTGTTGTCGACCACGAGCCGGGCGCCGGCCTCGTGCGCGATGTCGGCCAGCGCCGCGATGTCGCTCACGGCGAGCGTGGGGTTGGAGGGCGTCTCCGCCCACACAGTTGCCGTGGCCGGCGTGACCGCGGCCTGTACCGCGGCCAGGTTGGTCGTATCAACGATCGTGTGCAGCAGCCCCCATTCGGCGAAGACGTGGGCGAGGAGCTTCTTCGTGCCGTAGTAGACTTCGCGCGGGCAGATCACGTGGTCGCCCGGTTTGAGCGACTGCAGCACGGCGGTTGTGGCGGCGAGCCCCGACGAAAACGCGGCGGCATCAGCGCCCCCGTCGAGCGCGGCGAGCGCGGCCTCGAGGTGGGTGCGGTTCGGTGTTTTCTCGCGTGAATAGATGTAGCCGCTGGTGAACGAACCGTCCGCCTCGCGAAGGAAGGTCGTGCTCAGGTTGATCGGCTCGGCGATGGCCCCGGTGGCGGGGTCGGGGTTCCGTCCGGCACGGACGGCAATGGTGGGGAGTCGCATAGCCAAATCTAGCGAGGGTCTGATCGCGCTGGTGCCCTAGCGCCCGATGAAGCGGAGGCGCTCCGCATCGCTGAGGCGGCGACCACGAAAACGCTGCGCGGCCAGCGCGCGCAGTGACTCGCGCGACGTCCAGAACGCCCGGTCATACCGACGGGCGAAGCCGTCCTCCGACGCGGCCAGGAGGAAACTGTTGTCGCTCGCGAATGTGAGCATGGAGATCCGTGCGGAAGCGCCGAACAACGTTGCGATGAAGCGACACGGCTCTCCCGGAACGACGGACCAGAGGGCGACGGTGTTGTCCTCGCTTCCGGTCGCGAGAAGTCTCCCGTCGGGTGAGAACGCGGCAGCGCTGACGTCGTCCGAGTGCCGGTACTCGAGGTGGCAGTGCGGCACGAGGGTAGCTGCGTCAGAAACCATCACCGACCCCGATTCGTCTCCCGTCGCGATCCGGGTTCCGGAACGATCCTGGGCGACGGCGGTCACCTCGCGGGGGTGCAATACCGTCGCCGCAGAGTCGGCGGGATCGCGCGAGAGGCGGCGCAGTCTCCTTCCCACGGCGAGGAGCAGCCTCCCCTGTCCATCGATCAGCCCCGCACTCCCGACGGCCGTTCCCGACAGGCGCACAGACCATGGGGCGTCGGCATCCATCGAATACACGCTGAGCGTCTCGACGCTGTCTTGCTGCCCTGTGGCGAGCCAGCGGCCGCTTGTGGAGAAGAGGAATCCCCTCGCCTGGAAGAACGATTCGAAGATCTGGCGTCCGACGCCATTCCGAGCGAATCGTTCAGCGCCGGCGATCCGCAGGGTGTCCTCCTCACGCGCATAGGAAAAGGAATGCGCGACAAGCAAGTCACCGTTTGTCGAATCGTAGCCAAACGCACGCACGAGGTCCGTCGGCTCCGCGTCCGTATACGCCTTTGGCCTCAGGGCTTCTCGCCAATCCTCGACGATGGATGGCGTGATCTGCCGGAGGAGGGCCAGCGTGCTGCCATCGTACTCCATCACGAAGCCGGAATCGCCCGGCACCGCCAGGCGCGACCCGTCCCGTGAGATGGCGTACGCATCGTCTCCGTCATACGACGGACGCGCAACCCATTGCTCTCGACTGCCGGTCGCGACCTGCCAGCGACTGAGCTCCGTTGGTCCCACGCGGAGTGCGGATCGGCCATCGGCGGCCAGTGACCACGACGCCGATGGCTGCTCGTCTCCCAATTCTATGATGGATCCCGAGACGTCCCATAGACGGAGCGTGCTGTCGGTGCCGGCGGTCGCCAGGCGATGAGAGCCACCCAGCGTAATGGCCGCGGTCACCGCTCCCTCGTGCCCCTTCAACCACGTGATCTGACGGAGCTGTTCCAGCGGCCGAACGACGGTCACTTGCGACGCTCGACTACTTGCCAGGATCGCGAGTTCCCCATCAGCGGTGACCGCGTGGAGCCGCCTGGAATCGCTCGCGGCGGATCCTGATCCGGAGAGAGAGACGAACCCGTCCGAGAGCGACGACTCGAACCGCTGCACGGCTCCGTTGGTGCACAGCACGATGAGCGATCCGCCTGACGATGCCCCCATTGCCTGCTGCGCCTGGCAGGGAAGCGCGTGTCGCCGGCCGCGCGTGAACGGTGGCGCGAACGTGATGAGAGCGCTCGAGCCCGATGTCGTGAAGACGAGCGCGCCGTTCGATAGCCATGTCGCGGCTTCGGCGCGGCTGGTGTCTGGCCGTGTGATCCGTCCTGTGCGCACGTCGATGATCTCGACGCGACTGCCAGGCTCGTGAGATAGCAGGTGCTGCCCGGTTGGATCGATCGTGAGCGAAGCCCCGCTGTACACTCTCCCGACGGTCGCGACGTCCCATCGGCCACCAACGCGGACACCGCGGCTGATCGCGCCACCCGCGTTTCCGTACACCAGATTCCCCTCGTCCAGGAGGGCAATGGAGACGACGTTTCCATTCCAGCGAACGCCTCCGTCGACGGTCCAGGCAGGGAGCGAGTAGATCGCGGTGCTGTCGCCATGTGTCACCGCTGCGTGGCGACTGTCGCTGGAGAATGCGACGTTCAGTTCATCGAGATAGGTCGTCGAATCAGGAATGAACAGGTCGCGCACGGGCTCGAGTCCGTCGGTGCGCCACGCGGAGACGCGAGCGCGCGCGTCAATCGCGAGCAACCATTGCCCATCGGGCGACGCCTGGAGTCGCTCGATCGGCGCCGTCACGCGTCGCATGCTGCGCTCACCGGGCTCCAGCAGTGCCCGTCGGAGCACACGCTCTCCATCCTCATCCGATGGATTGGTATCCAGCGCGGCCAGCGCGAGCAGAACCGACCTCCCCCGGTCCAGGTCAAGCTGCAGCTCGGCCTGGGCGGCGATGTTCCGGGCGAGGTTGATCCTCCCGCGGCTCGCCAGTTCCCGGGACGTGCGCATCATACCGGCGATGACGAGCGCCGCCATGACGAGGAGCAGACCGCCAACCACGGCCAACGCCCGCACACGGTCCCGCTGAGCGCGCGCCCGCCGCTGGCGCTCCTCGTCGGCCATTGTCACAGCGACCGCTCGTTCCTTCTCGCGTTCCAGCCGCCACTCGCGCAAGGGCACGCCTAACGCATCGTGAAAGAGCTCGTACAGCGCACGGCGCGGATCGCCCGAGGGATCCGGCACGGGCGTGAGGATGAACCGCCCTGGCTCGCTGAGCCTGGCGAGCACGCGGTCGACCCCCTCTGGCGCACGACCGCTCGTTGCCGCCACGAGCTCCTGGCCCGAGAGTGCGATCTTCCGCCCCTCGGACGTCACCAGGAACTCGAGCAAGTCACAGAGTGTTTCCTGTTCATCGCGATCCAGGGACCCGATGGCGCGATCGACGTGCTGCGACACGGCGCCCCGCACGCGCCTCACCGTCTCGATGTACGTCGTCGCGCGGATGGTCGTCGATTGCTGTCGACACTCCTCGTTCCAGAGCTGCTGCAAGACCATCTGCAGGAACGGCGTCTGGATGCGCCCCTCGTGTTCGTCCGTGCGCCGCCTCTGGTGTCGATCGAGCTCCACGACGTCGTCGAGGATCACCCCCGGAAGCTCGGGATCGAACGTCCGTGGCACGGTGCCGGCACCTTCCGCTCCCTTCCAGGTCAGGGGCTCGGTGATCGCACGGAGGGCGTCGGCCCGTGTGAGGTGTTCCAGGCGATACAGGTTCTCGAGACATCCGGGAATCCGTCCCTGGAATCGATCGAACCCACTGAGGGCGTCCTCCCGCAAGGAGAACAGGAAGTGTGCATCGATGTCGCGGCGGTTTGCCGCGCGAACGATCTCCGTGTCGAGGCTCGAGTCGCTGGTCGAGGGGGCGTGGTGCGCGAAGAAGTCCTCGAACTGATCGCACACGAGGAAGACCTGCTTTCGCCACTTTGTGCGGATCGCCGCGACCAGCTGCTCGAGCGTCGCCGCCCCGGCGAGCGACGATTCGTCCGCCCCGAGCTCGCGTCCGAGCTCCCGCAGGCGCTCGCGCAATCCCACCGCGTCGGCCGCGCTGCGCCAGTCGCGATGGAGCACCCAGAGCGCATCGCCATTGCGGACGACGCGATCGGCGACGCCGGCGTGCAGGAGTGAGCTCTTCCCTACCCCGCTCTCGCTGAAGAGCACCGTCACCGGACTGGCGTAGAGGTTGGAGGCAACCAGGCGGATGTCGCGCTCACGACCGACAAAGACGCGACCGTCCTTTCCATCGAAGTGCCGGAGCCCAGGGTAGGGGCAGTAGTCCCCGCATCGGGCGCTGCGGTCGCCGTCGGGCGTCTGGCTCATCTGGTGTAGGCGTCTCGCAGTGCGTCAACGAACGCCGCCAGGTCCATGTCGACGACCTTGACGCCGCGCTTGAGCCAGAGATCCCGCTCCGTTTGCGTCGGACCGCGCTGCACCGCCCAGCCTAACGTATCTTCGGTGGACACCGTCAGTGGAGTCGCGCCCCCGCCGGGATCGGTGGTGATGGGCGCGCGGGTGCGCAACCGCCAGAGCAGGGTCCGCAGGTTCCAGTCGCGCAGGCCGTAGCCCATGAACAGGAATTCCTTGCGCTGAAACTGCTCGCCAAGGGTCTTGGGAACGAGCGACCCGAGCGTCATGCGACCGAGGAATTCCGTGTAATCCTCCTCCGAGATCACGAATCGATCGAACTGGCGGGCGTCCTTCCAGAGCGCGCCATGCATCTTGTACAGGACGGTTCGCGACGAGGGGTCCAGCTCACGGTCGAGCTCCCTGGTCGTCACGACCCGCGGCAGCGCCTCGCCATGCCGGTGCCAGATCAGTGCGGACTCTCGTGAGGCATCACCAACGGACGCATGGGCGACGACGTCGCATGCGCACTTGACAATGCGAAGCGCGCGCTCCATCTGCTCGTCGTAGTTTGTGGTGACGATCAGCAAGGGTTCCTCGGTCGCCGCCTTCGCGACCTCGGCCAGATACTCGTGCGCCGCGCCGAGTGGAGCGGGCGACCTGCCCGCGACATCGAGCGCGTCCCGAAGCTCGCGCTGCAGCACATCGCGCCGCCGCCACAGCAGGTAGTACGAAGCCACCTGTGAGAGGTCGCCCGTCTCGTGCGGGTCGCGCGATGGAAACTCGATCGCATCCGCGAGGTACCGCGAGAGCTCTCCCCCCGTCGGAAGGCGGCTCTGGCCAGGCGCCCAGGGAACTGGATGGGGTGATTCCCCGGTCGCCGGAGGCGCGTCCGACGGGGGGATGTTCACTCCCGCTCCAAGAAACGGTATCACCGCGCCGCGATGCAGGTCGCGGGCAATACTTCGGTAGGGGAAAGGCGCTGCTTCAGGGGAAGGTGACATACCGGTCTTTCTCTTTCTGGAGCAGCGTACGGCCCCGTAACCGCCTGCGCGCGAGCGCGATCAACGAATCACGCGGCGCCCAGACCGCGCGAAGATAGCGCCGCGAGATCCCGTCGCGTCCCACCACCACGAAGGCAGCGCCATCCCGGGTGAACCGCATCGCCACGGGCTCCGCTTCGAGGTCCGCCAGCCGGTACGAAAAGCGACAGGTCCCCGCCGCTTCGTCCACGAACCATAGCGCCACGCCCCGTTCATCGGCGGTGGCAACGACACGCCCGCTCGGTGAAAATGCAATCGCCCGCACCGCATCGGCGTGCTGCCCATCGAGCGAGCAGAGAGCGTTCCGGGAGGCCGTTCGCCAGAGACGGGTCGTACCACCGGCGTCACCGGACGCCAGCACCGTGCCGGAGGCGTTGAACGCAAGCTGGACGACCTCCACCTCATGGCTCCCCAAACTATCCGGTGTCCCGTAGGGTCTCACTGACGCGCCCGAGGAGGGCCGCCCGTTCCTCGATGCCAGCTTTATCTCGCCGGAGCCGGCGCTCGCCAGGAGGCCACCGGGGCCGAAGAGAACCGCCCGCACGGCGGAGGCGTGAACCCAGCTGGAATCAGTCACCGCGGCAGCCGTGGTGGAATCTCCACGCACGCTGACAACCACGACGCGGTTGTCCTCCAGTCCGACTGCCGCGAGGCTGCCTGACGAGTCGACGCTGAGCGACGAGATCTCATTCTGGAAGCGCGCGAGGACCACGTCACGGCGCCCGCCGCGCGCGAGACGAATGAGCTCTCCGTGCCGATCGAACGTCACCGCGCGACCGGCGCCCAGACGACGGATTACGTTGGCCGCGAGTACCAGCGTGTCTCCCGACCCGGTGTAGCGGAGGATCGACGTACCCGCGAGCGAAGTTCGGGCATCCCCGCGGCTGGCATTCAATGCTGCCTGACCGGGAACCCAAACCGTCGAGTCATCGGGGTTCGGAGTGAACTCGAAGACCCCCGATCGCCCGACGATCGCAATTCGATTGCCGTTCGGGGCCACCGCCACGACCTCGACGTCTTCGGGGAACGGTCGCTCGATGAGCCGCGAGTCGTGTTGAATGTCCCAGAGCTGCAAGCCGTACGGGCTCACCATCCCTGCCCGCGTCGCAGAATCGTTCAGCGACACCGTGGCCCGACCGGCCATGAATTCCCCGTCGCTGACGCGCTGCGACGCCGAGACGATTTCCCATTTCCGGATGGTGGAGTCGTTGCCAACCGTTATCACACCACGCGAGCTCGGTAGGAAGGCCAGCGCCGTGACGTCGGATCGGTGACCGCGCAGTCGCGTCGCCTCGCGCCGCGCGAAGATTGACCACACGGTCGGCGACAGCTCGCCAGCACCGAGTCCCACTGCATACGCTCCATCTGGCGAGATGAACACTGTGGTATCGCGCCCCTGGCTGCTGACACGCGGAGGCTCGTCACCCATCCTCGCCTGGCTTCTCATCTCGGGAAGGTTGAACAGCACGATCCCGCCGTTGATGCACGTGCCGGCAGCCTCGCCCCCGGAGAGGGCAATTCGGCTCACGGCACACGAGAGACGAACGACGCGTGACACGTCGAAGGTGGCGACGTCGAGGACGAGCACCGTATCCGTGTTCATCGCCACCGCGAGTGACCTCGACGACGCCCACAGCATACTGCTCACGCGATGTCCCGGTGGCCGGTAACGCCTGACGCTCCACGGCCGCGCATCGAGCTGGACGAGGTCGACCCCATCGTCGAACGAACGAAGGGCGGCCCACCGTTCGTCAGGACTCACCATGACCTCGCGTGTGGCGCTGCTGCCTGACGGGAGCCGTGCCGTCTCGGTCCACGCGCTATCGGTCACCGTCCACTCCACGAGTCCGGGGGAGTGTGTGAGCAGCACGCGCGTTCCATCGCGCATGAGATGCCCGTCCGGTATGCTGCCGGCACTCCTCGAGAAACGCACGGCGGTGACCACACTGTCGAGCCGCAGCAATGTGGGGCGCTGACCCTCGACGATCAGCAGCCGGCGACTCGCCGCGTCGAACACGGCGTTCCTGGCGAGCCCGAGTCCCCGTGGCAGGAGAATGCGACGCAGCGAGTCCGTCGTCCAGAGCGCCGGGTCAGTCTGCGTTCCACCGGCGAACACGTACCGCCCGTCCGGCGAGACGACAAGCTGCGTGATGCCTGCACCGACGGTGTCCTGCAGGCGTTCTCCGGGTTCGAACAGCGCGCGCCGCAGCACCGTCTCGCCGGCGTCCTCACTGCCGCTTCGGTCGATGGCCATGAGCGCGAGCAGTATCGCGCGCCCGTTGTCGGTTGCCAGCTGGCCGTCGGCGACGCTCGCGATCTCGCGCGCCTCGACACGGCTCTTGCCGCGCTGGAGTACCACAACCAGGGCGACGGCGATCGCCGCCAGCAGGGCCAGCCCCGCGATGCCGTCCCGTACCCGCCGACGCCCGCGACGCTCGATCTCGACCCGCCGGCGATCGGCTTCGGTACGCCAGGCCAGGAGCGTCGCGCCGAGTGCGTCGTGGTAGATCTCGTACTTGGTGAGCGAGGATTCCTGCGACGGATGGGCCACCCGACGGAGCACGCGGGACTCGCTCGAGACAAGGCGCTGCACGACCGGCTCCACCTCCGCCGTCGTGGCCCCGGCATAGCCGGAAAGATCGGCCATGGTCAGCGCGATCTTCGCACCCGACGGGGTGACGAGGTGACGCAGTACCGATGCCACGATGCCGCGCTCGCCTGGTCCCAGGGCATTCAGCGACTCCTCGATGCGCTGCCTGACGATGCCGCGCGCACCACCGGCGTCGCTGAAGGTCGCGCGCCTGACGAGTGGCGAGCGAGCCCGGGACTCGGCGATCCACAGGCGTTCCAGCACGACCTGCAGGAACGGCAACTCGACGCGCGAGGTGTCCCGGCCACCCGCACCCTGCGTCATCCCCTGGTCGAGGGTCGCGAGATCGTCGAGGATCGACGCGGCGAGTGCGGGCTCGATTCGCGCCGGAAGGTCGGCGCTTTCCGGGGTTCCGGCCAGCGTCGCCAGCGGCTCCTCGATCGCGCGGACCGCCTCCTCTCGTGTGAGGTGCTCCAGCCGATAGAGATTGTTCAGCAGCGTCGGGATGCGGTGCCGGAACCGGTCGAGGCCCGCCAGCGAGTCTTCGCGCATCACGATCATCACGTGGACCTGCACATCGCGCCCGTTGATCAGGCGCGCCAGCTCCCCGTCCAGGCTGCCGGCATCGTCGGACGCCTCGTTATGCAGGAAGTACTCCTCGAACTGGTCGAAGACCAGGAAGATGGGACGACGGGCCAGCACGGCGAGTTGCTGCGCGACCACGTCCAGCGGTTCGCCGGAGTTGACCGGTTTGTGCCCGGTACGCCCGGCCACGGCCTCCGCCATACGCGCGCCAAGCGATCGTGCCCGCGCCGCATCCTGCCAGGTCCGGTGGACCACGATCACGGCATCCCCTTCCCGTTCCACCTCGGGCACGACTCCGGCCAGGATGACCGACGTCTTCCCCACGCCGCTCGAGCCGTAGACCACGGTGAGCGGCGCCGCGTAGAGATTGCTGATCAGGAGCTGGGTATCGCGCTCGCGGCCAACGAAGTATTGCCGATTGTCGGCGGTGAAGGCCTCGAGCCCCGGGTAGGGGCAGCGTGCCTCACGCGGATCGCCGGTCATGGCGCGGGGGGCAGGCCGCTCAGCGCGGCGGCGAACTCGTCGATCGCCTCGTCGAAGATGCGGACGTCTCGTGCGCTCCAGAGCTCCCGCTCGATCGGCGACGGCTGGTACTGGATCGCCCACGATTTGATGCGCTCCTCCACGCCCTCGTCAGGCGTCGGTGCGTTGGGCTCACCCTGCGGGGGAAGCGCCAATGACCGCAGGAGGACGCGCAGGTTCCAATCCCTCAGGCCGTACCCCATGAACAGGAAATGGCGCGTGCGGAAGTGCCGCATGAACTGGCTCGGCACTGCCGACTGTCCGGCCATGCGGCTCAGGAACTCCACGTAGTCGTCTTCGGTGACCACGTAGCTGTCCCACTGCGGGTCGGTGCGGTTCATCGTGCCGTGCATCTTGTACACGACCGTCGTCTTCGTGAGATCGATCAACAGCTTGTTAGGCGCGATTGGTTTCTCGGGGGCCGTCGCCCCCGCGGGCCACCAGAAGACCGCGGCCTCGTAGTCCTTCCGATCGGTGGGATGCACGACGAGGTCGTAGGGACGCCCGGCCGCCTGCAGCGCCCGCTCCATGTTATCATCGTAGTTCGTGGTGACGATCAGCAGCGGCCGCTGGATGGACGCGAGGTACTCGTGAATGGGGCCAGGCTTCGAATCCGTGACGAATACCGAGCGCAGCTCCTGCCGGAGCACCGACCGCGCGGACGTCTCGACGAGGTAGGAGGAAACCTTCGAGAGATCTTCGACCTCGTGCTCGTCGTCCGATGGAAAGCTGACCAGTTCAGCGAGCTGACGCGCCAGTTGGCCACCGGTCGGAAGCGCCTTCCCCGCGCTGACCGTTCCGGGAGAGCGAATGTTCACGCCGGCGCCAAGAAACGGCACCGCACTCCCCTCGCGCAGCTTCTTGTCGATCAACCGATACGGCGGTCGAAGCGCCACGCTCCACCTCCTGGTATCGCGAATCTTCAACTCGCGTAAGGCGGATGCAAGGCGGGTCTCATAACGGCCTCCCCCGGGCTTCCATGCTGGCGCCTCCCATCCGCGAACAGTCGGGACAACCGAGGCACCATCGGTGTCGCTCGCGCCGTGTGAACGGTCCCGTGCTCGCGCGCGCGCCCGGTGCCAGTCGCGTGATGAGTCCCGATGGACAACCCAAGACCCCGCGCATGGATAATCGGACGAATTGGCATCGGAGATTGAGAGCGCGGCCCAGCGGACGTAGCCGTACTGCCCGCTCATCTGGCGTACTGCCGTCTCCTGTCGACTCGCGCAATTCCGTCCCGCTTCGTAACGTGACGGGGAGACGCGCAGCATGCTTCCCCTCATCGCCCCCCTGCTCCTCCAGATGTTGGCGCCCCCACGGGCGGCGGCGCAGGAGCGGCGGCTCGATTCCCTGCGCGTGCACCGCGAGGCGCGGTCGGCGCAAGCGGATTTCGAGCGGCAACGTCGGCATCGCCTGCCGCAACACTGGGGAAGCTCGGCGGGGCGATGCGATGTGCGGCTGGGGCGCTTCTGCTACTGGCACGACGAAGATGCCCTGCCGGGACCCGAGGAACCAGCAACGATCCCGCCGCTGCGCGCCGACCTAACGAGCCGGCTCGACGAAGCCGCCGACCTCCTCCCGGGCGATCGCTGGATCGCAGGCCAGCGCGTGCGCTACCTCGTGGAGTCGGGGCATTCCGCCCAAGCGCTCGACGCCGTCGCCGAGTGTCGCGCCGATGCCTGGTGGTGTTCCGCGCTCGCGGGCCTCGTCCTCCACGCCGAGCAGAGTTTCGCCGAGGCCGACTCGGCGTTTGACCTCGCGCTGCGCCAGATGCCGGCTGCGCAGCGCTGCACGTGGGAAGATGTCACGGACCTTCTGCCCCCACGGGCCTCCCGTGCCTATCGAGCGTTGTCGTGCGACGAACGGCGAGAGTGGCTCGCGCCGGTGTGGACGCTGGCCGATCCAATGTGGACGCGCCCCGGCAACGACCGACGAACGGAGCATTACGCGCGCCTCGTGATGTCACGCCTCGAGCGCGATGCGGGCTCGCCGTACAACATCTCCTGGGGTGAGGACTCGCACGAGCTCATCGTGCGGTACGGATGGCCGCACCGCTGGTCGCGGGAGCACAGCTCGTCGTTGGATCCCACGGTCCTGCGGATCATCGGGTATGAACCGCATCCAGCCTTCGACTTCTTCCCGAACGACTCCGGCATCCGCGACCCGAGCGCCGTGACGAACGCGGGCTGGGACCTGCGCGCGCGCGACGCACGATCGCGGTACGCGCCGGCCTACGCACGCATCGCGATGCCCCTCCAGGCTCAGGTCACCCGCTTCTTCCGTGGCGACAGCGTACTCGTTATCGCGGCGTTCGAGGTCCCGCGTGATACCGCCTTCGGCGCCACGACACCGCGTGCGGCACTGGCGATCGACACGAGCAGCTTGGGCAATTCGCCGCTTGTCCAGCCGGTGGAGCTCAGAGGTGCCCTCGGCCTGGCGCGCGCGATGGTGTCAGCCGGCCATGCGCTGGTGGGCGTCGAAGTGACGGATACGAGTCACGGATCCCTCGCCCGGGCGCGCGCGGCGCTCGATGCGACCAATCGCTCCGAGATCGGTATCCTGCTCTACGCCGCGCCACGAGCGGGCGACGCCACCCTCGACGACGTCGTCGATCGTTCGTTAGGCGCCGCTCGCGTGTCGCGGCGCGAGCGCCTGGGGTTGTACTGGGAAGTGGAGTCGCCGCGAGTCACGGCCGACTCGGTCATGTACGTGCTGACCGTCTACCCGCGTTCCGCCAACTGGCTCACCCGCCTTGCCCGCTCGATGCGCCTCGCCGATGCCGCCGCGCCCGTGCACTTGCGATTCACTGAATGGCGCGGCGCGGAACCGCGCACGTCCCGCGCGCTGGCCCTGGACCTGTCACACCTGCCGCCGGGGACGTACGACATTCGGGTCCGGGTCGAAGCGGCGGGCGCGGAGGTTGGGAGCGGGACGAGGACGGTGGAGGTGGCGAGGTAGAGAATGGAGCTCTATGCTCCATCCCTGACCACCATCAACATCACATCATACAGCGCATGCGTCCACGCGGTGATACCAAATCCGCGACACACATACAGCGCACTGAAAGCCAGGCCGGCCACCGCACGGAAGGTGAACGACGATACGGTGAACGGATCGCCGAACGAACCGACGTAGTGAAACGCCGAGAAGATCAGCGCTCCCCCAACAATGGCCAGCATCCCACTGGCGACCGGCCCCCATCCAAGCAGTTTCTTGCTCCCCCAGAGCAACGCGCCGACCAGGATGACGCGGAAGAGCAGCTCTTCGTACAGCCCGGCCCCTAACGAGACCATGATGCCGGTGGGGAGGCTGAGCTGTTGCGGCGCCAGCGACAGGCGATGGAGCGGACCCAGGAGCTGCGGGGTTATCATCCCCACGACCACACCGAACACCACGGCGAGCGCGAGCGACTCGACGAACATGATCACGAACGTCGCCAGCTGTGGCCGGCCGTGTGCCTTGATGTCGCGGGAGACGAGGACCGCAAACACGATGGCCAGGAGACCGACGAACACCAGCGGGCCCCACGGACCAAACGCGGCGATGAACGGACTCTTGAGCATCACGTCAGCCCCGTTGCGAACTCCACCGGCTGCACCCGACAGCGCAGCGGCCAGCAATTCGTAGACGACGAACAGTGGCAGCGCGATGGTCAGGCTGTACCGTGGGGCGCGCGTGTCGTGCCAGTAGATGCGACGCGTGGAGGGCAGCGGGGTGAGGCGCATATGGGGATACTACGGCGGCGCGGCTCCCAGGTTCTAGGCCCGGTTGACGGCCATGTGACGAGCCCTCGTAGCTTGCTCGACATGCCCAGCGCCTCGTCGTACCTTGAGGGTATGTCGCCCGCAACCGCGATGACCGCCGAGGAGTTGCTGCACGTGAATCTTCCGAACAAGCGGACGGAGCTCGTGCGCGGGGTACTGGTGGTTCGCGAGCCGGCGGGTTATCGGCACGGTGACGTCGCGGCGAGACTCCTGGTCGCGATCGCCAACTTCGCCTATGCCGGGGGGCTCGGGCGAGTCTTCGCGGCAGAGACCGGGTTCACCCTCGCGCGCGGTCCGGACACCGTTCGCGCACCCGACGTCGCGTTCATCAGTGCTGCACGCCTCCCCGACCCCACAACGCGAGGGTTCGCCGAGCTTGCCCCGGATCTGGCGGTCGAGGTGCTCTCGCCCGATGAGCGGCCTGGTGAGGTGCTGGCGAAGGTTGCCGACTGGCTGACAGCGGGGAGTCGCCTCGTGTGGGTCGTGGATCCCGTGAAGGAGCAGGCGAAGGTCTATCGGGCCGACGGCACCGAAGCACTTCTGCTGCGATCCGGTGCCCTCGACGGTGAGAACGTCCTGTCGGGCTTCACGTGCCCTCTCGAGACCGTACTGGCGTGAGAGAGCTGTCGAAGGAGTGCGGCCAATAAAGTCGCGTGTGGCAGATTCGAATGCGCGCCGCATCCTGCGTGAGGGCCGTGCAGAGTGGACAGACGATGCTGCGACCGCGCGCGATGGAGCACGGCGGAGTTGTGACGAGGCGCTGCGCGCGTGTCGTCCAGAATTGACCGGCCGATCGGCGCGGAGGCATGGTGACGGCCGGCGCACACGCAAACGGCCGGTCTCATACGAGACCGGCCGCGCGTTCGTGCATGAAGCCTGGACTAGCAGCCGTTAGGCGGGCTCGCGGCGCGGCCGTTGCACTCGGTCGTCGGGATCGGCATCACCCGAGCAACAAAGTGGTTGGGACGGTCCAGCGGGAGCTGGGCCAGCCGTCCGTACCGTCGCATGTCGTGCCAGCGGTGTCCCTCGAACAGCAGGGAGTAGCGCAGCTCGTACAACAACGCATCGAGCTGCAAGGTCTGTGTAGCGCCGAGGGCGGTGAGCGCCGCCAGCCCACCGGAGACGGTACGCACAGCGTTGACATCCCGCAGTGCGGCGGCGGCGTTGCCGGTCATGAGGTTGGCTTCGGCGCGGAGCAACAGTAATTCTTCCGCACGCAGCACGGGACCGGGCGATGCGTTTGCCGGATAGATCGAGAAGCGATGGGTGGCCGGGATGCCGAAGCCACCTGGCGCCGGAACGGGATTCGGCATCGCCGTGACTTTTGCGACTCGCAGGTCACCCGGGCGCGCATCCGTGACGGTGCTGGCATGCGCGTAGAGCTGTCCGTTCACCGCGGCGCTGGCACCGTTCTGGGTGTCGCCGGCCGTGGTCGAATAGATGTGATACACACCCTGATCGAGGATCGCACGCGTCACCGTCGAGCCGAGGCCGGGAATCCACGTTTCGCCGAGCGCCGTGAGCGCGGCGTTGTAACACGGCGCGCCGCAGCCTAACGAGCCACGGTAATTGTTCGCCCGCGCTGCCAGGGCGCGGTTGTACCGCAGGAACGTCGCCGGTGTGTTGAATCCGGTATATCCGCTGTGCAGGTTGAAGGGGAACGCCGAGCCACCGGCCTGCAGATCGGCCTTGGCCGCATCCAGCGTGCCGATGATGAACTTGTACGCCGAATCGCGGGTCACGAACGGCGCCGGTTCCGTCACCACATTGGTGATGGCCACGGGAACGCCGAGCGAGTCTCGCGAGATGATCAGGTACAGCACCTGCAGGGCGTAGAGCGTGTTCCCAAGACCCTTCGCCGCACGCTTGGCGCCGGCGTCGAGGGTCGATCCATCGACCGCTGCGTTGAATCTCACGATGTTGCGCATCTGTTGAAACCGTCCAGCCCAGTTGCCCGATGCGAACCCCTGGGGGTCGAGCTTGGGACCGGCGATGCCGATCAGGTAGTTGGAGACCGATCGGGCATCGGTGGTCGAGTACTGGTACGACTCGCGGCCGAAGTAGCCGAAATCGTTGACCATGCCGGCCCACTGGTCGCGGTCGACATCGATCAGACCCGTGGCGAGCAGCTGAATGCCGTTCGGGTCCTTGGCAACCCCTTCGACCGTGGGTCGGTTGAAGTCGCGAACCGCGAGGGCATCGGCACTGCATCCGGCCGCCACCGCGAAGGCGGCGACCGCGGCAGTGCGCGCGAAGTGGCGAATCATCTGAGCTCTCTGGGGAATGAAGGTGGCAGTCATTGGCTTACCACCCCAGGTCGATGGAGAGGAAGAACGAACGCGTCGGCGGGAACGGCGCAAGATCGACGACGCGAGCCACCACCGAACCGGCGTTGTTCACTTCCGGATCGTAGCCGTTGTAGGGCGTGATCATGAACAGATTCCGGGCCGAAAGACTCAGGCGGCCCGAGCGAGCGCCGGGGACGCGGCCGTACCACGACTGCGGCATGTCGTAGGACACGGCGAGCTCGCGGAGCTTGGCGAACGACGCCTTCTCGATGTAGTAGCTCGCGTCGGATCCACCGGCCCACGACTCGAAGCGCCACTCGCCGAGGGTCGCGCCGACCTTCGGGTCGGGCGAGGGGTCGTCGTAGTCCCACGAATTGTGCCCCTCGTCGAACAGCGACAGGGTGAGGTTGGACATGTAACCGCTGTGCTTGTAGTCGAGGACCGTGGTCATGGTCAGTCTCTTGTATTGCAGGTCGTTCGTGAAGTTCATGGTATACTTGGCGTTCGCATCGCCTAACGGCTGGTCGCCCCTCACCGCGCCGTTGACGAGCTTGTTGCCGAAGATCATCGAGATGGGGAATCCTTCGGTAAACCGCAGGCGTCCGTAGGCACCGCCGAAACCACCGCCAGTGGTCGTGAACGGCAGCACGCCGACCGGGAAGTCGGTGATGTCCTGACGATTCTGGTACCACGTGCTGCGCGACGTCCACGTGAGGTTGTCTGTCTGTACCGGGATCGCCGTCATGCCGAACTCGTAGCCTTTCGACTGCATCTCGCCGCCGTTCACGATCGTCGAGGTCACGCCCGTGGAGGGCGCGGGCACCGGACGCACGAGGAGGTCGGTGATGCGCCGGTCGAAGTACGTCGCCTCGAAGCGCAGGCGATCTTTCCACGTCGACGCGTCAAACCCGACTTCGAGCTCATTGTTGATCTCGGGCCTGGCGGACGGATTGTTGACCACCGTGCTCTGCACGACAGACGTGGCGCCACCGATCTGGCCACCCGACGCGAGCACCAGGAAGCGCTCCCCGTATTGCGGCTGGTTACCCGCCTGACCATAGGAGGCACGAACTTTGAATTCGCCCACGCCGCGGATCGGGTTCATGAAGCGGTACGAGGCCGAGGCGCGCGGGAAGTAGTAAAACTTCGCCTGGTCCCCGTTGACCGACGAGCGCTCGCCACGAACGGCGGCCGAGAGATAGAGCTTCTCGTCGAACAGCAGCAGCTCTTCTTGCGCGAACCACGCCTGGTTCTTGATCAGGGTTCGATTCTGCTCGGCGGTGAGGTTCTGCGCCTGCGCGTTGGCGTTCACCTGCTGCGGTCCAAGCCCGCGCGCAATCAGGTTGTAGTCATTGCTGCCCCGCTCCTCGTACTGCACGCCCACCTGTGTCGTCGCATTCATCCACGAAAAGGTGTTGTTGTTCCACACGGCCGACAGCGTGCCGTTGAGGAACTTGTTCGTCCCGTTGCCCTGGATGACGCCACCCGGGAACGTGCCCGCCCCCGGAGTGCCGAGCCGCAACTGCTGCAGCGTGGGCGGGGCGTAGACGTACGACTCGTTGCTGAACCGGTCGGCACCGCCAATGGCAGTCAGGGACAGGTTGTTCTTATCTGTTGTCCACGCCTGGTACGTCGCGCGGCCCGAGAAGATCATGCGCCAGATGTCCTCGTCGTTCTTGAACATGTCGTACGTTTGGAACGGATTGGAGCTCGTCCGGATGCTCCCGCCCGGGAACGGGTTGTCGACGACCTGTCCGTTCGCCTTTCGCGCGCTGTAGTCTGCGATGGCCGGGGTATAGCCGAATGCGTAGAGCGGCGAAGAGAAGGTGTTGTCGTTGTTCGAAATACCGCGCGCACCCTTGGAACGCAGCAGATTGGTTCCGAGGGAAAGCTGGAGACGGTTGCCAATCGAGTGGTCGATGTTTCCACGGACCGACTGACGCTTGGCGTACGTATTGAACGCGATGCCCTGCTCGTCGCGATGGTTTGCCGAGAGGAAGTAGCGCGAATTCGAGCCCACACCGCCGGTGAAGGTCATGACGGTTTCGAACGACGGATCGGTTCGGCCAAACAGGTCACCGACCATGTCGTAGTAGGGGCACTTCGGCGTGCAGTTGGCATCGATCACGGGCACGCCGTCGGCGTTGCTTCCGTAGACCGACTTCACCTGTGCCGCGTCCTTCCAGTGCCGCGTGCCGAGGTTCCGCATCAGCGAGTACGTACCGGCGCGCTGCGTGAGGTTGAAGCGTGGCTGCCCGGCGGTGCCGCGCTTGGTCGTGATCACGACGACGCCGTTGGTCGCCTGCGAGCCGTAGATGGCCGACGCCGCGGCCGACTTCAGGACTTCGACGTTCTCGATGTCGTTCGGGTTGATGTCGGCCAGGCGGTTGGTGCCGTTCTCCTCACCCGAATTCAGCTGTCGGGTGAAGACCGATTGCCGGGTAGCGCGCACGGCGTTCGAGATGATGACGCCGTCGACCACGAACAGCGGCTGAATGTTGCCGAGCAGCGACGACGCACCGCGGATCTGGACCTGCGCTCCGCCACCAGGCGCGCCGTTGTTCATGCTGAAGTTCACACCGACCGTTTTGCCCTGCAGCGCATTCTCGATCGAGGCGGCGGGAACGCGGGAGATCTCGGCGGATGACACCGCGGAAATGGCGGTCGCGGCATTCCTGCGGTCGATGGTGGTCGCGGCACCAGTTACGGTCACGCCTTCGAGCTGCAGCACGTCCTTTTCCAGGGAGAAGTCCGCTGAGCTTGTCGCCGCGGGCACCCGCTGTGTCTGCCGCTTGTAGCCGATCGCGCGGACCTGCACCGTCACGTCGCCACTCGGCGCGCGCAGCCGGTACTGGCCCTGCTCGTTGGTACGTGCGCCGCCCGCACCACCCACGATGCCGACGATGGCGTCGACCAATGGCTGTGCGGTGCCAGTCACCGTCACCCGACCTGTGATTTCGCGTTGCTGTGCACTGGCCGGCGAGCTGCCGACCACGTACACCAGCGCCGCGAGGGCTAGAACAAAGAACCTTCGCACTGGGACCTCCCTGGGAAGGGGGCTGGGGAAAGCACCGCCTTGGACGGGGGACTGCCTGCCCGACCGTGACGATGGGTGGAAATGGGGGCCTCCACAGGTTGGCAATTTCTGGTATCGAGGGCTGGGGTGTCAAGAAAACGTGACGAACCGGCGGGGACCGGCGGTGGGTATGGCGCGATGAGTGGTGTCGGACTACAGCGCGATGGGTTGGGAGGATGAACGTCGGGAGATGGGCGATGGGCGCCAACCGCCTACCGCCTACCGCCCACCGCCGACCGCCCCTATCGTCCCTCCGTCTGCGATCGTCGTGTCGTCCCTAACGTCGAGACCGCCCCATGCGTACCCTCGTCCTTTCCGCTCTGCTGCTGGCGGGACTCTCCCATCCCACGCTCGCCCAGGCGCCCACTCGTCAGGCAGCGTTCACTGCCAACGACGCGCTCGATGTCGTCACCTACTCCGTGGCCGATCTCAGCGAGGACGGGCGATGGATCGCCGCGACCTCGTCGACGCGACGCGACGGCCTCGGTGTGGACTACCGGCGCGACGGCGACCCGTCCTACATCCGCCCGGCCAGCGCACGCCTCTGGATCATCGATACGCAGAACGCGGGCGCACGGCCGGTCTTCGCGGAGGGACGGAATCTGCGCGGCATCGCCTGGTCGCCTAACGGCAATTCCCTGGGGATGCTGCTGCTTCAGAACGGGCGCTTCGAGCCCGTGATCTGGGATCGCGCGACGGGGAAGTCGCGCACGCTCCCGGTCCCTGCGGGACTGTATGTCGCCGAGAACTCCGATCTGCGCTGGACCCGCGACGGGAGCCGGATCGTGGTCGCCCTTCGCTCCAACGGCTGGAAGCAGCAAGTGGCCGCTGAATTCGATCGTCTGACGAAAGGGCCGATCTTCGTGCAGGACTCCAGGGACCCTTTCCTGGCATGGGACGGACTGCGCCGGCTGGGGAATGTCCGCTCCATTCATGCCATCGACGTGACCACCGGCAGGAAGACGACGCTGCTCGCAGAGACGATGGTCGCACAGTACAGCATCACCGAGGACGACTCTTTGATGACGTATCAGGAAGACATCACGAAGAAGACCGACTACGATGTCATCTTCGGTACCGAGCAGAAGTTGATGGCCCGGCCCGTGACCGGTGGTGATGCACGCACGGTCCATCCCACGCTCAAGGGAATGTCGCTGACCTGGGGGACGGACGGGCGTCGTTATGCGTACACCCGTGAAGGCCGCGTGTACGTGACACGCCTTGGCGACGCCACGCCGCGGCAGATTGCCGGTCCCGATTCGGGGCGTGCCGCCGAAACCGACACCAGCGCCAGCGCGCGCCAGGCGCGGGCGAACCAGCGGTTCACGGCCGTGCGATGGTCGCCCCGCGGGGACGCGCTCCTGCTCAGCAACGCCCAGGGCTTCTGGATCGCCGACCCCGCGTCGGGCCAGCGGGATCTCGTCCTGGCCACCAATGACTCCCTGCCGTCGTCACCTCGTTATGCGGCCGTGGCCTGGAGTGCGGACGGCCGGCACGTGTATTTCACCTACGGCTCGCGGACCCGGTGGGAACGCGGACTGGTGCGACTCGATCGCACGACGAGGAACGTGCAGGAGCTGGTGAAGGACGGACGGCTCTACCAGGGGTTTCGACTGTCGCGCTCGGGCGACGTCCTGGTCTACTCGTCAGGCGAGGGAAACCGGCCGTCCGACCTGTACGTCGCCGACGGGAGCTTGCAGTCTCCGCGGCGCCTCACGTCGGGCAATCCCGCCATCGGCACCAAAGCGCTGGCGCGGACGCAGCTGCTCAGCTATCACGACATCGACGGCAAGACCCGGTACGGCGTCGTTTACCTGCCGGCCGACTATGCGGCCGGCCGCACATACCCGACGCTGTTCAACGTCTATGAGGAATTCTTCGATGACACCTTCGACGCCACGGTCAACGTGCTCACGTCGAACGGCTACGTCGTGGTGAAGCCGTCGGTCGCGTTCGAGACGGGGTACCCGGGTGAGGCATGGCTCAAGGGCGTGACGTCGGCGGCCAACGCGCTGGTGCAGCAAGGCATCGCCGACTCGTCGCGGCTCGGCGTCTTCGGCACGAGCTACGGCGGCTACGCCACGAATCTGCTCATCACGCAGACCAACCGGTTCAAAGCGGCGGTCAACGTCTCGGGCAAGGTGGACATCATCTCGTTCTATACCGACAGTCCGCGGTTAGGCGTGCGCAACGTGCACGCCGCCGAAAAGAGCCAGGATCGCCTTGGCGCCACGCTCTGGCAGCAACCGCAGAAGTACGTCGCGCATTCGGCGGTCATGTATGCCGATCGCATTACCACGCCGCTCCTGCTGATCACCGGCGAGCAGGATTCCAACGTTCCCGCGGGAAACAGCCGCGAGATGTACTACGCGCTGCGTCGCCTCGGGAAAGAAGTCGTATGGGTGAATTACATGAACTCCGGCCACGGTACGCCCGGCACGAACGCCGAGGAGTTCATCGACTATCACGATCGCCTGCTGGGATTCTTCGGCAAGCACCTCAAAGGCGAGCAAGGGACGCGCACGGTGGAAGCCACGTCGTTGCTCGGTGAACCGCTCTACCGAAACGTTCCGGCGGGAACGGCGCGCGATCGGATGGACGGGCAGCTCGCCGACGCGAAACGTGCCTACGATCGCACGCCGCAGAACGCCGACTCGATCATCTGGTTGGGCCGCCGGACCGCATACCTGGGCCGCTTCAACGACGCCATCGACATCTATACCAATGGCATCGCCACGCACCCGAGCGACGCGCGGATGTATCGGCATCGGGGGCATCGCTATCTCTCGGTGCGCAAGATCGACCGGGCGATCAGCGACTTCGAGAAGGCGGCAACGCTGACCAGAGGAAAGAAGGACGAGGTCGAACCCGATGGCCAGCCGAACGCTCGCAACATCCCCACCAGCACGCTGCAGTCCAACATCTGGTACCACCTGGGACTCGCGTATTATCTGAGCGGCGACTTCGCCAACGCACTCCGGGCCTACCGCGAGGATCTGAAGGTCTCGACCAACCCCGACATGCAGGTCGCCGTTTCACACTGGCTGTACATGACCCTCCGCCGCCTCGGCCGGGACGCCGAGGCCGCCAAAGTCCTGACCCCGATCTCCAGGGACATGGAGATCCTCGAGAACGGGAGCTATCACCGACTGCTGCTGTTGTACAAGGGCGAGCTCGGGGAGAGCGATCTGCTCAAGAACTTCGGGAGCGATGGCAATCTGGAGGACATCACCACGGCGTACGGCGTTGGGAACTGGCACCTCTACAACGGCCGCCGCGCTGCAGCAGAGGCGATCTTCACCCGCATCCTGGCGGCCAGATCGCAGTGGGCGTCGTTCGGTTATCTCTCGGCCGAGGCCGAGGTGAAGCGGATGGGGGCGGGGGCGGTGGGGAGCGAGGCAAGGCAACGCTAGTGGGGCGTGGGTAGTGGGTCGTCGGAAGGGCGCGGACTAGCGTCATCGCCCCTCGCACCACCTACTACCCGCTACGCACTACCCGCGCTTCCCGCCGCCCTCACATCGGCCGGCAACTGGTCGAGCAGCGGCCGCAAGTCGGTCGCGCGATCGACGGTGGTCACGAAGGTGATCCCGTCCAGCGTCACGACCAGCAGATTGTCCACACCATACAGCACCACGTCCGCGCCTTCGGCGTGCACGATATTGCCGGTCGAGTCGATAAAGTGCGCAGAGCCATGGCCGCCGTTCCCGTCGTCGTCGAGGTCACGGGCGCGGCGCAGCGAGGCCCACGTCCCGACGTCGTCCCACCCGAACTCGCCCTGCACCACCACCAGGTTATCGGAGCGTTCGAACAGCCCGCGTTCGATTGACGTGGACTGGACCTCGGAGAAGAACCGCTCGCGGTCGGCGCGTTCGAGGTATTCGAGTGCGGGCGCGACCTCGGGGGTCAGCCGGCGGATGGCATCGAGCATCACGCGGGAGCGCCAGACACAAACGCCCGTGTGCCAGGCCGCGCCTCGCCTCACGAGCTCGGCCGCCATCTCGGATGGTGGCTTCTCCACGAAGCGCTCGACCCAGGAAGGACCGCCGTCAGCGAAGGGGTCGCTGGCGGACAGCGGCGCGGCGGGAAGGGCATAGCCGAACGCCGGCTCGGCGCGAACCGCCCGGCAGCCCACGGTAACGATGACGTCGTCTCGGGCCGCGAGGGCCCCCGCCGCGCGGAGGGTATGCCGGAAAGCGTCGGGGAAAGCAACGGCAATGTCGGCGTGGACGGCGCACGCGAGCGTGTCGGGACCGGCGCGACGACTGACTTCCTGCGCCCCATAGGCCACCGCCGCCGCCGTGCCTAACGGGCGGGGCTCGACCAGGACGTTCGCCTCCGGCACCCATGGAATGGCGGTGCGAATCGCCGGCGCAATGTCCGCGCTCGTCACCACGAGCACCCGCTCGGCCGGTATCAGCGGGTCGAGCCTGCCGATGCAGTCGCTGATCAGGGGCTCGTCACCGAGGAGCCGGAGTAACTGTTTGGGGCGCGAGGGGCCGGAGAGGGGCCAGAAGCGCGACCCGATGCCCCCGGCCAGCACGATCGCCCACATGGCCGCATCCGCCTCCAGCAGCTGCCCTTCCGCGAGCTGCTCGGCGGGAAGCACCCCGATGTCGTCGGGCACTGCCGGCGTCACCCTGGGAGTGGGGAGAGGAGCGGTAGGGGGCATCGCGGCAATCTAAGAGAATGGAGCTGGGAGAATAGAGAATGGAGAGGTCTCTCTCCGCGACCCCGCGAGTCCGCGTGAACAGTCCCGTCCTCGAGTGCGCGCCCGGTGGCCATCGCGCGATGAGTCCCCCTGGACAATCGAGGCACCACCGGTGTCAGTGCACGTGAGAATCTTCACGTGGCGGTAGTCCTCATCCCGAAGCCCGTAGCACCGGAGATCTACCCAAACGATTCCCCGAAGACCCTCTATTCTCCATTCTCATACGCGACCGCCCGATTCCCTCCGTCAAGAACGTGCCCCTGCCCCTCCCCCTCCCGTCACCCCAAGACCTCGAACGACGTGACCTCGCGGCGGAGCTTCGCGATGCCGCACGGAAGCAGAGGTTCGTTACGCCGATGTTCGAGCACATCGCGCCGCGGTACGACGCGTTCACGCGATTGTTCAGCTTTGGCATGGACGCGGGCTGGAAGCGCGAAATCATCGCGTGGATGGAGCTGCAGGCTCCCACACCAGAGCACGTGCTGGACGTTGCGTGCGGCACTGGAGACCTCAGCTTCGCCGCGGCCGCGCGCTTCCCCGATGCCAGGGTCACCGGTGTGGACGCTGCTGAACGCATGATCGCTGTGGCGCGGTCGCGGTGGGAACGGACATCCGCACCCCGCGTCTCGTTTGCGGTGGGTGACCTCACCGCCACTGCCCTCCCTGATGCCTCGGTGGACGCGGTCCTTGCGGGGTACGCCTTCCGCAATATTCCCCGTCTGGACGACGGGCTGCGCGAAGTGGCGCGAGTGCTGCGGCCTGGGGGTTGGCTCTACAGTCTCGACTTCTACAAACCAGGCGGGCGCCTGTGGCGTCCCCTCTTCCTTCGGTATCTGCACGTGGCGGGAAGCGCCCTGGGCTGGTGGTGGCACCGGGCTCCGGTCATGTACGCGTACATAGCCGAGTCGATCGACGCGTATGTCGACGCCTCGTCCTTCACGTCATCGCTGGCCGCCCACGGACTGCTGGTGCAGCGGCGGCGCGACGTGCTGGGCGGCGGAGTGGCGCTGCACGCTGCGCGGCGCGCCTGACGAGTCACGGCTGTTCGGAGCTCCTCTTCATCGCGAGGGCCGCGAGCTGGCCGACGGCTCGATCGACTAGCGCCTGGAGCGAGTCGACGCGCGTTCGCAGGCGCTCCCGGTCGAGGGTGTCGGCATCCCGTTCCAGCGCCTCGGCGGCGACGCGAAGCGGCTCCGCACCAATCTGCGCGGCACTCCCCTTGATCGCATGAGCAAGGTGGGACAGCTGCAACCGGTCGTTTGCGGCCATCACCTGCTCGAACTTCCGGGCTCGCTCGCGCGCCGACTCCTCAAAGAGACCGGCGATCCGCAGTACGAGCTCCGGACCGCCAAGGCGCTCTATCAGCCCCAACGCCTCCGTCATCTCCGGCGGTACAGGGTCTGTGGCTTCGATCATGGTGCGATCTCCGATCGGCAAGGGCTCAGAGATCAGTATCGGCCAATCCGGCTGGGGTATTAGGGCCGGCGATCACTCGGTCTGACCGGTGAGCCGCAAGGGGACGCCGGCGTTCGGGACTCGGATTCGTGAGTCGTGAGGCGGGAATAGACATTGGCGTACAGAGAGTGGAGAATGGAGAATCAGCGGGCGGGTCGCGCTAGCTGCTCTTTCGCTTCGACGACCGAATCCCCAATCCCGAGGGCTGAATCGAGAATCCCCTGGTCCTGCGCCTGGCCGTTGCCGGCCTGATCGGTCTTCTGGTGGGGATCGAGCGCGAGCGCTCCGGCCACGGAGAGCGCTTTGCCGGCGTGCGCACGTTTCTGCTGATTGGTGGTTTGGGTGGAGTGGCGGGATGGTTCGTGTCGGTAGGCTGGGCCCTGGCTGCGGTGTCGCTCGTGCTTGCGCTGGGGGCGCTCGTGACCGCCGCCTATCTTCGCACGGGGATCGACGGCACGACCGAGGTCGCGGCGCTGCTGGTGACGGGGCTCGGGATGCTCGCCGGTACGGGCGAGCTGGCAGTGGCGAGCGGCGCCGGGGCAGTGGTTGTGGTCGCGCTGTCGGAGAAGGCGACGATCCACGGCTGGCTGGAACGCATCGGCGACGTCGAGCTGCGAAGCACGCTGTACTTCGCCGTCCTGGCCCTGGTGATTCTGCCGATTCTCCCCGATCGCAGCTACGGGCCGTGGGGTGGCATCAATCCGCGGTCGCTGTGGATCGTCGTCCTCTTGTTTTCGGGGCTGAGTTTCGCCGGGTACGTGGCGCGGCAGGTGGTCGGCGCATCGCGCGGCTACGGGGTCATGGGAGCGTTAGGCGGGCTGGTCTCTTCCACGGTGGTCATGCTGCAGTTTGCGCGGACAAGCCGCACGGCTCCCGATCTGGCCGTTCCGCTGGGCATCGGCGCGGTCGCGGCATCGACGGTGCTGCTGCCACGAGTGCTGGTCCTGTCGGCGCTCCTCAACCCCCGAGTCGCCGCGGCGCTGCTGCCGCTCCTGCTGCCGCCGCTTCTGGCAGGGGTGGCGCTGGTCGGGTGGTGGCTGTGGAAGAGCGGCCCGGCCCACGACACGGAGGCCCCCACCACACACGACGAACACAGCCCGTTAGGCATGGGCTCGGCCATCCGCATGGCCCTGCTCTTCCAGGTCGCGTTGACGACCATTGCCGTCGTGCGCACAGCGTTCGGATCATCAGGCGTCATCGCGACCGCGGCGCTGCTCGGTCTGACCGACATGGACGCGCTGACTCTGTCGATGAACCGGCTGGGCGCCGATGCGTCATCCGCGCAACTGGCCGCGACGGCAATCGGGGTGGGAATCCTGTCCAACGCCATGCTCAAGCTCGGCGCCGCCCTGACCCTCGGTGCTCCGGAGTTCCGCCGAGTCGCCGCCATCGGGCTGATGGTTCTGGCGGTGTTCTCGGCGGGAGCGTTGGTGGTGGCACGATGACGGGATTCGGGATTCGGGCTCGAAAGATATAGATGGAGAATGGAGATTGGAGCGCAGACGAGTCTGCTCGACTCTCATACCGTGGTTCCATTCTCCATTCCCGACTCCCGAATCCCGAATCCCGAACGAACTACCGCACCAGCGTGAGAATCGTCTGCCCCTCCCCGTGCGCAACCCGCAGCACACTGTCGCGTCCCTCCTTGTCTCGCAGCAGAGACAATGAGCGCACGTCGGAGATTCCGCGGGTGAGATGGCGCGTCGAATTCTGCTCGCCGAGCATGATCTCGATCCGCCCATCGTGATGATCGTAGGCGGCGCCGAGGAACGGATACCCGCGATGCTGTGCCTGCGCGCCAATTTCCGGATCGTCGACCTCGAGCGACGCCGCACGCCCGGCGTTGCGGCGGGTGAACTCTTCCAGCTGGTGCGCCCAGTCCTCCCGGGGCACGTGCGTCTCTGGGGTCGAACCATGCTCGCGCTCGCTGCCTAACGCCGCTGGCACGGCGAGCACGGAGCATTGCGCGCCGCGAACGAGTGCCGTCGCGGTGCTGCCGACCAGCAGCCGCTCGATCAGCCGCGCCCCGCGGCTCCCCGTCACCAGAGCGTCGAGGTGCGCCGACTTCGCGAAGTCCAGCAGGGCACGCGATGCCTTGCCGGTGAGCGTGATCGTCTCCACCACAACGCCGGCGGGGACGGCGAGCTCCGACAGCATGCGCTCGAATGCTGGTGCGACACCGTTGCCGTACTCGCCAAGCCATGCCGCGTACGCCTCCGGCTGCAGCTCGAGCCGCGGTGCAGCGTGGGCCAGATAGACCATGGTCAGTCCTGGCAGGAGCGCCAGCGCCGCACGTCCGGCGTCGAGGCTCGCCTGGCTGAAATCAGTGGCGATCGCGATCCGCGACGGGAGGTGTTGGAAGGTTTGCGGCACCGCGAATACGGGCGAACGCGTCGTGCGCAGCGTGCGCAGCACCGTCTCCTGACCGAACAGCCGGTCGAGGATATTGTGGTGACCGATACCCATCACGATGAGCCGCGCGTCGAGGTCGCGCGCCGTCCTGGTGATGACCGAGACAGGATCGCCCTCTTGCAGGTCAACGGTCCACGCCGCCGATGGGCCCGCGATCTGCCTGATCTGCGTGCGAACCTGCTGTTCCAGCGCCTTTTGCCGGACTTCCTCGGCCTCGAGCGGGAGCAACACGCCATAATCCGCCGCCACAATCAGCGCCGGCTCGAGCACGGTGAGGACATGGATCGGCGCCGACGCCCGTTCGGCGAGCTGCACCGCTGCTTGAACAGCCGCGTCCGATGACGACGTTCCATCGGTGGCGACGACGATGGGGCCGAGCCTCGTGTGCGTTTCATGCACCGACGCTGCGCCGGTTGCCGGGGTTGCCATCGTGGTTGACATAGAACCTCCGAGCCGGGAGTGCGGAGAACGTGCCAGGGTCCGCCATCTCGTGGTCTGGCGATGGGACCCTGATACTCCGTACCCCAGTCTACGCTCGACGATGCGACGGGCGTGGTCAGGCAAGCCCGGCCATTTCGTAGGGGATTGCCTGATCAACGGCACGTACCGTTAGGCGCTGGTGTGCGCGCGCCGCAATGCGGATCGCTTTCGTCCGTACGCGAAGTAGACGACCGCGCCAAGGAGCAGCCAGACGATCAGCCGCCCCCAGGTCGCAAGGGGTAAGCCGATCATCTGTGCCAGGCACGTGAGCGCTCCGAGGATCGGGACCCATGGCATCCACGGCGTCTTGAATGGGCGGGGGGCAGTGGGGTTGGTGCGACGCAGCACCAGAATCCCGAGGCAGGCCAGCACAAAGGCCAGGAGAGTGCCCATGCTCACCAGTTGAGACAGCAGGTTCAGGGGCAGCACGCCGGCGGCCATCGCGATGATGCCGCCGACGAGCATGGTGCTGACGTGCGGGGTCCGAAAGCGTGGATGGACCTTCGAGAACATCGAGGGCAGCAGGCCATCGCGACTCATGGCGAAGAAGATGCGGGTCTGTCCGATGAGCTGGACCATCATGGTGCTGAACAACCCGAACAGCGCCGACACCTTGATGAACGGACTGAGCCAGGTGAGGCCCGTGGCGTCGATGCCCACGGCCAGCGGGTCAGCAACATTCAGTTTGGTGTAGTGCACGATCCCGGTGAGCACGAGGCCGACGGCGATGTACAGCACGGTGCAGATGCCCAGGGACGTCAGGATCGCCACGGGCATGTCCCGCTGCGGGTTCTTTGCTTCCTGCGCCGCCGTGGATACCGCGTCGAAACCGATGAAGGCGAAGAAGATCACGCCCGCGCCGCGCAAGATGCCGCTCCAGCCGAACTCGCCGAACACGCCCGTATTCGGCGGAATGAGCGGTGTGAGGTTGTCACGGCTGACGAACGACACGCCGGCGACGACGAAGACGACGAGAACGACCGACTTGATCACCACGAGCGCCGTGTTGGCGTTGGCGCTTGCCTTGATGCCGACGACCAGCAGCGCGGAAACGGCCAGCACTACCAGCGCGGCCGGCAGATTGAAGATCCCGCCGGTGACCGAACCGTCGGCCATCGTGGCGGTGACCCCCGGAGCGGCGGACAGTGCCGCGGGAATCTCGATCCCCACGTCGCGGAGCAACGACACCGCGTAGCCGGACCATCCGACGGCGATCGTCGACGCCGAGAGCGCGTATTCGAGGATGAGATCCCAGCCGATGATCCAGGCGATGAACTCTCCGACCGTGGCGTACGCGTAGGTGTAGGCGCTGCCAGCCACCGGAATCATGGAGGCGAGCTCGGCATAGCACAGGCCGGCGAAGGCGCAGGCTACCGCGGCGACGAGCATGGACAGGACCAGCGCCGGTCCCGCGTTCTGGGACGCCGCCGTGCCGGTCAGCACGAAGATGCCGGTGCCGATGATCGACCCGATGCCTAACGCGGTGAGATTGAGTGGCCCGAGGGACCTGCGGAGCAGTCCGCGTTCCGCCTCCAGGGTCAGTTCGGCGACGGGTTTCTTGATGAAGAGCGACGACATGCGCGGCGGAGTGGGAAGCGGCGGAAGCGCCGCTGGCACACACGCTGGGGCCGGGGCGTGCTGACAGTCGTCAGGGCAGGGTCAGGGGAACGTCTGGGCGCTAGGCGATACGCGATAGGCGATAGGTCGGTGGGCAGTGAGCGATGTGCGAGGCGGTGGTCAGGGTTGCTGACTATCGCCCATCGCCTGTCGCCTATTCCGCAAATCGATACCCCCCCTTCAGCACCGTGAGAATGTGCCGCGGGTTGGCCGGGTCGCTTTCCAGCTTACGGCGCAATTCGGCAATATGGGTATCGACCGTGCGGCTCACCACGGAGGTGTCGTAGCCCCACACGTCACGGAGCAGCTCGACGCGGGAAACGAGCTCGCCCCGGCGCCTGACGAGAGCGGCGAGCAGGTCGAACTCGCGGGGGCGCAGGGAAATCTCGCGGCCGCGGCGCGTCACACGCCGGCCCGCGACTTCGATGACGAGATCGCCGCAGGCCACGCTGGCCGGCGCCACTCGCGCCTCGCGCGGGCGGGCGCGGCGGAGCAGGGCGTCGACGCGGGCCAGCAGCTCGAGGAGACCGAACGGTTTCGTCACGTAGTCGTCGGCACCGAAACGGAAGCCACGGACCTTGTCCGCTTCCTCGCCTAACGCGCTGAGGATGAGCACCGGCGTCTCGTGTCCCGCTTCGCGCAACTGGCGCAGGACCCGGTAGCCGTCGCCATCCGGCAGCATGAGATCCAGGATCAGCAGGTCGTGGCCGCCGGTGACCGCAAGCGACAAACCGTCGGCCGCAGTTCCCGCCACCTCCACGATGTGCCCTTCGAACTCGAGGTTGCTCCGCAGTCCGCGCGCCAGCGATTCATTGTCCTCGATGAGCAGGATGCGCGTCATCGTGGCGTGAGCGCCACGGGCGCCTCCGCTCGCACCGGAACCGGCGCGGCCTCGAGCTCCACCACAAAGCGCGCTCCGCGCGTCACCGCGTCCTCCACCCACACGCGGCCCCGCATCAGCCCGACCAACTCGCGCACGATCGCAAGGCCGAGGCCCGTGCCGCCGCGGCCGTGTGGGTGCGCCAGCCGCACATACGGCATCCACACGCGTTCGCGCTCCGGCGCGGGCACACCCGGACCCTGGTCGCTGACGCTGATCCGGATTCGGCGTCCCAAGGCCGTGGCGTCGATCCGGATGCCCTGCCCATGCATTCCGTATTTGATCGCGTTGTCCAGCAGGTTCACCAGCACCTGACGCAGCATGGCCCGATCGGCGAGCGCCACGACGTCATCGCAGTCCTGTTCCACATACCTGCCGGCAGCGGCGGACAGTGGCTGCAGAATGCTCGAGGCGTCTGAGACCACCTGGCGCACCGGGACCTCCGTCAGGTCCGGGACGGTGCTGGCACGCCGCAGCCGGCCAAAGGCGAGCACATTCTCCACCATCTGCATCAGCCGCCCCGCCTCCTGCACGATCGTCTCCGCCGCGACGCGCCGGTCCTCCGGTGTGCGTGCGCGCTCGAGGAGCAGCGTCTCGCCGTAGAGCATGATCTGGGTGAGCGGCGTGCGAAGCTCGTGGGACACGCTCGACGTGAAGTCGGCCCGCATCTGCGCCAGGTCGTGTTCCTTGCGCAGCTGCACGAGCGCCACGGCTCCGAGCGCAACGGTGAGGGCCAGCAGGCCGATGAGCAGGGGGACGCGGGAGGGCTCGATCGTCCCCACCGCTACGCTCCCCACCGCCGCAGCACGCAGCGCGACGGTCGCCGTATACCCGGGCTCCTCCAGCGAGACGTCGGCGCGATATGGCGACGCATCATCGGCTCCCCATTGGGCCAGGGGGCCACTGCCGTCCCGCAGCCACAGGGACAGCAGCGCGAGGTTGTCGGCCGCGCCGGCGATGGAGGACGGAAGGAGCGGTGCGCCGCCGAGCACCTGAGCGGGAAGCTGGCGTGACAGCGCCGACGAACAGACCGTGAACGCGTAAAGCCCGATAGGAGCACCCAGTCGCACGAACCGCACACCGACGAGGACAAACGGCGCCGTGCGTTCTGCCGCGAGCCGCGTCAGCAGATAGGGTTCTTCGGGTGACGGGAGGCGCTGCGCAGCCTTCCGGACGGCGCGGGCCAGCAGGTCCCGTTCGCCGACAGACATCGTCGCCGGCTCCACGACGACCGTGTTGGACCTCAGGTCGATCCGGGCGTAGCGCCGCCCCGAGTCCGGCTCGCCGTTCTCGCAAGGCAGCACCTCCGCCGCGGACGATCGCAGCACCGCCAGCGAGACGAGGGGATCGAACGGTGAGAGGGCAAGCCCGGAGGTAGCAGCGCCCAGCGCGCGCCGGGCCTCGGCGGTCCACTGATCGTGGAACCGGTCGTGGAATTCCGTCCCCGCCATTGACGCGTACTCCCGCAACGCGCGCTCGGCCGTGCGCCGCTGCGATTGCGCAGCATGGTGGGCCTCATACGCCAGCACCGCCGCCAGCAGCACCACCATTCCCGCGACAAACACGACGAGGGAAACGCGGGATGGGGAGAGCTGGCCGGGGCGCGCGGGCATTGGAGCGAGCGGGGAGCGGGAGCGGGATGGTATGCCGATCTATGAAACCTGTCTCTCGGCGTCCGGATCGTTACCGGCTCGTCATCGGCCCTGACGAGGATCTGACACGGTGCCAACGCCATCGTTCTCCTGATGCGCTTCCCCGCTCTCCGCTCCCCGCTTGCCTACGCCTCCTACCCGCTCTGTGGCTCCGCTGTGTGTCGCCGGACAAACCCCCAAACGAACCACCCTCCACCGAGCACCACGGCGACTGGAAGGACGTAGACCAGGATGTTGAAGCCTGATGGCTCGGGAGCCAGCAGCACCCATTCGCCGTACTTCTCGATGAAGTAGGCGCGCACCTGTTCCGGCGTCTTCCCCGCTGCGAGCTGCTCGCGGACGACGCCCTTCATTTCCACCGCGAGCTCTGCAGGTGAATCCTGAATCGATAGGCCCTGACACACCGGACAGCGTAGCCCCGACGCCACTTCACGCGTGAGCCGGTCGAGTTGCGTCGGCTGCGAGCTCACCGGCGGAGCGGGGTTCGCCTTGACCGGCGGTTGCTGCGAAAGCAACGCGAGCAGCGCGGCCAGTGCGGGGAACATGCTCACCTACCGGCCACCGGGGGTCGGGCGGCCAGAAGAGAATCGAGCTTCTGTTTCATCAGCGCGTCGGTCACCGGGCCGATGTGTTTGTAGGCCACGCGCCCGTCTCGCCCGATGAAGAATGTCTCCGGCACACCATAGAGACCGTAGTCGATCGCGGTGCGGGTCCGCGGATCGGTCACCGATGGATACGATTGGCCTCCCATCTCCTCGATCCAGCGCAGTCCATTCGGCGGCGTGTCCTGGTACAGCACCCCGTAGAATCGCACACCCTGGTCGGCATAGGACATCGCGACATCTGACAGCGCACGGTGTTCATCGCGACAGGCGAGGCACCACGAGGCCCAGAAGTTGAGCACGACCACTTCCCCCCGCAGCTGCGACAGACGAATCGTGTCACCCGCTGCGCGTTCCTGTCCCGCCTCTCCCTGCGCAAACACTGTGAGCGCAAACTCCGGTGCGGCGCGCCCGGGCAGCGGAGAGGGAATCGACGTTGGATCACGCGTGAGGCCGTAGCCGAGCAGTGCAATGATCGGCAACGCCACCGCGCCCGCAATGTTGGCTCGACGCCAGTTCATGGCAGTGTCCTCGTCACGTGGCGGCAATCGGCGTGGAGGGTGTCACCGGAGCCTCCCGCTCCTCGGCCCGTTCGGCGGCCGCCGCGGGTGCCGGCGCGCGCTGGGAGAACAGCCCCATGGAGATCACGGCACCACAGCAGATGATGAATCCACCGAACCAGATCCAGGGAACGAGCGGCTCCACGATCACGCGCAACGTGGCATTGCTTCCGTCCTGTGTGAACGACATCAGGTTGACGTAAACGTCACCCCACGGCCGGCTGCGTACGGCCGGCGTCGGCACAGGCTGTTGCGATGTAGGGTAGAAATTCATCCGCGGATCCATCCGTCCGACTTCTCGGCCCTGCCGGAGGACAGACACGTTGGCACCGATCACGGTTCGCTGGGGCTCCTCGCGCAGGTAGACGTCGTTGAAGCGGACGTTCAGTCCGCGCACCGTCATCGATTCGCCCCTGGCGAGCGTGGCCTCGTGCTCGGTTTTGAACGTCGATGAGGCGGTGATCGACACAGCGACGGCAACGATGCCGAGATGGGCGGTGTAGCCACCATATCGCCGGCGATTCGTGGCAATCAGGCGGCCGAAGGCCGTCGCGAGCGCCTCGCCGTACTGCCGCATGCGATGGCGCGTGCCGGCGACAAACTCGCCGATGTTCCCGACAGCGGCGAACCCGGCGAACGCGAAGCCCAACAGCGGATACGCGCTGCGAGCACCGGCGACGAGGCCAAGCCCGAGCGCCACGACGGCGCCGATGGCCGGGGGCAGCAGCTTTCGTTTGATCGTCGCGCGATCCGCCTCTTTCCACGGCAACGCCGGCCCAACGCCCATCAGGAACAGCAGCGCGACACAGATGGGCACCGTCATGCGATTGTAGAACGGCTCACCGACGCTGACCTTCACCCCGCGGGCCGCCTCGGCGACCAGCGGGAAGAGCGTCCCCACCAGCACGGTGAACGTGAACGCCGTGAGGAAGAGGTTATTGAACAGAAAGATCGTTCCCCGCGCGGCAACACCTTCGAGCTTCGCATCGCTCCCCAGTTCGTCGGAGTTGCCCGCGACCAACACGAACCAGAGCAGCAGGACGATGGCGATGGCGGCCAGGAAGTAGTAACCGATCGCCCCCTCGGTGAAGGCGTGCACCGACGACAACACGCCCGAGCGCGTGAGGAAGGTGCCGAATATCGTCAGGGCGAAGGTGGCGACGATCAGGTTGAGGTTCCACAGCTTGAGCAACCCGCGCCGCTCCTGCACCATCACGGAATGCAGAAAGGCGGTGGCGGTGAGCCAGGGCAGGAATGATGCGTTCTCGACCGGATCCCACGCCCAGTAGCCGCCCCAGCCCAGCACCTCGTACGACCACCACATCCCGGCGATGATGGCCGACGTGAGGAAGGCCCACGCGCCTAACGTCCACCGGCGCGACAAGCGGATCCACGCGCCATCGGCCACCTGGCCGGACGCCATCGCGCCCAGCGCAAAGGCAAACGGCACCGTCATCCCAACGTACCCCAGGTAGAGCAGCGGAGGATGCACACCCATCAGGATATGGTTCTGCAACAACGGGTTAGGTCCAGGACCATCGGCAGGCACGGGCGACACGAGGCCGAATGGATTGGCCGGCCCCACCAGCAGCAGCTGGAAGAAGATCCCCGCACCCAGCATGGTTGCCGTCGTGTACGGAATCAGCTTCCCCACTCCGTCCCGGTTCCAGAACACCACGAGCGAGGTGAGCAGCGCCAGCACCCAGGCCCAGAACAGAATCGACCCCTCGAGTGCGCCCCACAGCGAGATCACCGTATAGAACAAGGGCGTCGCCCGACTGCCGACCTGTGCCACGTAGCTCACACTGAAGTCGTGCGCCGTGAGCGCAAAGATCATCGCGAACGCCGCGATCGTCACGAACCCGAACTGGAGGTACGCGGCCGTGTACCCGGCCGCGATCCACTGCGGCTTGCCGCGGCGACCCCCAAGCGTGGTGAGCAGCAAGGCCACGACCGACGTGCCTAACGCAATGATCAAGGCATTGGCGCCGATCAACCGGGTCACGACCGGGCGCCTCCCTTGATCAGCGAGCGGTACATCTCCTGCGGTCGTTCACCGGGCTTCGGGGCGCGGTACTCCTCGGAGTGGCGGATCATCAGGTTCTTCGACTCGAAGACGCCGTCACGCCGGTACTTGCCCTCCACCACGACTCCCATGCCGTCGCGAAACATCTGCGGCGGTGCGCCCTTGGAGTGCACCATGACTTCCTGCTCACCCTCGCGCACGCGGAATCGCAGGTCGAGCGCTTTGGCATTCCATTGCACCGAGCCGGGGGCCACCTGGCCTCCGAGCCGCACCGCCACGTCGTACGCCTTGTCACCGCGACCAAGCAACTCGCCGGGCGTGAGGAAGTACACCACGTTGTTCTCCAACCCGCCGAAGAGCAGGTAGCCGAACCCCCCGAGTACGATGACTCCCGCCACCACGAACGTCGCCAGACGTCGGCCCTTCATGTTGCTCATGACAGTCCTCCTGCCGACTCGCGCGCACGGGTTAGACGGCGTTCGGCCTCCGCGCGTGTACGGCGCAACCGCAACCCGTACGCGATCACGGCGATCCACGTCGTCGCGTATGCCGCGTACAGAAAAAACCCGTTGTTCGTGTCACCCACGCGTGCGTTCCTCCGTCAGTGCGGCGCGGTCGAGCAGATCGTCGGCCGCCTGTGCGATGACGGCCGAACGATAGCGATGCGCGATGTAGGCAATCAGCAGGACCATGACCGCCACCGCGTTGGCGCGAAGCGGCCAGGTATACCTGGGGTCGAGCGTCTCGGGACTGGACTGCACCTGGTGCAGCGTGTCCCACCATCGGACCGACATGTACACGATCGGCACGTTGAGCGCACCCAGCAGCCCCACCACGGCGCTCCATTGGGCGCGCCGGTCCGGATCGTCGACGAATGCGCGCAGCAGGAGGTACGCCAGGAACATGAAGAACAGCACGGCCGTGGAGGTGAGCCGGGCATCCCAGGTCCACCATACGCCCCAGGTCGGCTTGCCCCATAGCATGCCTAACGCGAGCGTAAGTCCGGTCAGCAACGCGCCCACTTCCGCCGCCGACGCGGCCAGGAGGTCGTCGTTCACGCGGCCCTTCCACAGGTAGCGGAGGCTCGCGACCGCCACCACGAAGAAGGCGATGAACGCGTTCCAGGCGGCTGGCACGTGCACATACATGATTTTCTGCAGGTGACCCATGTCCCGCTCAGCCGGGCTGGTCAGAATGCCGTACGCCTGCGCGACCACCATCAGCCCCGCGCCAGCGACCGCAATCCAGCCCCAAGGCGTCTCCCGCCCACCGTCCCGCTCGACCATCATGTCCATCGCCGATACGGCCATTTCACACCTCGATTACGAACTCGAAGACCGCCAGTGCGGCCGCAACAAAGATGACATCGAACGCCACCAGCAGGCGGATCCAGGCGCCGGCGTCATTCATCGGGTTGCCGTTCAGCAACGACGACGACGCCTCCACCGCGCCGAGCAGCACAGGAATCATCATCGGGAACAGCAACAGCGGGAGCAAGACCTCGCGCGAACGGCTCCGGCTCGACATCGCTGCATACAGGGTGCCGAGCGTCACAAAGCCAACCGTGCCGAGTACCGTGACGCCGAGTTGCACCGCCCAGCCGCTCGGGACCTCCACATGGAATAGCGCCAGCGCCACCGGAATGACAATCAGCTCGACAAGGAATACGAAGGCCAGGTTGGCAATGAGCTTCCCGGCGAAGATCGACCAACGCGATCCCGGATAGAGGAGGAGCGACTCCAGCGCGCCACCGTCGAGCTCGAGCTGATAGCTGCGGTTGAACGCGAGCACACCGCTGAAGAGAATGGCGAGCCAGATCGCGCCCGTTACGGCCTCGCGAAGTGCATCGACGTCTGGTCCGAGCGCAAAACCAAACAACATGAGCACCAACACCCCCAGGAAGGTGACCGCGTTCAGGCCGGCACGCGACCGACGCTCGGCGGTGAGGTCCTTCGCCGCCACGGCGCGAATACGTCGCCAGTCGTCGCGCCAGCTCATGTGCGGTCTCCCACAGCGAGCCTGACACCCGTCGGGAGGACGGAAGGGCTCGAACCGGCGCTCGCCTCGTCAATGCGCCCGAGACGCATTGCGACGACGCGATCGAGGAGTCCCAGGGCGCTGTGCCGGTCGTGCAGCACGATGAGCGCCGCCCCCCGGCCTCCGTGAATCACTTCGCGCACGACTTCGTTGACCAGGGCAACGCCGTCCCGATCCAGCGAGTTGTACGGCTCGTCGAGCAACAGGAGGCGAGGCGACTGCAGCAGCAGTCGGCCGAGCGCGAGCCGGCGCTGCATGCCTGACGAGTAGGTTCGCACCCTCTCGTCGGCTTCGCGGAGCAACCCAACGCGGTCGAGGACCTCGTCGATCCCGTGACGCGAGCGGCCCAGCATGTCGGCCGCGAACGCCAGGTTCTCGCGGGCCGTCAGGTCGTCATAGAGTCCCGGCTGGTAGGCCATCAACGCGACCTGACTGCGCGCCCAGTCGGGGTGTTCCCGGATGTCCCGGCCGAACAGCGTCACCTGGCCGGACGTCGGCCGCACCGCTGTCGACAGGATCCGCAGCAGCGTGCTCTTGCCGCTTCCGTTGTGTCCCTCGATGCCAAGGACCTCTCCGGCGGACACCTCGACCGACACACCGCGCAGGGCCCAGCGACGACCAAAACGCCGGGTG
This sequence comes from Gemmatimonadaceae bacterium, assembly GCA_052387735.1. Taxonomy (GTDB): domain Bacteria; phylum Gemmatimonadota; class Gemmatimonadetes; order Gemmatimonadales; family Gemmatimonadaceae; genus RBC101. Next base: position 40,541 of record JBQTIW010000022.1, read on the forward strand.
AGCCGCTCGGCAGAAATGGCGTTCTCGGCGGTCGTGCTGCTGAGCGGCAAGTGGGGGGCTGACACAGCCGTAAAATCTAATGACGCGAGCGGCGGATCGCGGCCCGGCGCACTACTTTACACCGCGGTCCGGCCCTGAAAAACCTCTCACTCGTGCACCGGTGACCACGCAGCTGGTACCCGACTCCAATCAGCCGATGAGCCCGGCCGCTGGGCTCGAGAACAAGCTGCCACGGAGCTTCTTCGCCAAGGACGGCAGGGCCCAGCGCGATCTGTCGATCCGGGAGATGGCCGCCGCCCTTCGCGAGCCGTCGGGGAGCCTCTGGGTCCACATCGACAGTACGAGCCGACCGCAGGTCGCCCTCCTGGAAAAGGTGTTCGGGTTTCACCCGCTGACCATCGAGGACGTGCTCAACCCGGCGAGCCGGCCCAAGGTGGACCAGTACGACCAGTTCCTCTTCGTCACGCTGCGCGCGGTGCGGTTCCAGGAGACCACGAATGACCCCTATGACCTCGAAACGGTGAATCTGTATTTCTATCTGGGGTCCAACTACCTGGTCACGGTGCATGCCGGTCCGTTGCCTAACGTGGATCAGGTGATGGATCTGTGCGTCCGTTCGACCGACCTGATCATGCGCGGGCCGGCCCGCCTCATGCACCAGATCATGGACTCGGCGATCGACGCCTATTTCCCGATCCTCGACCGTGTCGACAAGTTCATCGACTCTCTGGAAGAGCGCGTATTCACGTCGTTCAATGAGGGCGCGCTGCGGGACATATTTGCCGTCAAGCGCCTGGTGCTGTCGCTGCGACGCTACCTCTCGCCCCAGCGCGAGATCTTCAACGTCCTGTCGAATCGCCCTTCGGCGCTGCTGTCGCCCGATCTTCAGCTGTATTTCCGGGACATTTACGATCACATGCTGCGAATCAACGACTCGATCGACACGTATCGAGACCTGCTGAGCAGCACGATGGAAAGCTACCTGTCACAGGTGTCCAACCGGCTCAACGTCGTGACCAAGGGTCTGGCCGTGGTGGCGACGTTGAGTGTGCCGTTCGTGGTCGTGAGCGGGATGTGGGGGATGAACTTCGTCCGCATTCCCCTGGCGCAGCATCGCTGGGGCTTCGAGATCATGCTCGTTGCCCAGCTCGCGTTAGGCATGGCGCTGATCGGCGTGCTGCGCTGGAGGAAATGGTTGTGAGCGCGTGCACCCGTTCACCCGTTTACGCGTTTGCCAGTTTGCCTCATGGCAACGGCCCTCGCCAGGCGATCAGCGACAGCTCCAGCACGAGCGCTGCGATCGCCAGGCCCAGGGGCCAGCGATAGAGCTCGGCGTACCGCGTGTAGACGCGTGTGCGCACGGGGGTGCGTTCGAGCTGGTCGATCTCGGCGGTGATACGGTCGAGTGCGGCGGCGTCGCGGGCGCGGAAGTAGCGGCCTCCGCTCTTCTCGGCGATCTCGGTGAGCAGCGCGTCGTCGATCTCGACCGGTCGGTTTTCGTATCGCAAGCCGAACACGCCGCGCCCCACGGGCACGGGCGCCATGCCCTCCGTGCCGACGCCGATCGCGTAGATCTTGACGCCAACGGCAGCGGCCGCCTGCGCCGCGGTTCGCGGATCGATCGTTCCGCGGTTGTTCACACCGTCGGTGAGGAGCACCATGACGCGCGATCGTCCCGGGGCGGAGCGCAGTCGGTTGGCCGCCGTTGCGATCGCCGTGCCGATCGCCGTGCCGTCTTCCAGCTGTCCCGGCTGCAGGTTGTCGATGGCCGCCAGCACCACGGGGTAGTCTGTCGTTAGGGGAACCTGGGTCAACGCCTCCCCCGAGAACGACACGACGCCGATGCGGTCGCTGGTCCGCAGTGCGACGAATTGCTTCACCTTTTCCCGCGCGACCTCGAGCCTGTTCTGCGGCTGGAAGTCCTCGGCCAGCATCGAGCTCGAGATGTCGAACGCGATGACGATGTTGATGCCTTCGCTATTCGACTGCTCGGAACGTCCCGCGATCCGTGGACGGGCCAGGGCGATCAGGAGCCCGGCAAGAGCTGCCGTGCGCAGCCATACGAGCGACCGTGCCAGCCACTTCCCGGCTTTCGGTCCTTTGGCCAGCACGCGAACGTTTGAGAACACGACCGCCGGCTGCCCGCCGTGCCGCCTGCGCCACCACCACACGGCGATCAGCAGAAGCGCGAGCAGAATCCACGGGCTTTCGAAGTGAACGCGAGCGAGCTGATTGAGTACGGTCACAGAAGGAAACGGGTCGTCGTGATACTACCCCCAATCGGGGCTCAGTTCGCCATGCATGCAGGCACATGCTAGGCGATTTCGTGAGCCAACGGGAGGACCGAATTGGGGTGTTCCAATGCGGCACGGCTGACTTCCGGAGCAAGGTGCAACCGGTATGTTTGCGTGCCCATCCCTCCTCTGCTACACCCTGTCGCTTTTCCTCCCCATATTCGCGCGTCGCGACGCCGCCGCAGTTCCGCCACACTTCGTATGTAGTGGTGCCGCAACGGTTAAGCCGCGGCACGCGCCTGCTGATTCTTGGAACGCCGCCTGCACTTCACTCGTCCTCAGTAGTGAGGACCTCCCCCAGAGCGCTGAATGACGGACGAACTGTTGTTGTCGAAGCTGTCTGACGCGGTGTTGATCGTTGGTCGCGACGGCGTGGTCGCCAAGGCAAGCAAGGGCATCGAGCGCATCCTCGGTTTTGCCCCGCCGACGCTGCGTGGTCGTCGCGTCGCGAGCCTCCTTCACGAGGACTGCGTGGCCGAGGCGTCGCAGGCCATATCGCGTGTTGCGGGAGGCGCCGAACTTCACCTGCCACAGCGCTGGCGTGTGCGCACCGCCGACGGAGCGTTCGTCGACACCGAGTGCACCGCGACTCGTCTCGCCGACGCGCCACCCGAGCGATGCCTCGTGCTCGCGATTCGTGAGGCGCCTGCGAGCGACCCTGACGCGTCCCAGCTCGACGGTCTCCGCGACCCGCTCACCGGCCTCGCGTCACGCGCGCTCTTTCGCGACCGCGTGCAGCACGCTCTGGCGCGCGCGCATCGCCAGCAGCTGCCGCTTGCCGTCCTGATCCTGGAGTTCGACGACTTTCGCGCCGGTACGGTGCGGCCCCAGGTAGAGCAGCTGGAGCGCATCATCGCCGGGGCGGCCAATCGCCTGATGACGTGCCTGCGCTCGAGCGATTCCGCCTCGCGGTTTGAAAACGCGCGGTTCGGAATCCTCCTCGAGGACATGGCCGACGAGAGCAACTTCGTGCAGGTCGCCGAGCGGATCGGACAGTCATTCGCGGTCCCGATCAAGATCGAGGCCCTGGGTTTTATCGGGAACGCCAACCTCGGCATTGCCAGCGCGACGCCTGACGACAGTGTCGACGACCTGCTGCGTCACGCCGACGTCGCGCTGCGAGCGGCCAAGCGCCGCGGCCGCGGCGCGTGCGAGCTGTTCGATGCCCGTGTGCACGAACCCGCGCTGGCCCATACGCGTCTGGAGGATGACCTCAAGCGGGCGATCGATCAGGGCGAGTTCTCGCTGGTCTACCAGCCGATCGTGATCCTGCGCAGCCGCCGGATCGCCGGGGTCGAAGCGCTGGTGCGCTGGAATCATCGCACGCGCGGGCTGGTCCCGGCCGCGGCCTTCATCCCGGTGGCGGAGGAGTGCGGCCTGATCGTGCCGTTGGGGCGCTGGGTGTTGCGCGAGGCCTGTCGTCAGGCGCGGGTCTGGCAGGAATCCATCGGCCCGGACCGATCCCTCACGGTGACGGTCAACATCACGCCAAAGCAGCTGCTGCATGCCCAGTTCGTCGACGACGTGTCCGATGCGCTGCGCGACAGCGGGATCGAGCCGCACCGGCTGGTGCTGGAGATCTCCGAGGCGGGTCTGGCGAAGAACAAGGTCGACGCGCTCAACCGGTTGCGCCTGGTGCGCACGTTAGGCGTCCGCATCGCGATCGACGACTACGGCTCACGAGGCGCGGCGCTGGGCGACCCGTCGGACATTCCCGTCGACATCCTCAAGATCGACCGCAGTTATGTGAGCCAGGTGAACCGCCGCCCCGAGGAACACGCGGCCACCCGTGCCATCGTCGCGTTAGGCAAGCTCAAGCGCCTGCGCACGGTGGCCGAAGGGATCGAGCGGGAAGAGCAGCTCACCGAGCTCCTCCGGTTCAAGTGCGAATACGGGCAGGGTGCGCTGTTCTCCGAGCCGGTCACCGCGGATGGGTTCCTGGAGCTGTTGAGGAGAGATTGAGCGCAACGGGTGACCGTTCACCCGTTGGCAATGACCAGCAGCGCGCAGAGGCACAGCACGAGCAGGGCGGCGGTCGCCGCGGCCGCCGTGCGCCACCCTGCCGTGCGGATCGCGCCGGGTTCGACGGACAGGCCTAACGCGGCCATCGCCAGCGTCGTCAGGGCGTGCGATCCGGCGCGCGCCGGGGGCATCACGAATTCGGGGACCAGCCCGAGGGTGCGCAGCATCGCCAACGCGAGAAACAGCAGGACGTAAGGGGGGAGCACCCCCTGCGCAAGCCGCGGCCGTGGACCCACGCGTGCGCCACCGAGCCGTCGCTCGCGGAATGCCAGGATCGTCAGCCACGGCACCAGCAGCAGCACGCGGATCAGCTTCACCAGGGTGCCGACCTCCCCCGCCCGTGCGCTCACGGGATACGTCGCGGCCAGCACCTGCGGCACCGCGTACACGGTCATTCCGGCCAGCGCGCCAAACTGCAGATCCGTCAGACTGAGCAGCACGCCGGCCACCGGGAGCAGAAGCACCAGCCCGATGCTCAACACAGCCGTGAAAGCGATCGACGATGCCACCTCCGCCACCGGCGCTCGCACGACCGTCGCCACAGCGGCAATGGCCGAATTGCCGCAGATGGCGTTGCCCGATGCCACCAGCAGCGCGTGCGTCCGGGACAGACCCATCCCCCGGCTGATCAGCACCCCCGCACCTAACGCGACTGCGGTCACGGTGATCACACTCCCGGCAAGCCAGGCCCCGCCACCAGCCAGGAGCCGCAGGTCGGTGGAGACACCGAGCAGCACGATCGCCAGCTCGAGCGGTACCCTGGCGGCCACGCCGATACCGCGGTCGACGGTCGGCGAGGGACGCCAGACACCGCGGAGCCCGAGGCCGAGAAGGAGGGCGAGCACGACCGCGTCGGGCACGAGCCGCACCCGCGAGCCCAGCCACGGAGCAATGGCCCATGCCGCCAGCGCGATGACGGACGCCACTCCAAATCCCGGCAACAGACCAAGCACGCGGCCGCGCGCGCGCCCGTGCACTGGAGGTCCTGGACACTCCCCCTCCGTCACGCCGGCGACACTCCCGGCGACGGGGTTCCCGTCCCCGGCGCTTCGGCCCGGACGCTCCCGCTCACGTACTCCTTCCGGTACAACCGCACGAACTCGAAGAAGTACTGAATCGCGAGGGGACCCAGCAGCACGCCTAACAAGCCGAAGTACTTGACGCCGGCAAACGCGCCGACGAGCGTCACGAGGGGATGGATATTCGACACGCGGCGATATACCAGCGGCCGGATGACGTTGTCGATGTTGCTGGCGATGACCGCACCCACCACCAGAAGCACGACCGCCGATCCGTAGCGCTGCTGCGCCAGCAGCACGAGCACCCCAGGCAGCCACACGAGCGCGCTCCCCAGCACAGGGAGAATCGAGGCGAACCCGGTCACGACGCCCCAGAACAGGGGATTGGGAAGACCGGCCAGGAGAAAGCCAAAGCCAATCAGCGTTCCCTGCAGGACCGACGTGAGGACGGTGCCTAACACGGTGGCATGCGTCACCGAGTAGAAACGCTCCTTCAGTTCCTCCGCCGATTCCTCCGAGAATGGAAGAAAGTCGCGGAAGGTGCTCCATGAATGGTCGGCCGACACCAACATGTAGTAGAGCGCGAAGTACGAAATGACGAGGTTCAGCGTGGCCCGGGCGGCCCCGCCGACAAAACCGAGCGCAAACTCCGAGAACCGCTGCAGGAATGCGCTGCTCGCCTTCGCAATCTCAGCCCCCACATCAATCCGGCCGAGGCGCGGCAGCTCACTCAGCCTCGCGAACACATTCGACTCCTGCACACCTCGCAACATGTCGGGCGTCTGATCCGCGACGAGGGCGATGATCCACATCACGGGGATGGCGATCACCAGAATCGCGAACAGCAGCGTCAGCGACGCAGCAGCATCGGGTTTGAGTCGGCGCCTCAGCCGGCGGTACATCGGCTCGCAGAGCACGTACAGCACCGCGGCGCCGAGCAGCCCGACCGCGAACGGAGAGATGGCGATGAGAATCGCGACCCCCAGCACGGCGATCAGCAGGCCCGCTCGTTCCCGCTTGTGATGAAGAATTTGCAAGGGCTCTCCCGGCCATGGAGGTGCGCCGAAATCTGTACCGGAACGCAACGCGGGGCATCGGCGCCTCGCCAATGCCCCGCGTACCCGTTTACCCGATTACCCGCTCATATCCCGTTGACTTGCACACAACCCTTCGGTTGTGGTGTCCGCTGGCTGCACTCGTCGGACGGCAGCGGCACGATGGGGTAGATCAGATGGCTCGGCAGTGCCTTCGGCAGCTGATTCAGCCGGCCGTAGCGCCGCATGTCGTGCCAGCGATGGCCGTACTCGAACAACAACGAGTAGCGCCGGTTGTAGAGAATCTCGGTCACCAGGTCGCCGGAGAAGGTGTCCGGCAGTGGTGCGAGACCGCCGGAATTCACGCGGACGAAGTTCAGATCCGAGATCGTGGCCGCGCGATTGCCCAGACCATTGTTGGCCTCCGCGCGCAACAGAATGAGTTCCTCGTTCTTGATCACCGGTATCGGTGTGATGTTCGTCGGGTAGATCGTGAACCGAAGGCTCGATGTCACGCCCTGGTTCGACAGCGTCGCGCCCGTCGTGACCTTGCTGGTGCGCAGGTCGGGCTGACCATTCGCCCGCAACTGTGCGTCGGGAAGGATCGACGGGTGCGCTACCAGCGCTCGCGGCGCGGGATCGAACAACCCGTTGGTCGCGTCGCCAGACGAGGTCGTGAACACGTGGGAGACGCCGGTCGCCAGAGCCGCGGCCGTCGTTGCCGCGGTCGAGAGGAAGCTCTCGTTGAGCGCGGTGAGCGCATCCTGCCAGCGGCCGCGATAGACTTCGGCGCGCGCCTTGATTGCGCGGTTGAACCGCACAAAGGTCGTCGGCGTGTTGAAGCCCGTGAACCCCGGATGGAGCGTGAACGGGAACGCGGCGCCGCCGTTGGTCAGGTGCGTGCGGCCCTCATCGAGCAGAAGGGCCACCCGGGTAAAGCCTTCTTCACGCGTGACGAACGCACCCAGGTTCTGCGCAGAGGGATCCACCTCGAGCACGATCCCGAACGTATCGCGCACCCGCAGCTGGTCGAGGAAGGCCATTGCCATGAAGGTCTTGGTGTAGCCCTTCAGCGCCTCCTTTTGCGCCGCCGTGTAGTCCGGCACCTTGTCGACGATGTCGAGGATGGTCTGCGCCGTGAGGATCTGCCGGTACGTTGCCGACCATCCGAGGTCGGTGCCGAAGCCGCCGGGCGTGAGCGGCTGTGCCAGCCACGCGAGCGTGAAGCGCGCCTCGGCCTGGTCGAGATTGTAGGATTCCCTCCCGAAGACGCCCAGCTGCGACGCGTAGGTGCCGATCACGCCGCGCGCGCCCACCAGCAGGCCGAGCGCGGTCGTGTTCACGACCGACGCCTTGGGAGCGGTGAGGAGCTGATCGACGTTAGGCGAGTTGAGATTGGGAACGGTGAATTACTTGCAGGCAACGATCATCGCGGCCGCGCCGACGATCGCGACGGTCGCCAGCCGCCGCGGGGCGGAATGGATTCGCGTGCGCATCGGTCAGAACTCCACGTTGAGGTTGAGCCAGAACGAGCGGCTGGCCGGATAGGCCGCCAGTTCCCGATTGCGCTGCACGTTGTCCGGCGCACCGCCGCCTCCGAAGTTCTGTGCCTCGGGGTCGCCACCCCGGAAGTCGGTCCACCAGTAGAGGTTGCGGCCGCTCAGTTGCAACCTGGCCCCCGAAATGCGGCCCCACAGGCCCTGGACGAGGCTCGGCGGCAGGTCGTAGCCTAACGTGAGCTCGCGAAGCTTGGTGTAGCTCGCGTCCTGATAGTAGATGCTGGTGACCGACAGGTACGTCGTGCGCCGGAACTCGCCGATCTTCTGCCCGCTGGGCAGGAGCTGGTCGTAGTCGCGTGAGTTCTGCCCGAGGTCGTAGTGACGCCAGGTGCCGTTGGCCAGCATGCCGCCCTGCTGGCGGTCGATCAGGACGAACGCCGAGACGCGCTTCCACCGCAGCTCATTGGACCAGCCGGCGGTCCAGTCGGGGTTTCCGTCGCCCATCAGGACGCCGTTGGGATACAGCTTGCGTCCCGGTTCGGGGAGTGTGTCGTTGCCGTAGAGCTGGGTGGCCGACTTCCCCTTCTCGATCTTCACGGCGCCCACCTGGAAGGTGCCTAACAGGAACGCCGGCACTGGCAAGCTGGTGATCTCGCTCCGATTGAGGCCGAAGTTGATTCGGGAGTTCCAGGAAAGGCCAGACCCTTGGATCGGGTAGAGCGAAATCGTGCTCTCCAGCCCCTTCACCCGCATCTCCGCTCCATTGGAGACTTCCGTCGCGTAGCCGCTCGTGGGCGGCAGCGTTCGCTGGATCAGGAGGTCCGAAATGTCCCGCTGGAACGCCGTGAGGTCCACGGTCCCGCGATTGCCAAAGATCGCGGCGTCGAACCCGACCTCGAACTCACGCTGTCGCTCCGGTCGCAGACCCGATGCCGCACGCGCGGTGCCGATGCGGAACGCACCCTGCCCCGAAATGTTCGACAGGTCGAGCGCGGTGAACTTCTGCCCGTACAGGGGCTGATTGCCCGTCTCGCCGTAGGCAACGCGCAGTTTGAGCTCGTCGATCTTCCCTGGCATCAGGCCCGGGAGTCGATACGATGCCGATGCTTTGGGAAAAACGAAGAACTTGGCCGGATCGCCGTTGTTGGAGCTGCGATCGGCGCGGGCGCCAACCGTCAGCAGCAGGCGGTCGTTGTACAGCCATTCGGTCTGCCCAAACAGGCCGTAGTCCTCGGTGAGAAGTCGCGTTTCGTCCACTTCGCGTTGGGTCCCGGCCGTCACGACTTCGAGCCCGCCGAGCAGGCCCAGGCCGGCACCGCGGCTCACGCCGAACTTGCGGCGCTCGTACTGCGTGCCCAGCTGGCTCGTCGCGGTCCAGCGCGAGAATGGGCGCCACTCGTGCACCGCATTGAGGTTGAGGTTCGTCTGGGTGTTGTAGCCGTTGGAGACCGCCGTCGTACCGGCCAGCCCGTCCAGCGGCTCGTACTGCAGCTCGGGGGGCGAGTACACCTCGTTATGCTGCTGGAAAACGTCCGCCCCGCCGTAGCCCACGAACCGGAGGGACTGCTTGCTGTTTGCCCACACGTCCCACGTGAGTCGCGCATTGGAGATGTTGCGCCACACGCCTTCCTCGTTCTTGATCAACTCGATCGTGTGCAGCGGATTGGAGTTGTAGAACGGGTTCACCGGCCACGTCCCGTCGGCCCGTTGTCGGAGGTCGAGGAAGCTCGGGATCTTGGTCAACGTGTACGCAATCGAGTTGCCAGCGTTGTCGTTGCCGAAGAGTCCGCGGTCGCTCAGCGTGCGGAGTACCTCCGTTCCCACCTGCAACTCCATGCGGTCGGACAGGCGCTGGTCGAGGTTCACGCGGAGTCCGTATTTCTGCGCGAAGGTGTTCCGCACGATGCCTTCTTCGTCGCGGCCGGTTCCGGACACGAAATAGCGCGTGTCCTGTGACCCACCGCTGACCGACAGCGTCGCCTCCTTGTTGAAGGGCTTGTGGCTGTAGGCCAGGTCTTCGTAGTCCAGATTGAGATCCGGATTCCAGTGCGGCGTCGCGTTAGGCCAGACCCGGAGCGCGTCCTGGAGTGACTGGAAGTGGCGTGACCCCTGGTGGTAGGCAAGCCGCGACGTCCCGGCCCCACCACGCAGATTGAACTGCGGCCGCCCCGCCTGCCCGCGCTTGGTGGTGATGAGAATGACACCGCCCGACGCCTTGGAGCCGTAGATGGCCGCCGCGGCTGACCCCTTGAGCACTTCGATGCTCTGGATGTCGTTGGGATTGAGGTCGGAGATGCGATTGACCGGCGCCTCCTGGGTCACCGCGGAGATCGCGCTCCCGGCGGCGCGTGTGACGCGGTTCGTGCCGGTGCCGATCGATACGTCGCTCGTGATCACACCGTCCACGACGTACAATGGCTGCCCGCTGCCGAGAATCGAGGAGATCCCGCGGATCCGGACGCGGTTTCCACCGCCGGGCGCTCCGGTACTCGTCGAGATCTGGGCGCCCGAGATCTTGCCCTGGAGCGCCTGGTCCACAGCTGGCGACGACACTTTCGCCACGTCCTCGGCGCTCACACTGGCGATGGACGTCGGCAGGTTGCGGCGCGAGATGCCCGTGGCCTGGCCGGTGATGACGACCTGATCGAGCTTGAGCGCGTCGCGACGCATCGTGATTCGCACCTCGGATTCGGCGCCGCGTACCACGGCCTCGACCGGCGGATAGCCCAGACGCCGCGCGACCAACGTGACGTCACCAGCGGGAGCACGCAGCGAGAACGTCCCGTCTTCACGAGTGAGCACGCCGGTCGTCGTACCGCGAATCTGGATCTGCGCCGAGGCAATCGGTGCATTGCTCCCGTCTTCTACCACCGTTCCGGTGATCTGCCTGTTCTGTCCGTGCGCGGACTGGCTCGTGAGGGCCAGTCCAACGAGAAGAGCAAACCAGGGTCGTGTCATGGGCCGAGAGAGTTGGGGGAGTGGTGCGATCGGTGTGCGAGCAGAGAATGATTCAGTACTTCCACCAGGGAGTGGTCGTCCCCGCAGGCATGTGGCGCAGGCCGTGCTGCGCCATCTCTTTCAGCCGCTCGGCCTGCGTGACCGGACCGCTCCAGCAATGCGGCTTCTGGTCACCGTACATGAACAGGCCTTCGTCGTGTGGATTCTGCGTGGTCTTCATCCAGGCCTCGAGCTCTCGCGTGGCGCGATCGAGGAAGTAGGTGTCGGCGTCGCCCGTGTAGATGTGCAGTTTGCCGACCAGTTTGGGGCCGACCGTGTGCCAGTTCTTCCTGAGGTAGTGCAGCAAATCGTAATTCTCGCGCCAGTACTCGGCCACTACGTGATCCACTTTCCCCGTCTTCTTGTCGAACACCGGCTTGAAGTAGCCGTCGTCGCCTAACGGTCCGTACGCGGCCGACCAGATGTCGAGCTGGTGGCCCGAACGGCCCTTCGTGCCGTTGACCAGCTCCATCCAGTTGCGCTGCTGCGACGTCTGTCGCACTTCACCATTGATCTCCCGGGAATTGATCGTCGGCGTGCGATGCCACTCCGTGATCTGCTTGTGGAAGGCGTTGTCGTCTTTATAGATGTTGATGCCTTCCACGTCCGTAAAGGTTACCGGATCCGGGCAGTACGCCCACGTGCCGCCAAAGAAATCGGGGTTGAAGAGCTGCAGGGCGAGCGCCTCCCAGCCGCCGGTCGAACCGCCGTGCAGCCAGCGCGCCCACGGCTCCCTGATCACGCGGTAGCGCTTCTCGACCTCGGGAATCAGTTCCTGCATCACCGCGTCACCATACGGTCCGACGTTCACCGAGTTCACGACGTACGAATCGTCGAAATACGGATTGGGGTGCTGGAAGGTGACAACGAGGATCCTGGGGAAGTTGTCCTTCACCCATTCCCGGTGGAGTTCAGCACCCTCTTCGAATCGCAGCGGATTTCCGGTGGAAAAGTGCCCCTGCTCGTACAGAATGGGGTAGCTGCCTGTTGCGGTCTTGTAGTCCTTCGGCAGGAGCACCGTGGCCCCGAGATACACCGGCCGGCCCCAGAACCTCGTGAGCGAAGGTGACTCAAACCGAAAGCGCTCCACCCACGCGGTATTCGCCGGCATCTGGATCGGGGGGATCTTCTGGTCGGCGACGAGCCGAATCACCGAAGGCTTCGTCGGATCGAGGCGCACCTGACGAGGTGTGGAGTAGAGGTTCCCCGGTGAGCGGGTCCACTGCTGCCCTTCCCATTGATCGTCATGCATCCACACGACCTTGCCGTCGGCGCGTCTGAACTCCGAGTAGACGCTCACCATGGCCTGTATCCAGTACTCTCCAGCCGGGATGTCGGCGAGATCCCAGACCGGATGCCCCAGATCGGTGCCGTCCACGGTCGCCACGCCACCAGGGCCCACCTGCACGAAGTCGCGGCCAAACATCGGGACGCCGATCCGACCGATCTGAAAGCGAGGCTCGGTCGTGTTGGTCCTCGCCAGCATGACGAATGCGCGACCCGTCGTGGCCTCGGAGCGCACCGAGGCCGGGATCTCGACTTCGAACTTCACTTTTGCGCGACCAGTCGGCCACCCGTGTGGCTGCTGCGCGGGGAGCAGCGTCGCGCAGAGGGACAGGATGGCGGTTAGCGGGAGGGCGCGCGCGTGTCGTTCGTGCATAGCGAATCGGGAATTGACGTGTGAGTCGGTGTCAGCATGCGAAAGCGGCCTGATCCGGCTGGGCGGGAGGGCGGCCCAGGTCGTGAAGGCCGTCCGGTTCGATCGGGACAGTGGGAGCATTCGTGTTCGGGGCACCGCCAGTGCTCATGCTCCAGCGCCGGTTCGGAACGCCCGCAGTCGCGGGCGGACGTGCTCTGAATACGCCGGGAACCCTCTGGACGCCAGTGCTATTGTAGCCGCATCGACTCTTCGCCCGGAGCACTTTCCATGGAAACGTCACGTCGCGATTTCGTTCAACATCTGGTGGCCGGTACTGTCGGTCTGTCGGGCGTTGCCGCCCTGGGGAACACCCTGCCGCCTGACTTGCGCGGTGCTGTTCATCAAGGCATCGCCTGGGATCTGAGCTGGGCAGGAAAGCTCAAGGGGAGATACAAGGCCTGTTTCGACTGCTCGGAAGTCGAGAGCGGGTACGGGGTGTGGCGCCTTTCGGCCTGGGCCGGACAGTACATGGATGTCGTGAAGGCGACGGCCGCAGAGCTGTCACCGGTGCTGATCCTGCGCCACAACGCGATCGCGCTCGCCATGCAGCAGTCGTTTTGGGACAGGTACGGGCTTGGCAAGACGAAGAGCGTGACGCACCCGCTGACAAACGCGCCGACCGACAAGAACCCAGCGCTGCTGGACGAGAAGGACGGTATTCCCGCCCCCTTCAATCAGGCCGGTGTCCACAAGCAACTCGCTCGCGGCGTGACGGTTCTCGCGTGCAATCTTGCGCTCCAGGATTGCGTGGAGCTCGTGAAGAAAGCCGACGGCGTGAGCGACGATGAGGCGCGCAAGCGTGCGGTGGCGGCGATGATCCCCGGGGTGATCCTGCAACCGTCTGGCGTGTTTGCGGCCGTGAGGGCGCAAGAAGCGGGATGCGCGTACGTGAAGGCGAGCTGAAGAAGAGCGGGGAGCGGGGACCGAAATCCGTTTCTTGCGGCGCTCAGTCCTTCCGAACTCCGCTCGCCGCTCCCCCGCTTGACGTAAAACGTCTCTCGTACTACCGTAAGACCAGAATCGAAGCTCGTGGTGATTTGCCGCCTATTGCCGCCACGTTAAACAAAGTGCTAAAACGCGAGAGCCGGGGCGGCCAGCACATGGTTGCCCCGGTTTCTTGTTCGATTCACAGATCCTTTACACGGATTCGGGATCGTTCTTCGCGTGTGCGGGATTCGTTGTTCCACACGAGGAGGATGACATGTCGAGAGAGTCGAGCACGACGCGGCGCCCCATTGCCGTTTATCACGAGCACCCGGAGTGGTTCCGGCCGCTGTTCTCCGAGCTCGACAGGCGCGGTGTTCCCTGGGTGCGGCTCGACGCCGCGGCCCACCGCTGGGTGCCTGACGAGTCGCCCCCGGACTACTCGCTGGTCGTGAACCGCGCCTCCCCTTCCGCGTACCTGCGCGGACATGCGCAATCCACCTTCCACACGCTGCACTGGCTGCGACATCTGGAACGACTCGGCGTTCCCGTCGTGAATGGGTCGCACGTCTACGGTCTCGAGTTGTCCAAGGCAAATCAGCTCGACCTGCTGCACGAGCTGGGACTCCCGTTCCCGGCGGCACGCGTCGTCAACCATGCGTCGCAGGCGGTCGAGGCGGCGCGCGACTTGCGCTTCCCGGTGCTGATCAAGGCCAATGTTGGAGGATCGGGCGCGGGGATCACGCGTTTCGACACAGAGGCCGCACTCGCCGCCGCGGTTGACGCCGGCACGGTCGCGCTCGGCGTGGACGGAACCGCGCTGGTACAGGAGGCCGCGCCGCTGCAGGATGGTCACATCACGAGAATCGAGACGTTAGGCGGCCGGTATCTCTACGCGATCAACGTGTTTCCCGCCGTCGGTTCGTTCGACCTCTGCCCGGCCGACGCGTGCCAGACGACTGGTGGCGTGGAGCTGGTGCGCGGCGCGTGCGCCGTCGACGCGCCAAGGACGGGACTTCGCGTGGAGAGCGCCAGCCCGCCGGCGAACATCATCGCCGAGGTCGAGCGCATTGCCCGCGCGGCACAGCTCGACGTCGGTGGGATCGAGTTCCTCGTCGATGCACGGGACGGTCGTCACTACTACTACGACATCAACGCCCTGTCGAACTTCGTCGCCGATGCCGTGAACGTCATCGGATTCGATCCCTGGCAGCAGTTCGTGGACTACCTCGAGGCGCGCGCCGACGAGCACCGGGCCACCAGCGCCTTCCCGACAGAGTCCCTACACGAGCTGGTGCTGCCATGAGGTACGGCTACTGGCTTCCCGTCTTTGGAGGTTGGCTGCGCAACGTCGACGACGAGCGCATGGACGCCTCCTGGTCCTACGTCAAGCGACTGGCGCAGCGAAGCGAGGAAATCGGCTATGACCTCACCCTCGTCGCCGAGCTGCTGCTCAACGACATCAAGGGCATCGAGGCGCCGTCACTCGACGCCTGGTCGACCGCTGCCGCCCTCGCCGCGGTCACGGAACGACTCGAGCTGATGGTCGCCGTGCGGCCGAGCTTTCACCCGCCGGCGATCCTGGCCAAACAGGCGGCGAATATCGACCGTATTTCCAACGGCCGGCGGAGTCTCAACGTGGTTTCCGCCTGGTGGAAGGACGAGGCCCGCCGCTACGGCGCGGCCTTCGACGAGCACGACGATCGATATGGGCGCACCGCCGAATGGCTCGACGTCGTCGACGGCGCGTGGAACCAGCCCGTGTTCAACTACTCGGGCCGCTACTACCAGACGGAGGAGCTGGTCCTCGAGCCCAAACCGGTCCGCGTGCCGCGACCCGTGATCTACGCCGGCGGTGAGTCGGAAAAGGCCAAGGCGCTGATCTCGCGTGCGTGCGACGCGTACGTGATGCACGGCGATCCGCCGGCTCGCATCGCCGACAAGGTGCGCGACATGCGCGAACGCCGTGAGCGCGCATCGGAATCGTCGGGCATCGATCTTCCGGCGCTGCAGTTCGGCGTGGCTGCATACGCGATCGTTCGGGACGGCGACGCCGAGGTGAAAGAGGAGCTCACGCGCATCACGAACGTCACCCCGGGCTCACCGGGCTATCGCAACTATCAGGACTGGGTGGGGAACACACAGCTCGAGCAGCGCGTCAGTCTCGAGGACTATTCCGTTTCTAACCGCGGCCTCCGCGCCGGACTGATCGGGACAGGTGAACAGGTAGCCGAACAGGTGCATGCGTTCCACGAGGCGGGAGTCGACCTCCTGCTGCTTCAGTGCAGTCCGCAGTTGGAGGAGATGGAGCGATTCGCCACCGAGGTGATGCCGCTCGTCGGGAAGACGATGGCGGACGTGAGCTGATATTCGGGATTCGGGAGAACTCGGGATTCGGGATTCGGAATGATTCGGGATTCCGGATTGGACGTTGGGGACTGTGAAAGAAACGAGGGACCGGGTCTACCCAGCCCCTCGTCACCCTAACGCACGACTCCCGAGCGTGGACTTCCCGTTCTCGCGAATCCGGAGTCCCGAGCCTATCGCTCCTGCAGGCTGGTAGGCGTGCCCGTCCGCTGCTCGCGACCGGCCCCGAGATCGTTCCAGTTCAGGATCGTGTTGAAGCCAAGGAAGTACGTCCCGTGCGTCTGCCAGCGCCAGAATGGCCGGATCCCGAACATCACCACGTGTCCCTGACCCACCGACGCATCCACCACCTGCGCACGACCTGACAACAGGTTGCCGTTCTGCAGGGTTCCGGACAACAGCATGTCGTTAGGGTTCTGCGGGAAGGCCATGATTACGCGTGGCCGCCCTTGATCCACATTGATCCCGAACTGCCGCGCCATCTCGCGGAACTGGTCCGCCTGCGAGGGCTCGGGCGTCCCGGCGGCGCGCGGTGCAGTGGTGCTGTCCCACGGCGACAGGCGAAGCCGCGTCGCCATCGGTGTGATGTTCTGACTGGGCCCGGTGGCACCGCCGGCAAAGGCGGCGAACTCCGAAGGAATGCCGCCACCACCGGCGTTCAGGACCGGCGCCTGGTTGAAGTACACCGGCAGTTGCGAACCTTCGTAGCCATACATGATCGGGCTCTTCCGGTCGCTGATGATGCCGCGCATCACCGAGCCGCGCGCGAACAGCCCCGCCGGCTCTTCCACCGTGATCCCGGTCGTGAGGCCGTACTCGGGGAAGATCGTCGTCGTGGACCCTTCCACGAGCAGCGTACCACCCCCTTGCACGAACTTCGCGAGCTCGGTCAGTCCCTCGATGCCCATGCCTCCCCGAATATCGTCGGCCTGGTCGAGCACGCCGAGGTTGGGCGTCTGGTCCGACTTCCGGTACGGCAGCGGCGTCGCGTTGTTCTTGGGAATGCCGTTCACCTGCGAATTCGCATTCCCGCCGACGTGCGGGAAGATGATCACGTCGTATTGCTGACGGAGGTTGCCGTCGCGGAGCTTGATGTCGGCGAAGTACGAGTAGGGCACGCCGTAGGTATCCAGCGCCGCCCGCACCCAGCCCTCATCCTGCGTGCGCTGCCAGCTGTGCACGTAGCCGATGCGCGGCACGTCGAGGTCGTGCGCCTTCACCGTCGGTGCCGCGGCCATCGCCCAGCCGGAGAGCCCGAGGTCCTTGAGCGATGCATCGATTGCCGCGCGGTCCCCACCGTTGATGATGAACGCACCGGCACGGAACTTCTTGCCGTTGGACTCGAAGTCGTCCTCCGCCGCTTGCATGGGAACATTAGCGTGCTTGAAGCGGAACTTCATCAGGTTGTTGTCGGTCGTGTGCTCCACCACGATGACGCTGCCGCTTCCCTCGACCCCACCCTTCGCCTTGACGTCAGCGAGCACCGGGCTCATCGCCGCGGTCAGGATCGACTTGTCGGTCACCGCCGATACCGTGAAGTTGCGCATCAGCTGATACGTCCAGCCGGTGTCGTCGTACGGCCGCGGATTGCTCGGCGAGTAGTTCTGTAGCGAGAAGTACATATCCGGAATGATCCGGTATGGCTGGTCGCCACGGATGATGTAATCCCCGGGCTGCACGTCTACCGTGCCGGCCTTGAAGGCGGCATTCGCGGTGTGGAACTCGACTCCCTGCACCTTGAGGTCGTTCACGACGCTCGCGACCTCGGCCTTCCGGCGCTGATTGGCAGGAATCACCCACGCGAACGTCGGACCCGTTTTCCCCTTCTCGACCTGCCGTTTGGCCTTGATCCAGAAGTTCTCGAGGTATGTCTCCTTGTTCTTTCCGACGTGGTTCAGGGTGATCAGGAGCGCGGACTGCTGGATGTTCGTGTTGTTGCGCGGCCCCCAGGCGATCGACGCGAGCGGGGGGTTCGGACGGAACCACTCGCGGCTCGTCTGCGTAGCACCCAAACGCACCGTGGACGTGTCGGGGCCGTAGCTCTGGACTTCATAGAAGCGGCCGGTCGCGTTGTGCGCGTGCGCGGCAAAGAACATGTAGTTCGGCACCCAGCCGTCGTAGAACCCGTAGGTCCACACGCCCGGTACGCCGCGCTTCGTCATTTCCATCACTTCGTTCTTCGCCAGGATCCACCACTCGTCCACCGTGATGGCATCGATCGCTTCGTTGTACGGGCCAGTGCCGGTCGAGGCATACAGGTAGTTCGACGCCTCGTGGAGGTCGTGCATGATCGGCGGGTGCCACTCCAGGAAGAACTTGTTCACGTGCCTGGAGAGTTGCAGGAACTGCCCGATGTTGTCGCGGTTGTTGTCGTGCGCGACGTACTTGCCCCAGTACATCAGCGGCAGTCGCGTGGAGCCCTGCGGCAGCTTTTTGTTGAAGTAGTACGTGTCCACCTGCTTCTCGCGTCCGTCCACCTCGATCACCGGCGTGATCAGCGTGATCACGTTGTTCCGGATCGTGCGGATGTAGTCGGACTCCCCGACGGCCAGGCGATACGCGAGCTCCTGAAGCGCTTCGGGACCGCCATTCTCCGGCGAGTGCATGCCCGAGGTGAGCCAGTACATCATCTTGCCGTTGGCGATGATCGTGCGAGCCTGCGCGTCGGTCGTCTTGCGCGGATCGGACAGGGCCGCCAGGTCGGCCTTGTGCTTGTCCAGGTTCCGGATCGTCGCTTCGTCGGCCACCGCCAGCACGATCATGTCGCGCCCCTCTTCGGACTTGCCGATGCTCCACGTCTTCACGCGGTCGCTGGCCTTGTCCAGCGCCTCGAAGTACCGCTGGATGTCCCTGGCGTACGTGAGCTCGCCTGGTGTCCCGATAATGCGACCGTGGAACTTGAGCGGACTGGGGACCGTGGCCGAGTACGGCAGGTGATCGACCAGCTCGGTCGTGATCCGCGGATCTCGCGTGAATTCCTTGATCTTTTTTGTGTACTCCTCGTCGATGCGGTCGCGATTCTGCGCGCCGACGGTTGCAGCCAGGGTCGAAAGCGCGACGACGAGGAGCGCACGGGCGGTGCGGGTTCCAGCGATCATGAGCGGAGTCCGGGGTGGGGGTAGGCACACGCGAAGCGGCGCCGGCTCAACGGTGCCACAACTCTGAGTTACGCGCGAGAGCGTACGAACGCTCGCTTCCCTCCGGGCTGGCCGGCCGATGGCAGGGGCCAGATGGCAGGGTCTGCTGCCTCGCGGAACTTTGGAGCGCACCCGCACCAGCCATCCGCGGGCCTGATACCATCCCAGATTCGAACGTGGTCTGGGTCGGCGACCCAGACGAGCCGCCACGTGTTGTGATCGTAAAGGCGGACCGAGGCCCGAGCACTGCACTCACAACGTAGGTGACGAGTGCGGCACCGAGCGAGAGAAGATAGGGGGTGCGCGCGCCGGAGTACGTCGCCACGAGGTAAACAGACAGTCCAGCGAGAAGCGTGGCGGTCGCCGATCGCGCACCGCCAAACCTGGTGAACAACGCGAACACCACCACCACCAGGACGCCCGAGCTGCCAAACGCCGACGCCTGTTCCACGAGCGCGAACACACCCTCGGCCTTCACCGCGAGAAGGAACGCCAGCAGCCCGAACAACACCACGCCCGCGCGCGCAATGCGCACTTTGAGACGCTCGTCGGTGATGCGGAGAACGGGAACGACCAGGTTGTGCGAGAGAAGTCCGGACGCCACCAGCAGCGTACTGTCAACGGTCGAAAGAATCGCCGACAGGAGACTCCCCGCGAACACGACGAAGAGGATCGTGGGAAGGAGCTGTTGTGCGACGGCCGGCACGACTTGCTCCGCGTCCTCGAGACCAGGCACAATGTGACGACCGACCAGTCCGATGATGAGAGGAATGGAGCCGACCGCGATGTAGAGACCGCCGGCCAGAAACGATGACCGCTGCGCCACGGCTTCGGTCCGCGTCGCAATCACACGACTCACGAGTTCTGTGGCGACGATCGAGCCGCACACCGGAATCGCCCACTCTTCCGCCAGATCGATCCACGAGGCTCCGGCACCGGGGACAAATTGGATCGCGCCGGGCGCCATCAGCGTCGCCACGAGGCTGGCGTCCGTCGGCAGGGTCACCACGACGCCTACCAGCACCACGAGCAGGCCCAGCCCGACGGCAATTCCCTGCACCATGTCTGTGACGGCATCAGCGAGCAGTCCGCCGAAGGCCGTGTAGAGGACCACAAACGCGGTCGCCATGGCGATGGCCGCGTTGAGCTGTTCGACGCCGGCGAGCGTGAGGACGGTGCCAAAGGCTCGCACCTGTGCGGCTGCCCAGAGAATCGACCCCGGAATGAGGATGATGGCGGCGAGTCGCTCGACGCGGACCGAATACCGCTCACGAAAGAGGTCGGCGAGCGTGGTGAGCTTGCGACGCCACAGGGGAATGGCAAAGAGCACTCCCATGCCGATCAGGCACAGCCCGTATCCAAACGGTTCCGCGTTCGCGAGCGACGCACCGTCGCGATAGGCCGCGCCGGCGGAGCCCATGACCGTTTCGGCGCCGAACCAGGTCGCGAAGATCGAGAAGGTCGCCAGCGTGTAGCCGAGCTTCCGGCCAGCCAGGAGATAGTCGGCCTCGTCGCGCACGCGTTTGGAGGCCCACATCCCGATCGCAAACTGCAGTACCAGATAGGCGAGAATCGCCGCGAGCAACGGCGTCATGCGATCAGTGACGGGGGCACGGGCGGACGGGGGGACGGGCGGACGGGCGGGCAAACGGTACTACGCGCACGTGCCGGACACCAGACAGCGCTTACTGCTGTCGGTGCGTTTGGCTATCGTCTTCCTCCGCCGCCGAGGCCTCGCGGCGATCTCACATTCCCCCGGCTCTCGTTATGCCCCGCTTCGCGCTTCTTCTTCTTGCCGCCACCGGTGCGCTGCTGTCGTCCCCGCCCCTGCCAGCGCAGACCCCGGTCCGTTCCATCGAAGCCGACTCCCTGACCATCGCCGGGTTGCGATGGCGCGGGATCGGTCCTGCCAACTTCATGGGACGGGTCAGTGATGCCGTCGGCATCCCGTCGCCGTCGAAGACCTTCTTCGTCGCGGCTGCCGCCGGCGGCATCTGGAAATCGACCAACAACGGTCAGACGTGGCGTCCCACGTTTGACGACCAGCGCGTGATCTCCATGGGCATGCTGGCCATCGCGCCGAGCGACACGATGCAGGTGTGGGCGGGCAGTGGCGAGCCCAACTCCCGCAACTCGATCTCGCCCGGCGGTGGCATCTACAAGTCCACCGACGGCGGACTGACGTGGAAGCTGATGGGACTGGAGAAGACGCAGACGATCGGCCGCATCCAGGTGCATCCCACGAACCCGAACATCGTCTACGTCGCGGCGTTAGGCGCGATCTGGAATGCCAACCCCGACCGCGGGCTGTACAAGACCACCGACGGTGGCGCGACCTGGCAGCTCATCAAGTTCATCTCCGACAAGGCTGGTGTCGTCGATGTCGAGCTCGACCCGACCAACCCCGACGTCGTCTGGGCCTCGAGCTGGGAGCGGGTCCGCGGCCCGTACTTCCTCAAATCCGGCGGACCGGGCTCCGGTCTGTGGAAGTCGCCCGACGCCGGGAAGACCTGGACCGAGGTCAGGGGCGGCGGCTTTCCCGAGACGACGAAGGGGCGTATCTCCATCGCCATCGCGCCCTCCAACCCGAGGGTGATGTACACCATGGTGGAGGCGGACACGGCGCCTAACGCGAAGCCGGCAGCGGGGTCGCGCCGAGCCGAGCGCCCGAGCGGGCTGTATCGCTCGACGGACGGCGGCGCGACTTGGACGCGGACCAATAACGAGAACGTCCGTCCGTTCTACTACTCGCAGGTCACCGTCCATCCCCGAAACCCCGATCGCGTCTACTGGTCGTCCACGCCCGTGCGCGTCTCGAATGACGGCGGCAAGACGGTCCTCAACGCCACGCAGGGCGTCCACGTGGACCACCACGCGAACTGGATCGACCCAAACGATCCGGAGCGGATGATCGTCGGCAATGACGGCGGTGTCGCGATCTCCTTCGACCAGGGCGGCAACTACTACGCTCCGAACAATCTCCCGATCGGCCAGTTCTACAACCTGAGTTACGATTTCTCCGTGCCGTACCGCGTCTGCGGCGGCGCTCAGGACAACTATTCGTGGTGCGGCCCCAGTCGGCGTCGCAACGGACCGATCAGCAACGCGATGTGGTTCTCCGTCGCCGGCGGCGACGGCTTCGTCACGCAGAACGACCCGACCGATCCGAACACCGTCTACGCCGAATCACAGGGCGGCAACATCTCCCGACTCAACCTCGCCACCGGAGAGCGCACCGGTCTCGTGAAGCCGCAGTGGCGTCCGCGATACGACCTGTACGAGGACTCGGTGATCATCGAGCGTGGTGACACGACCAGGCCGGCCACTCCGGATCTCACTCGCCGCCTCGGCGCGATCCGCGCGCGTCAAAAGACCGACTCGGCCATGCTCGACCTGCGCTGGAACTGGAATACGCCGTATCTGATCTCTCCGCATAACGCGACCACGCTGTACTTCGGGGCGAATCGCGTGCTCAAGTCCACCAAGCGCGGCGAAGAGATGTTCCCCATCTCGCCGGACCTCACGGTCGCCGATTCCATGAAGCTGCGCGTGTCGCGCTCGGCGACCGGTGGGATCACGCCGGACAACACCGGAGCAGAGACGTACGGCACCATCGTGTCCCTCAACGAGTCGCCGATTCGCCCCGGCATCCTCTATGCCGGCACCGACGACGGAAAGGTCTGGATCAGCTGGAACGACGGTGGCAAATGGGACGACCTCACCGGACGCTTCCCTGGCGTTCCCGCCGGCACGTACGTGAGCCGGATCGAACCGTCGTATCACGACTCGCTGTCGTTCTACCTCACGTTCGACAACCACCGTACGGGGGACTTCACGCCTTACGTGTACGCGACCACGGACGGCGGCAAATCGTTCACGTCCATCTCGTCGAACCTGCCGACAGGGGGACCGGACTTCGCGCACGTCATCCGCAACGATCGGAAGAACCCGGACCTGTTGTTCGTCGGCACCGACGTCGGCGTGTACGTCTCGCTCAATCGTGGCCAGAGCTGGCAGAAGTTCATGACCGGGTTCCCCACGGTGCCGGTCCACGATCTCGCCATTCATCCGCGCGACAACGAGCTGATTGCCGCAACCCACGGTCGCTCCTTCTGGATCGTGGACATCGCACCACTGCAGCAATTGACCGCGGCGGTTGCGTCGTCCGAGGCGCACCTGTTCGCACCGACAAAGGCGTGGATCTACGGCGATTCACCCGTCGAAGGCCAGTTCACGGCACAGGCGATCTATGGAGCGCAGAGTCCTCCGTTCGGC
>JBQTIW010000023.1:0-17712 GCA_052387735.1 Gemmatimonadaceae bacterium
GGACAATCGAGTCCACGGCAATATCCCCGCCGCGATATCGCGATGATCCGCCATCGCCGCTATTCGGCCGAGATCATGCGACGAGACGGACAAATGCGCCAGAATTCGCTTGACGCCGACCTCAGCCATTCGGCGCTGACCCGGATGCGGACGGCGGCGGCTCCAGAGGCAGTTCGTCCGACGTATGCGCTATTCTCCATGCTCCACTCTCCACTCTCCATCTCCACTCATCGTGCTCAGTCTCCTCACCATCTGCGCGTTAGGCTTCTTCCTCGGCATGCGGCACGCCACCGACCCTGATCACGTGGTGGCAGTGAGCGCAATCGTGGCGCGGCATCGTCGTATCCGGGACGCCGCGGTCGTCGGGGCGGTGTGGGGCATTGGGCACACGCTCACGATCGTCGTCGTCGGTGGCGCGATCATCCTGTTCGGCTGGGTCATCCCGCCACGCCTGGGCCTCTCGATGGAGTTCTCGGTGGCCCTCATGCTGATCGTGCTCGGCCTCATGAACCTGTCCGGCTTCGTCAAGCGGATCCGCGAGACCGCGCCGGTGGCCGGCGGACCCGATGGGCAGAGGCACGTGCATGCGCACATCCACGGTGACTACGTGCACACGCATGAGCACAACCACCAGCCCGAACATCACCCGCACGATCCGACGCAGACTCCGCTCGGCCGCCTCGACCGAAAACTCGGCGCGTTAGGCGCGTACCGGTTCCTGCGACCGCTGATCGTCGGCGTGGTGCACGGGATGGCCGGCTCCGCCGCGGTTGCCCTCCTGGTGATGGCGTCGATCGGGCGCTCGAGCTGGTCGGTGCTCTACCTCCTCGTGTTTGGCCTGGGCACGGTCATCGGCATGATGCTGGTCACGGCGGCGATCGGCATTCCCTTTGCTGCCGAAGGGACACAGCGCATCCCCCTCCGGAACGGCCTGCGCGTCGCGTCGGGCGTGCTCAGCCTCGCCTTCGGGCTTTTCCTTGCCTATCGCGTCGGCGTTCTGGACGGACTGTTCGCGGCGAACCCGGCCTGGACGCCGCGCTAGCGGTAGTCACACGGCCACTTCGGAATCGAGGCAACCCGACATCGTGCCCGGGCCTCGTGTTCCCACCAGGCAAATGGCTCGAAGCAGGTGCATCATGGGATCGGCGCCGACCGAACCGGCGGTTCTCCCAGGTGCTTTCGGTAAAACGCCACCATCCGCTGCGCGGCATCGATCGCGCTGGCGCGCTTCCACTCGTAGATCACGTGACCCTGCCCAGCGTAGGATGCCAGCTGCGCCGGACGATCCAGACGCCGCAGGGCAGTGAAGAGCTTCTGCCCGTCGTGATACGCCATGTCTTCGTCACCATGCACGATGAGCAACGGCGTGAAGATCTTGTCGGCCTGATAGTAGGGTGAGTTGTCGAGATACCGGCGGACATTCGCCCATGGGTGGGTGCCCATGCGCGCCTGGCCCCCTTCGTTCCACCCGATCCAGAACGATCCGCCGGTGTTGTCCATGTGCCCGTAGGTGCCGGGCAAGTCATAGATCCCGGACACCGCGATTGCCGCGCGGAACAGGTTCGTGCGGCTGATGATCGATGCGGTGCCGTACCCCCCAAACGATTGGCCGCTGATCGCCAGCCGGTTCACGTCCACGTAGCCAAGCTCCGCAGCGCGATAGACCTGTGGCAGGAGGACGTCGACCATTTCCTGCATCGGGTTCCCGGCCTCCCGATTGGGGCCCAGCGTCATGTTGGCGAGAATCACTGCGTATCCGCGGCTGGTGAACACGAGCGTCGGTACCGTGACCGTCTGTCCTCCGCCAAAGCTCTCTGCCTCACGAGAGACGTCCCCACCCGGATACATCATCACAATCGCTGGCAGACGATCCCCGCGCTTGGCGCCCGCAGGGAGAAGGACCGCGGTCCGGACCTTTCCCAGCGCGCCGTCGTGCATGGGTACGGTCGTCTCGAAGATCTCTGTCGTGCCGACGGTCACGCTGTCGAGCCGCGGATCGACGTGAGAGACCCGTTCCTTCGTGGCGAAGTCACCGGAAAAGCGGTAGACGTCCGATGGAGTGCGCAGATCCTCGTACGTTCCGACGACGAACTCATGACTTCCCCCTCCCGTCAGGTTGTCGAGCCTGCCCAGTTCCTGCCAGAGCACTCGGCTCGCGCCCGTGCTCGGGTCGAAGCGCACCACGTTGCGCTCGCCGTTCGACCGATCCTGGAGTACGAGCGTGATGGAGGCCACGTCTGGTTGCCAGACGGTTCGCTCATCGGACTTCACGATACCGCGGAACACCCAGCGTGCGTCGTCGATCGAAAAGCGGGAGGGTGCACTTCCGTTCAGTGGTACAACGGCAATTCCGCGGGGCCTGACGTCGCCATAGTCCTTGTCGTCCCTGGGGTCCACTCCCACGACGACAGCCCGCCCGTCGCGAGTGAACCAGTTGAGCGTTGGCGCCAGATCGCCGAGTTGCGCGCCAAGCTGACGCGGGGCCGACGCGTCGCCACCGCTCAGGTCCACGAACCACAGCTTCTTGTCTTTCAGAAACACCAGCGCGTCGTTCGTCGGGTGCCAGCTGTAGTTCACGCGGTGATAGTCATACAGCAGCGGTAGTCCCTCCGCTATCGTCCGAACCGGTCCCCCGGCAGCGGCGACTACCGCGAGATCCATGGTGCTGACCTGATTCGTTGCACCGTGATCCTTGAAGACCGAGAGGTAGCTCAGCCATCGCCCGGATGATGACACCCGAAGCACGCTGGGCTGTGGCGTAGCAGTCGCGGGCACGACCGCTCGTACCTTGCCCGAGCGCACGTCGATGGCCCCGATCGCGGCGAGATTCTCGCGCATGTAATGGTCCAGGCGCGGGTTCGGCGGCGCCTCGGCTCCCGGCTCTTTGGCCTCCCCGCCGCTTCGCATCACCGTTACGCCGGCGGCGTTGCGGATGGTTTGCGCCTTGGGTCGCGCGGGAACCCGAAATTCACCGTCAGGAGCGAGCGGCACAAAAAGGGTAGCGCCGTCCGGGCTCCATCGCGGTTCATCACCAGTCCAGAGTTTGGCCTTCACCGCCGCGTCGCTCAGGCGCCGGGCACGCCCCGATGCGACGTCGTAGACCCAGAGTTGTGGTGGGCCCTGGGCATCGGAATAGAAGGCGAGTGCCGTTCCATCGGGAGACCAGGCCGGGCGCCAGCAGTTCCCAGCCGGGCAAACCACCACGGTGCGTTTGTCGCGCTGGCTGGTCACGTGAACCTTGCTTCCCACCACCGACGTCGGAGTCCCGTTAGGCAGGTAACGTTCGCCGAGGCTGCTGTCGGGCGGTGCCTGCTTGACGTCGTAGGCCTCGCGGCGGCCGTCTCGGGTGACGGCGAGCTCGGTACTCCACAGAAAGTCGCGGGTATCGAAGGCGAGGGCGTAGGGTAGCGCCCCGCGGGGCTCGGGAGCCTGCGGGGGAGTGCTCGCCACCAGCAACGAAGTGGCAAGCGTCAGGCACAGCACGAAGCGGGACACGGGATTGGGGAGACGTGGTGGCGGTTGCCGAGCGGAGCATCGAATCTTGCGGAGCCCGCCTGCACTGTCGAGAGTAGACGACCACGTCTGTGGGTGCCCCCTGAATCACCTGCAAGCAGGCGCCCAGTGCCGTTGCCGTGGGGCGCAAACGGCGCCGGACCTCGCGCCCGCTGCGCTACGCCTGGCGGGGGACTCGACACATGTTACAGCAGCGCTTCGGCCAGGTTCGCTCTATTCGCCCGCTGCAGCGTCAGTCGTTAGAATCGCCAGCCCAAACGCGGAGCGTCCTGTGCAGCCTGTGGAGATCGACCGTCTGGGAGCGGACGCTCGACGTGATGCGAACTGGAAGCGTTGGGGACCCTACCTCGCCGAGCGGCAGTGGGGCACGGTACGCGAGGACTATTCACCCGATGGCACCTGCTGGGACTACTTCTCCCACGACCACGCCCGCAGCCGGGCGTATCGATGGGGTGAGGACGGGCTCCTCGGCCTTTGCGACCGGCAAGGGCGACTGTGCTTTGCCGTCGCCCTGTGGAACGAACAGGATCCTATCCTCAAAGAGCGACTGTTCGGATTGACGGGGCCGCAGGGGAACCACGGCGAAGACGTGAAGGAGTGCTACTACTACCTCGACTCCACGCCGTCGCATTCATATATGAAGGCGTTGTACAAGTACCCGCAGCGCGCCTTCCCCTATCAGGATCTGCTCCACGTGAACAGCCGGCGCGGAAAGCTCGACCGCGAGTACGAGCTGTCCGATACGGGTGTGTTCGACGACGGCCGCTACTTCGATGTGGTGGCGGAGTATGCCAAGGCATCCCCCGAAGACATTCTGATCCGCCTGACAGTCTCCAATCGCGGACCCGACGAGGCTCGTCTCCACCTGCTGCCGACGCTTTGGTTCCGCAACACCTGGTCCTGGGGCCGCGAGGACGCCCGAGCGCCCAGGCGCACCGCCACGCGGGCGGACGCCACTGCAGCGACTTCGCGCCCGATGCTGCGCGCGGTCGGCCGAGCCGTCGTCGAGGCGGAACACGCAACGCTGGGCCGCTACGTCTTTGACGCCGGCGTCGCATCGTCGGGGGACGTGCCCGGGCTGCTGTTCACGGAGAATGACAGCAACATTTACCGCCTCTTCGGCGCGCCCAATGCCACGCCCTGGGTGAAGGACGCATTCCATCGCTACGTCGTTGACGGCGAACGTGAAGCCGTGAACCCGGCCCAGAGCGGCACCAAGGCGGCCGCACACTACCGCCTTACGATTCCCGCGGCGCAGTCGGTCACGGTCGAGTTGCGACTGCGCAGCTCCGCCGCCGCGAACGACAAACCGTTTGGGGCCGAGTACGTGGAGCTCTTTGCAAGGCGCATCGCCGAAGCGGATCACTTCTTCGCCTGGCGGCTCCCCGACCATCTCACCGACGCCGAGCGCGCCGTCGCCCGACAGGCGTTCGCCGGCGTCCTCTGGTCCAAGCAGTTCTATCACTACGCCATCAACGAGTGGATCGAAGGCGACCCCGCACAGCCCGCACCGCCGGCCTCACGGCGCCGCGGCCGCAACGCCGAGTGGAAGCACCTGTACAACGCCGACATCATCTCGATGCCGGACAAGTGGGAGTACCCGTGGTACGCGGCGTGGGACCTGGCCTTTCACACGCTGCCGATTGCCCGTGTCGACCCCGCGTTCGCCAAGGAGCAGCTGATTCTGCTTCTCCGCGAATGGTACATGCATCCGAACGGCCAGATTCCCGCCAACGAGTTCGCCTTCGATGACGTGAACCCACCCGTTCACGCGTGGGCCGTGTGGCGTGTCTACAAGATGACGGGCAAACGAGGACATCGGGACCGCGTCTTCCTCGCGCGCGCCTACCACAACCTGTTGCTCAACTTCACCTGGTGGGTCAACCGGAAGGATCCCGAGGGACACAACCTCTTCGCGGGCGGGTTCCTGGGGCTCGACAACATCGGGGTCTTTGATCGCTCGCGTCCGCTGCCGACCGGTGGACACCTCGAGCAGGCCGACGGCACTGCGTGGATGGCATTCTACTGCGCGACGATGCTCTCGATCGCGCTCGAGCTGGCATCGGAGGATCCCGCGTACGAGGACGTGGCCTCCAAGTTCTTCGAGCACTTCATCGCCATCGCCGATGCCATGAACTCCCTTGGCGGCACCGGACTGTGGGATGAGCACGATGGCTTCTACTACGACGCGCTGCATGTGGACGGCGCGAACACGCCGCTCAAGGTGCGGTCCATGGTCGGGCTCATTCCGCTCTTCGCCTGCGAGATCATCGAAGACGACGTCGTACATCGGCTTCCCGGGTTCGCACGACGCATGCGCTGGTTCCTGGAGAACCGCCCCGAGCTGGCGCGCTACACGTCCTACATGACACGTGCAGCCATCGACAACGCCGACCACGCGCATCGCCTGCTGGCCATACCCTCGCGCGAGCGACTGGAACGGGTGCTGCGCTATCTCCTGGACGAAACAGAGTTCCTGTCACCGTACGGTGTGCGATCGGTATCGCGCGTCCACCGCGAGCAGCCATATCTCCTCCGCGTTGGCGGCGAGGAGTTCCGCGTGGAATACGATCCAGCCGAGGGAAGCAGCGGACTGTTCGGGGGCAACTCCAACTGGCGGGGGCCCATCTGGTTCCCGGTGAACTATCTGCTGATCGAGGCGCTGGAGCGCTACGATCACTTCTACGGTGACAGCCTCAAGGTCGAGTGTCCGGTCGGATCCGGCAGGCTGATGACACTGCGCGAAGTGGCGGAGGAGCTCTCGTCGCGGCTCGCGTCACTGTTCCTGCCTGACGAGAATGGGCATCGCCCCTGTCACGGTGGCGACATCCGTTACGCCGACGATCCCAACTGGTCGGACCTTGTGCTGTTCCACGAGTACTTCCACGGCGATTCGGGTCGCGGCGTGGGCGCGAGCCACCAGACGGGTTGGACCGCGCTCGTCCTCCAGTGTCTCGAAACGGTCGCCCGGGGTCGGGGTCGTGCCGAGCAGATGGCCGAGCCATCCTCACACGACCACCGGCGTGCGCATTTGACCGACGAGTACCCTACGGTGCCGCATGAAGCCGGACGCTGAGTGGCTCGAAGCCGATGGCCTGGATGTCGACCACCGGCTGGGCGGACGAACTGCGCCGGTCACCTCTACTCCCGAATCCCCAATCCCCAATCCCAATCCCCTAGTCCTTGCTGCGCAGCAACCGCGCGAGCTCCGCGTGCGCCCGGGGATCGTCACTCTCTCCCAAATGTTCGATCGCGATCCGTCGCAACTCGCGGTCGGGATGGGACCTCGCGACTTCGATGATGGTGTCGAGCCCCGCGTTGTCTTCGAGGCCGGCCAGCTCCTCCAGTGCGTGCTCCTGCACGGCACGCGAGCCTGCGCGGATGAGCGAGGCCAGGAGCGCTACGGCGTCTTTCGATGCCGCCGACTCCGCATAGCTCTCGATCGCCGCGATCTGCAGCGCCTCGTCGCGAGTGTCGCGCGCCATGCGTTCGAGGACCGCCCGCGCCCGCGCAGTGTGCACATTGCCCAGGGCTTCGACCGCGGTGATGCGCACGCGCGACCGCTCGTGCGTCGTCACCACGCGCTCCAGCATCGCCTCCACGCCGTCGCGGTCGACATTGCCGAACTCCTCCACGGCGGCCTGCTGCACGTCCTCCAGCGGGTGCCTGAAGGCGATCCGCTCGAGCGCCTGCCACGCGGCATCGACCGGCGCGACACTACCTAACGCGGAAACGGCTTCACGTTGCACCGCCGAACTCGGGTGACGTGTCGCCGTGGACTCGAGCAACTGCACGGCGCGGGCATCGTCGATGTCGCCAAGCGCTTCCACAGCTGCACGCGCCACGCGTTCGCTCGACGCATCCTGGATCATCTCTCGGAGGATGTCGAACACCTCGTCCTTCCGTCCATGCTCGGCAAGCGCGGCGACGGCACGCTTCCGCACTTCGACGTCGCGATGGTTGCGCGCCAGCTCAACGAGGATCGTGAAGGCGCGCCTGTCGTCCAGCTCCCCGAGCGTCTCCACGGCTTCCTGGCGCACGTCGTCCACGGCGTCCTGGTCGACCACGTCGCGCAGGATGCGAATGGCTGCGGTGGCGTCATCCACCTCGCCCAGGGTCTCCACGGCCTCCTGCCGCACCTGCGAGCTGCGGTGCGTCAGCGCCGTCCGCTCGAGCTCGACGGTCCGGCGTTCGTCCTTGGTTTCCCCCATTGTCTCCACGGCTTCACGCTGCAGTTCCGTCGAACGGTCTCCCCAGACGATTCGCACGAGTGCGTCGAACGCGACGGGTTCCGGCCGTTCGCCTAACGCTTCGATTGCCTCGCGCGCCACATCGATGTCATCGAGGACGCCAACCAGCTGCACGAGCGTATCGGCTGCCTCTGGCAGCTCGATCTCGCCCAGGGCCTCGGCCGCCTCGCGACGGACCTGCCGCGAGCGGTCGTCGCGCGCCGTGCGAGCGATGAGTGCAAGTGCGGCAGGCACCGGCACGTGCGCCAGTTCTTCGGCGGCCTCGGCTCTCGTCTCCTCCGGTTCGTTCGACGCCAGCCAGCTGCGCAACGCCGCGAAGACGGCCGGTGCGTCCAGGTGCGTGCTGGTCACCGTAATCAGATCGTGTTTCAACTCGCGGATCGGTGTCGCGCCAAAGAGCCGGCGCACCAGCGCGATGCTCTCGGCGTCGGCACCGTCACCCAGCCAGTACAATGCCCGTCCATCGAAGTGCACCGGCAGCATGCCACTGCTCAGATTGATGCGGTCGAGGGTGGCCCGGCCTCCGGCATTTCGGAAGCCGAACAACACGATCGTCTCGGAGGGAGACCGCGGACCGACCAGGTCGTCGAGCGGTACGCCGCTGATCACCATCCCCTCGGCTCTGGTGAAGCGCATGCTTCCGGTCATGACACTGCCGCCGCTGAACACGACGGGCACGTGCCGGTTGATATGGATGAATCCGCGATCCGGATCGGCGGCGATGGAGTAGCCGATCCAATACAATGCGCGCCGTTCACGACGCGCCTCCGTCGTGGCCCACTCCACTCGACTACCTAACGAGGCAGCAGCGCCGCTGTACCGAATCACGGTGTCGGGGCGCGCGTTGCGGCTCTGCGCCGTGGCGACCTGCGGCTCGCCGGCAGGCACGCTCACCACGGCCGTTGGTGCCGGCCGTGACTCGGCGTGGACTCGCGTGCCACCGACGATGCCGGTGAGGGCTGCCGCGGCGAGCGGCAGCGCCGTCCACCGGGTGCGCGCATCGGCGTGGGTTGAGCCCCCATCGATCAACCGCCGGATGCGTCGCACGAGGTTCCCTCCACTGGCCGCAGCGGCGAGGGCCGGCACCGGGCGACGGAAGTGCTCGAGCCGCACCAGCGCCTCGGCGTACGCCTTCGTGTCGCCGCAGTACTCCACCGCGATATCGTCGCAGCAATGCTCACGCTCCTCACGAATCTGACGCGAGACCCACCAGATCGCCGGATGATAGAACAGCGCCGTCTCGACGATGGTTTGCAGGACATTGACGAAGTAATCGTGGCGTCTGATGTGGGCGAGCTCGTGCGCCAGGAGCAGCTCGAGTTCGCTCGTCGAGAGCCCAGTCTCGAGCGAGAGTGGCATGAGCAGCACCGGCCTCAACCAGCCGATGACCGCGGGGACCTGCACACGCGCTGACGCGACCAGCCGGACGGGACGGGTCACGCCCAGCTGGGCGGCGATCGTCTTCAATCGAGCGGTGGCCATGGCCGACGGCAGCGTCGTCCCGTCCAGCGTCAGGCGCCTGACGCGCCGCCAACCACCGAGCAGCCGGAGGGAGAAGAGCAGCACACCGCTCAGCCAGACGACGACAAGCACCGGGGCCATGCTGTCACCCCACGCCCGAATCCGCTCGCGGACCATCGCAACCGGCTCGGCAGACCGCTCCGCGGTGCGCGAGACAGGACCCATCATCTCGCCCGTCGCCACGTTAGGCGCGGCTGCGGTCTCGGCCGAGGGAATGCTCCCAACGCCATCTGGCTCTCTCCCGTCTCCCGTCGAAGCCCGCATCGGCGAAAGCAGGGGTTTCCCGTCTGGTTCGACTGCCGACGCCAGCCGCAGCGCCGTGACGACGGGGAGCGCCATCATGAGTCCCAGCGCCAGCACCGACACGAGATAGCGACGGTGGGCCCTCTGCCGGCGCATTGCTGCGAGGGCGATCGCCAGCACGGCGGCGACGAGGGTACCCTGCCAAACAAAGTGCAGCAGCGTCCAGGCGGCAATCCATGTAGCGGTCATCGGTTCCCCCGCTCGTCGAGCGCGTTGAGGAGCGAACGTATTTGCGCGAGATCTTCAGCCGACGCGGGCTGCGTCTCGAGCGCGTGCATCACGAGACTGGCGGCCGAGCCTTCGAACGCGCGATCGAGCAGGTCGGACACCAGCCGCCGCTTGACTTCCTTCTCTCCCGATGCGGCGCGGTAGACGTGCGAGCGGGCGCTCTCATCGCGGCGCACCAGGCCCTTGTCCGTCATGATCTGCAGCAGCTTGAGGACCGTCGTGTAGCCAACCTCCCGGTCCTGAAGCCGCTCGTGCACGTCACGTACGGTGCTGGGCCCCTCCTGCCAGAGCACGCGCAGAATGGCAAGCTCGGCGTTGGTGGGTTGGGGAACGATAGTCTTTCGCGCCATGGTTCTCTCCATCGGTTGACGCTCCTACGACCATGATATACGAGAAGTTTCGTATGTCAATACGAAGACCATCGTACTTTGGCGGCGGATCGTCGGGTCGCGGCCTTCGCAGGCTGGCCCAGCCTCGAAGGTGACGTGCGCGGGGCGGAACGATCACCCCAACCCGACAGTACCAGAAGCCGACACTCGAAGGGACTTCTCACGTGAAAATACTGGGCGCTGTACTCATCATCCTCGGACTGGCAGGCTTCGTCTTCGGCGGTGTGTCGTTCACACGGTCCGAAACAGTGGCCGACCTCGGGCCGGTGGAGATCACGAAGAAGGAAACAGATCGGATTCCGGTGACTCCCATCGCGTCGGCCGCTGCTCTCGTCGCGGGCATCGCGCTGGTCCTGGCGGCATCGCGCAAGAACCGCGCGTAGCTAAGCAGGAACAGTCTGGCCGGTCGGCCGGCGGCTGTTTGTGCCAGCGCCGTCGGAGTCGGGATAGAGGTGCTGCCTGGCCTACGCTGGTCTACTCCCTGGGGCGAATTGCTCCCTCGGGCCGAGGCGGGCTATGCTGCGGCGGGAGGACACGCTCATGAGCAAACTGCTGCGCGGGCTGGTGGCCGGGTACGGGGCGAAGAAACTCGGTGGTGGCTGTTTCACCACCGTTCTCGTGTTTCTGCTTCTGTGGTGGTTGTTAGGCAATTTCGGAGCATTCCAATAGCAGCCCAGTCGCGTCTTGACTCGCTGACCCGCCCCCTCCGTGCGCAAGACGAAAGCACTTCGCGAAAAGTCTCGCAACATCGACCGCGAGTACCTCGTGGCCGCGCTGAACGAAGACCTCCGGCCGTACTCGTCACGAACAGCGGTTCGCCGTACGACGTTGGAGTTGCGGTAATCGCACCAGGAGCGGCGGGTGGGACTACCGTTGCGGTCTCGATCTCGCCTTCGGCCCCGTCTTGTGCGGAATAGAACGCACCGAGGTGTCAGCAAAGTTGCGCCAATGTGGAGGTCTAGTTGTGAGATACTTAGCACTAGTCATGGTCGCAGGCGCATTTGCGGCTTGCAGCCTAGCGGGTGATGAGGCGTGTTCTATCCGAGCGGCAGAGCCACTCGTGACGGTAGAACTCGTCTCTGACTCTGCGTCTGGGGCGGCAATCCCGGTGGTTCTCGTCAGCAACGTGCGAATCGGCGGATTTCCGTACTTGCCCGCAGCTCTAGTTGATCCCCAACGTGCCCCAGTACGACAGGCGACCGTCGAAGGTGATGCCGTGCGGTGTGTTGTGAGTTGTGGCTTTGGATCGAACGGAGGGCGGTTCGAACTCACGATCGCGGCGCCGGGTTATCGCGCACGTACGTTTACCTTCGACGCGGACTACAGCACGCTAACCAATGGCTGCCCACACCTCCAGCGCGACGGATTCAAGCTTACCACTACCCTAACGAAGCTCTAGTGTCTTGTAACAGGAGTAACTAATGGATATACTGGGTGCCTAACGCATGCTTGGATCTCGGAGGAGCGATCATGCGCACGGGACGCGCGAAGGCGATGTTGACCGTGAGTGATGCTGAAGCACGGGACCTCACCTCGCTGGCGCATCGGTCGCGCCGTGCCCCCCAACTGGCGCGGCGAGCGCGGATTATTCTGGCCTGCGCGGGCGATCAGGACAATCAGATGGGGGCGCGACGGCTGCGTCTGAACCCGCCACGGTCGGCAAGTGGCGTCAGCGGTTCATCGCCCAGCGCCTGGCCGGTCTCCTGGATGAACCGCGACCCGGCGCCCCCCGGCGCGTCACCGATGCGCAGATCGAGGACGTGATCGTCCGCACCCTCGAGAGCACGCCACGCGGCGCCACGCACTGGAGCACGCGCGACCTCGCCACGGCACCGGGGCTGAGTGCGATGACGATCAGCCGCGTGTGGCGCGCCTTTGGGCTCCAGCCGCACCGGAGCGAGACCTTCAAACTCTCGCCCGACCCGCCGCTCATCGACAAGGTCCGCGACATCGTGGGCCTCTATCTCAATCCCCCGAGCATGCGGTCGTCTGTTGCGTCGACGAGAAACCGCAGATCCAAGCGTTGGACCCGACCGCGCCGCTCTTGCCGCTGCGCCCCGGCCAGGCCGAACGCCGCACGCACGACGAACAGCGCCATGGGATCACGACGTTGTTCGCGGCGATGAACGTCGCGGAGGGGAAGGTCGTCACCGCGTTGAAGCGGCGGCATCGCTCGGTGGAGTTCCGACGGTTCCTGGATCAGATCGACGCCAGTTTGCCGCCCGAGCTGGACGTCCACATCATCCTGGACAACGACGGCACGCACCAGACGCCCCTGATCCGCACCTGATTCGCCAAGCGGCCCCGATTTCATCTGTATTTCACGCCGACATGCGGATCCTGGTTGAATCTCGTCGAACGGTGGTTCCGCCGGGTTGACGCACCGCCAGCTGCGCCGCGGCATCCACCGCTCGGTCGATTCGCTGGCGCGCCGGAGGGTGGCGATTCATCGTGCCCACCTTCTTCCGCCCATCCTTCAGCGGTCGCTCAAAAGCGCGCACCCCAGCTGCGTACGGGCCGAAGTCCGCGCGCAACTGGTGAGTCGAACCAGTACCGGTCGGGGTTCTAGTGTACGACGACCCGTCCCGCCATTCCGCTGTGATTCGTGCAGCTGTATCCGAACGTCCCCGCAGAGCTGAACGTTCGCGAAACGCTGTCGTTGTAGGTACTCCCGATGTTGGCAGGTGCACCAGCCCCGGCCGCAAAGGTCACGGTGTGCGCCACCGACTCGAACACCCAGGTCACGGATCCCCCTCGCGCAATGTCCACCGAGGCCGGGGTGAAATCGGAATAGATGCCCGCTGTCACGGTCGCCGTGCTCGGAAAAGCGGCCCCGGTTACGGTCGTGACCGACTCGGCGAACTTCGTTGCATCGGCCTGGGCAGTTGCACGGATGTTGGCCACTCCCGCGGCCACCGCCGTCACCTTTCCCGTCTGATCCACCGTCGCGATGCCGGCTGCGCTCGTACTCCACACCACCTGCTGCGACGCGTTGTTGCCAACCGTCACGGTCGCCGTCAATTGCCCGGTCTGTCCTACCGCAAGCGAGAGCGTGGCGGGACCGACCGTCACGGTCAGCACAACCGCCGCCGCGTCCACACGAATCGTCGCTGATCCCTGTTTGGCGGCGTCCGCGACCGAAGTTGCGGTAACCGTCACCGTTCCCGGGGCAACCGCGCTGAGGAGTCCGGAAGGACTCACCGTTGCGACCGCCGCATTCGATGTCGACCAGGTCACGGCGGTCGACGCGCCACCGACCACTGTTACGCTCGCGGTGAGTTGGGACGTCGTGCCTGCGATGAGCGCGGCCGGTGGATTGGAGAGCGCCACCGAAACGACGGCGGGGCGCGGATTGACCGTGACGCTGGTACTCCCGCTCTTGGTTGCGTCGAACGACGACGTCGCCGTGATCGTCGCGACGCCCGTGGCAACGGCGGTGACCTGTCCGGTGGGCGACACCGTGGCCACCGAGGCATTCGACGTGGACCAGCTGACAGCGGTCGAGGCGCCGCTCACGACGGTGACTGTTGCCGCGAGTTGGACCTGATCTCCAACGACCACGGTCGGATTCGCCGGCGTCACTACGACCGACACGACCAACGGTGCCGGCGCATTGACCACGACCGGCACCGTGGCTGCTTTCGTCGGGTCCGCGACAGAAGTTGCCGTGATGTTCGCGTTCCCGACCGCCACGCCCGTGATGGTGCCCCCGACGCTGACGGAGGCAATGGCGGGGTTGGAGGACGTCCAGGTGACGGCCGTTGACGCGCCACCAACGACGGTGACCGTCGCCGTGAGCGCCAGCGTCTGACCGATGAGCACACTGGGTGTAGCGGGCGTGATCGTGACCGAGAGGACTGCCGGCCTCGGATTCACCGTCACCGTCGCGGTGGCGCTCTTCGTCGCGTCGACCGTAGATGTGGCAGTGATGGTTGCCGAGCCAACGGCAACGGCCTGTACCTGACCGCTGGAAGAGACCGTCGCGATCGAGGCGCTGGAGGTTGTCCAGGCCACCGTCGTGGCCGCGCCGTTGGTGACGGTGACAGTGGCCGTGAGCTGCGCCTGCTCGCCGACGAGGATCGTGGCCGTCCCAGGGGTAATGGAAACGGCGGTGACCCTGGGCGTGGTATCCGGACCCGGACCTCCATCTCCACCTCCGCCCCCACAGGCAGCGACGATGGTCGCAATGGCGACCAATGTGGCGAGCGGTCGCGGCAGGCTGACCAGCACGCGCGGACTGAAGAGGATCATGAGCGGCACCTCACGTAGGTGTGGAACTGCCAGGCTCAAGCGCTGAGGCCTACGAGGACTGCAGCTGTTTCTCCCGAAACCGTCCAAGGGTGCGACGTTAAGGCAACACCGGCAACCCTCGCACGGTGAACGGCAGTTCCGGGCCGATGAGGGCGCGCAAGTGGTCGCCGGACGTATTGGGCGACAGGACGCAGCCTCAGCTGCCAGGGTCCGCGTCTGCGGATTCTCTTCGTCGTCTCGTTCGTGACGGGGATCCTCGTGGGGATCGTCCCAGCGTCAGGTCTGTCCC
The DNA here is from genome assembly GCA_052387735.1 of Gemmatimonadaceae bacterium. Taxonomy (GTDB): domain Bacteria; phylum Gemmatimonadota; class Gemmatimonadetes; order Gemmatimonadales; family Gemmatimonadaceae; genus RBC101. Next base: position 14,745 of record JBQTIW010000023.1, read on the forward strand.
GAGATCGATTCCACGGTGCGCTCGGCGACGGGACCCGGCGGGGAACCGCGGAGGACGGCGCACCGTGATTGCTGTGGTGCCCCACGTGCGAAACGCGAGGCCGCGCAACGATGGGGAGCCACAGATCTACGTACCTCACGCCCAGCACGTGCAACGACCGATGGCGGTGGTGGTGCGGAGCCCGACCGCGTCGAGTGCGATGCTTCGTCGTTCGTGACTCTCTCGGGCCTCGTCGTCGGCGGCATCGCCGCGCTGGCGGCCACCCGATTGCTCACGACGTTGCTCTTCGGCATCCGCCCCACGGACCCCGGCACCTACGCGGCCATCGCCGTGACCGTACTCGCGGTCACGTTCGTCGCCGGGTACGCTCCCCCCGCCGCGCGACGCGGGTCGATCCGATCGACTCGTTGCGAGCGTGACCGAGTCGGATGATCGTGAGCTCTCGCCCAGAGCGATCGAGATTCCGAGGACGGCTCGAACGCGCCGCAGCACGGCTCTCTTACGAATACCCTTCGATATTGGCGATCGCCGGACCTGCGAGCGTGAGCTGCATCAGGTCCTCCCCCCAGATCACCTTGCCGTCGAAGACTTCCTGAATTTCGTGGACGATCTGTTCGCGATTTCGAGGTTGGTCGATCTGCGCCAGGACATGCGTCAGCACCAGCGTCTTTACGCCTGCGCGTTGTGCGGTGACCGCGTTCTCCTTGTGGTTGCCGCACGCCGCACGATACGCCGGACTCGGCGCCGTTCCGCTGAAGTAGTGGTTCATGTGGATGAGCATGTCGCAGCCCTTGGCGAGCGCGATCAGCTCCTCGCTCGCCCCGCTGTCGCCGGAGTAGCACACCGAGCCGTCGGCGCCGTCGAGGCGGAACGCGAGGCACTCGAGAAACGGCTGCACGTGCGAAGCCCTGCCTACCGTGACCTTCCAGCCGTTGCCCTCGACCACGTCGCCGGCGTGCACCTCGCGTACGCGGGGCGCGGGACGTTTGCGCGGGGCCTTCCCGCCGCGCGCCTCGAACACGTCAATGCTGCTCTGGTGTTCGATGCGCGCGCGAATGTCCGGCCCGTAGACGCCCGTCTCTCCGAACAGCTGCTCCGTCATCCGCTTGATCGGCGCAGGTCCGTACACCTCGAGGTCGGGGATCTTGTCGGCGCCCTGGTCCCACCGCTGCAGGACGAGCCGATCGTACTCCATGCAATGGTCGTAGTGGAGATGGGTAAAGAACGCATGGGTCACGTCGACCGCGCGATGTCCGCTCTGCAGCAAACGGTGATGCGCACCCGGCCCGTGGTCCATCACGATGACATCCGTGCCGACCTCGAACAGGAAACCCGAGCTCGCTCGTTCGAGCGACGGGGCGGGCGTTCCCGTTCCCAGCAGCGTGATCTTCATGGGCGCAGCTTGCGTCGCCTGACGAGGGCTCGGCGATCGATCCGCAAGCACCGGCGTGGCCGAGGAAGCCGCGAGGGCCCCGATGAAGGTTCCTCGTTTCATACGGCTTCGCTGTAGAGGTTCAACCGGGCCTGCCGTCCGCTGTCTGGACCACCAATGATGCGAGTCAATGGTCAGCGAGACCAGTCCCGCGTTGATCAGCTGTGAGTCGAGCAGCCTTGCCGATGAGATAGTTCCGCTCCGGAATGCTCGTCGTTCGTTCCGCCGCAGCGCGGTAGTGCCCCAGGGCGCGCTCGTGGTCACCCGCCATCTCGAGCAGATGCGCGCGGACGGCATCGAGACGGTAGTGCCCGCGCATGCGCGCGTCGGTATCGAGCGCCTTCAACAGCTCGAGCCCGACCACCGGACCATCCACCATCGCCGCGGCGATCGCATGATTGAGCGTCACCATCGGATTGTCCGACATCCGCTTGAGCAAACCGTACAGCGCGAAGATCTGCGGCCAATCGGTGTCCTCGACGCGCGGTGCTTCATCGTGAATGGCCGCGATTGCAGCCTGGAGCTGGTACGAGCCGATCGATCCCCTCGACAGTGCATCCGAGGCGAGCGCGATCCCCTCGGCGATCAGCCGTTGATCCCACAGCGTGCGATCCTGCTCGTCGAGCGGGATCAGCTCACCGCTCGCTCCGGTCCGTGCGGCGCGTCTCGCGTCGGTGAGCAGCATGAGCGCGAGCAATCCGGCGACCTCCCCATGGTTGGAGAGCAGACCGTGGACGGCTCGTGTCAACCTGATCGCTTCACTGGAGAGATCGGTGCGCTGCAGGTCCGCACCCGTGCTGCTCGTGTACCCCTCGCTGAAGATCAGGTACAGCACGTGCAGCACGGAGCTCAATCGCTCGGTACGCTCTCCATCGGTAGGCATGCTGAACGGAACCCTGGAGGCCTTGATGCTCTGCTTGGCCCGGCTGATCCGCTGCGCCATCGTGGCCTCCGGGACGAGGAACGCGTGGGCGATCTCCGCGGTGGTGAGCCCGCCCACGGCACGGAGTGTGAGCGCGATCGCCGTCGTGGGCGTCAGTGCCGGATGACAACACATGAAGAGCAGCACGAGCGTATCGTCCTGGTCCACGCCGAGTTCGGAATCGGCTGGCGGCACGAACGGCTCATCGGTCGCCAGTTGGCTCGCGACGGCGTCCTCGCGTCGACGTCTCGCCAGCTCGCTGCGCAGATGATCGTTCAGGCGCCGGATGGCGACCTGATACAGCCAGCCGCGCGGGTTGGTGGGCATGCCCGCTACGGGCCATTGCGTTGCCGCCGCGATCAGCGCTTCCTGCACCGCGTCCTCCGCCGCGGCGAAGTCGCCATGGCGACGTGCAACGACGCCGAGCACCTGCGGCGCAAGCTCGCGCAGCAGGTGCAGCGTGCCGGAATCCAGGGATTCCGAGGTCACATGCCCGGGAGGGGGGCGCTCATGACCTGACGTACCTCGATGGGCATGTTCAATGGAATACCACCGCGTCCCGGTGCGGCCGAGGCCTTGGCCGCGAGCTCGTACGCGCGTTCCGGCCGGTCGAC
>JBQTIW010000024.1:0-44468 GCA_052387735.1 Gemmatimonadaceae bacterium
GCACCACCCCTTCGGACACCACGCGCTCGAGCAAGAGCGCATACTTGGCGATGGGGACGCGATGCCCCTCGGGGAGGGGGATCGTATAACGCGCGGAGGACCAGGCGTTGAGCGGCATGCGTCGGCGGACGAATAGACGACTAGACGAATGGACGAAGAGAGCGGGTGGACGGGTCGACGAGGAGACCGTCCATCCGTCCATCCGTCCAGACTACCCCCCGCGGCTGCCTAACGTCACGTTGAACGTGAGCCGCTCGGCGCCCCGGAGCGCGATGACCGTGATCTGGTCGCCGGGCTTGTTGCTGTAGAGTGCATCCGAATACGACTGCAGGTCGGTCACCGCCTTCCCGGCAAGTTCAACCACCACGTCGCCGGGCTTGAGCCCGGCCTTCTCCGCGGGTGATCCGGGACTGACGCCGCTCAGGCGCAAGCCAGGAACGTCTGCGGCTCCCATGTCGGGAACGGTCCCCATCGACGCTTGAGGCCCTGCGGATCGCGGCGAGGCGCCGGTGCGCGTCGCTGTCACCGGTGTCCGAACAAAGGTCAGTCGCGCCGGCCGGTCGGCCAGCTCACGCGTCACCCGCTCGGCAAAGGCTACCACGCGGCGCATCCCAGCAACATTCACTCTGTCGAAGTCATCCGTGGTCCGGTGATAGTCGTCGTGCAGATCCGTGAAGAAGTGCAGCACAGGCAATCCCTTGTGGTAGAACGCCGCGTGGTCCGAGGGACCCTCACCGTCCCCCACGGCATGGAGTTTGAGCGACGGGGCGGAGTTTGCCCCGCTCAGGATTGCGGGAAGCTCGGTGGCGGTGGCCGTGCCGTAGACGATCAGCTTGTCATCACGCAGTCGCCCGACCATGTCGAAGTTGAGCATCGCCTGCACGGAGTCCAGGGGAAACGGCGGATGGCCGACGAGGTACTCGCTGCCTAACGTGCCCAGCTCCTCCGCGCTGAACGCGAGAATCGCCACCGAACGTCGCGGGGGATTTCGGCGCAGCAGCCGGGCCAGCTCGAGGACGGCGGCCACGCCCGACGCATTGTCGTCGGCGCCGTTGTGGATCGCGTTAGGCTGTGCCGTGTCGCGCGAACCAAACGACCGGCGACCCAGGTGGTCGAAGTGGGCTCCGAGCACCACCAGTTGTCCCCGGAGGGCGGGATCCCGGCCGGGAATCAGACCCACGACGTTGCCCGTCGGGAGGGAAGGGGGAAGTCCGTGGCGCTCGGCGCCGCTCATGCGCGCGTCGAACAGCTGGACAAACGACAGAGGGCAGGGCCCCGGACAGTCGGCCTGCGGGATCAGTGGGTCCACGCCGAGCAATTCGAGGCGGCGCACGAGATAGGCCCGCGCCGAGTCGTTGCCCGCCGTACCCGCCGCACGTCCGTCGCGAGCATCGTCGGCGAGCCAGGCAACGTCCCGCGACAGGAGCGCCGAGTCCGGCGTCGCCGGGACGCCCAGAACTGAACGAGTGCCCGGACGACAGCCCACGGCCAGACCCACCAGCGCGAGGACGGCCATCGGACGGCAACGGATCATGTGCATGCGAATCATGGGATTACGGGTCACCCGCGAAACCTAGAAACCTGGCGCGATCCAGGACAATAGCGTTTCTTCCCGCGGGGCTGGCGCGTCTACGGAAGAGGTGTTTCGACTTCCATCCAGCCGGTCATGTCCACTTCCGCGCGATTCACGCACGAACTCGCCCGCCTCGTGTGGCTGCTCGTGTATCGCCCCGCGCACGTGGACGATCAAAAGCGAGCGCTGCGCGTGCTTCTGCGTGAGGCTGCGACCTCTCCGCAGCGCGTCGATCACTCCGAGGTGGCCGCCGACGTCGCGAACAGATCGTCCATGTCGCCGCTGCCCGAGCTGGTGCCCTGGCTCTCCGAACTGAGCACGCGGATGGCCAGTCACTCGGTGAAGTCCATCGCGGTCCATGCGGCAGCCAAGGCCGCCGAACTGTTAGGCCTGGCGCGCGCGCTCGCTACGCAGGGGAGCCGCAACGATCACGGGCAGGCCTTTGACTCGCAAATCGTCGCGCTGTCACTCACCACCATCACCATCCATCTGGGGCGCGACGGGTTTGTTCGCATGCCCACACCGCCGAACGGCATGCGAGCGTTCACCAGCCGGCCGGCCAAGACGCCCGGCGGAGCGGTAACGTCGGTGGCGGATGCGGTGGCGGAGAAGGGACCACCGCCCGCGGTTCTTCGCACGCCGAGGTCGTCCCCGACCATAAGACTCGCGGACAAACCGCAGATGGTGGAGTCGGGCTTCATGCCTGCCGGGCCGGCCAACGACCTCGTGATCCGTTTGCGGGGCGATCTGGCGCCGGAACAGGCACCGGTGCTTCTCGACGAGATCACCCGCATGATGGAGGATGCCGCTCGTCACCAGGATTGGGTCACCGTCGTGGACGTCACGACCAAGCTCATGGAACGCGAGGCCTCCGTCACGCATCCCGACGTGAAGCGGGCGTTCGCCATCCAGATGAAGCGCCTCGCAAAGCCGGGGATCCTTCGCGGCGTGGCGGAACTGCTGCCCAAGCATCGCGAAATCCGTGACACCGTGCAGGCATTCCTCCTCCGACAGGGTGATCCTGCCGCCGACGTGCTCATCGAGCTGCTGACGAGCGCTGAATCGGCCAGCGATCGACGTGCCTATCGCGACGCCGTGCGCCAGTGCCCGTCGGCCGCGGAGCCCCTGGTCCAGCTGCTGCGCGACCATCGCTGGTACGTGGTGCGAAACGCCGCGGAGCTGTTAGGGGAGATGAACGCCACGGAGTCCGACCAGGAACTGATCAACACGCTGCGCCATCGGGACGCGCGTGTGCGTCACGCCGCGACTCTCGCGCTCATCAAACTGGGGACGCCGCGCGCGCTGCACACGATCGTCCGGGCGCTGGGCGATCCCGATGCGTCGGTACGCCTCAAGGCCGCGCTCGGACTTGGAAACGTGAGGAGCCCCCGCGCCGTGCCCGCGCTGTTGAGCGCACTGGACGTCGAAGAGGATCCCAAGATCCAATCCGCGATCTTCTCGGCGTTGGGGCATCATGCGGCCGACGAGGCGATCGCGCGGCTCATCGAGGAGACCAAGCCAGGTCCGCTGCTCAAGCGGCGTCCCGTCACCCGTCGGTTGGCGGCGATTCAGGCGTTAGGTGATGCCGGCACGCACGAAGCGCGCAGCGCCCTGCGCTCGCTGACCCGGGACCGCGACAAGTCGGTTCGCGAGCTGGTGGATCGATTGCTGAGGGATCAGGCGCAGGAAGCGGTGCCGCTGACGCGGTAGCAAACGGGTGAACGCGTCAACGGCAACGGTAGACGGAGTGTTCGGAGCGGCCAGCTTCTCACGCCCGGTGGTCACCCGGTTCACCGGTTCACGCCGTTCACCCGTTCTTCCCCGTTCTCAACGCACCGCGAAATCCGTCGCGCGTGTCACGCGGCGGCAGACCTCGGCGATCAGCGTGGCTGCCCGATCGACGTCTTCGAGGCTCACCATCTCGTTGGGCGAGTGCATGTAGCGGTTCGGGATCGACACGAGGCCCGTGGCGACGCCCTCTCGCGAGAGGTGGATGAAATCCGCGTCGGTCGCCGTGTCGCGGCCCACGGCATGCACCGAGTACGGGATGTCGTGCGCCGCCGCAGCGTCGCGCATGAGCTGGAAGACGATCGGCGAAACAACGGAGCCGCGGGCCAGCACTGGACCTCCACCCAACTTGTGGTCACCGTGCTCCTTCTTCTCGACGCCCGGGTGATCGGATGCGAAGGTAACGTCCACGGCGATGGCCATGACGGGTTTCACGCGCGTCGCGGCAACCAGCGCCCCGCCGCCGTGATATCCGATTTCCTCCTGCGTCGTTGCCACCGCCACCACCCGGGCCTCCCCGGGCTGCGCCGCATAGCGACGGAGGGCCTCGGCGACCACGAAGGCCCCGATCCGGTTGTCGATTGATCGTGACGCGATGCGCTGATTGGGAAGCTCCACGAGGCGCGCATCGATCACGCCGGCATCGCCGACGCTCAGCAGTGCCGCGGCTTCGTCCTTCGTCGCTGCCCCGATATCGACCCAGAGGTCGGTGATCTTGGAGGCTTTCTCGCGCTCGTCAGGTTTGATCAGATGAATCGGTTTCTTCCCCACGACGCCCACGACCTCGCCATGGGTTCCGGCGAACCGGACGCGCTGTCCCACGAGGACCTGCGGGTCCCATCCGCCGATCGCCGCGATGTACACGAGTCCCGTGTCGTCAATGAAGGTGACGATCAGCCCGATTTCATCGATGTGGCCGGCCAGCATGACGACAGGCGCTCCCCCGGCCTGGACCGTGGCGAGGCTGTTGCCCATGACGTCCTGGTTCACGACGGCGAAATCGGCCACGCCATCCCGCCACACCCGCGCGGGTGCCGATTCGAATCCGGAGGGGCCGGGCGTGTCCAGCAGCTGCTTCAGAAAGGCGAATGACGCCGGGGAGAGCATGAAGAGGGGATCAGTTGGCGGGCGAAGCGACGATCGGTCCCGTACGGAGTGCGCGCGCACGATCGGGCAGCGGCTCACCGAACAGGTTGGGGTGCAGGATACGAGCGAGCGTACCGACACCGTTACATAGACGAGGACCGGACCGGGAAGTCATCGCGTTCCCATCGATGGCCCAGGCCGGCACGCCGGCGGCCCAGCGCCACTCCGGCAGGTTCAGCGTCATCAGGCCCTCGTCACTGGCGCGATCCAGGCCAAACCCACAGGGCGCGAAGAGCAGCAGATCGGGGGTTTTCTCCCGAACCCGCTCCGGCGTGACCGCCAGGGAGTGTTCCCCCGGGCGCGCCAGGGCGTCGATGCCTCCGGCCCTCGCCACCATGTCGGGCACCCAGTGGCCCGCCGCGTACACCGGATTGGTCCACTCCAGTACGGCAACGCGAGGTCGGGGAGCCCGGGCGGACGCGAGCGCGAGGTGGATCGACCGGAGCTGATACCGAAGGCCTGCGACGTACTCCTCACCCTCCTCGGCGAGCCCCAGCGCGTGCGCAATGGTGTGAACGCTGTCAAGAACCTGTTCGAGGGTCGTCGCGCCTAACGAAACGACGTGACAGAAAGGCGCGAGGGTTGCTGCCAGTCGGCGCACATCCGCCTCGCTCACCGCGCACACGTCGCACAGACCCTGGGTGATGATGAGCTCGGGCCGCAGCTCGCGGATCAGGTTCTGGTCGAGGGCAAACAGGTCCTCGCCACCGGCGACGAGCTCTCGGACGGTCTGATCAATCGCGTCGCTCGGGCCGTCGGGAACGCGGCTGGCAGTGACCCTGGGGAGCAGCCGGGCGCCCGCCGGATAGTCGCATTCATGGCTCACCGCCACCAGTCGATCCCACGCGCCGAGCGCCGCAACGATTTCTGTGGCCGCGGGCAGGAGCGAGATGACGCGCCGCGGGGGGGAATCCAGTCGCGTCCGGGACACGCTGCCCGTCAATCCCCGCGCACGGGAAAGGCGAGGAAGGCGAGGAGCAGGAACACGAGTCCCGGGACGTACCAACTCGGCGTGCCCGTGAGAAACCAGATGACCCCGCCATACAGCGCCACCATCTCGCCTAACGCCCACGCGACGATGCGGTACGACCGCACCTTTCCCGGTACACCGCCCCGCTGGATCACCTGAAAGAGAATGGCGCAACCGATGATCGCCAGTCCCCAGATGGCCCGACCGATCCAGAGGAGCGCCCGCGCGTCGTCGGGCGCGACGCCAGGCGGGGCCTGCGACTGGCGCACGTAGTACACGACGCCTCCGAACAGGAGGACGCCAATGAGCATGGCGAAGCGGATGGCGTGGGAGGGGGACACTGGCGACAGGCGATAGCGAGACGATGGGGGTGGGCGACAGGGCGAGAGGCGTCAGGTCCGAGAGCACCGATGGCAACCATCGCCATCGCTTCGCACTTACATCGCCCCTTTTGCCCGCTCGTACACCGCCTTTCCACCCAGATAGGTTGCCACCACGTGGGTCTGCAGCACGAGCTCCGCGGGGACCTGCATGATGTCCTGATCGAGAATCACGAAATCGGCGAGCTTCCCGGGTTCGAGCGACCCGACGTCTTTCTCCATGAATCCCGCATACGCCGCCCAGATCGTCATGGACTTGAGCGCCTCCTCACGCGTCATGCGCTCCTGAGGAAGCCAGCCGCCCACGGGCCAGTTCTTCGCGTCCTGGCGCGAGAAAGCGGCGTGGAAGGAAATCAGCGGATCGACCAGCTCGACGGGGAAGTCACTGCCATTGGGGATGACGATGCCGGTGTTGAGCAACGAGCGCCAGGCGTAGGAGCCCAACAGGCGACTCTGGCCGAGCCGGTTGCCCGCCCAGTACATGTCGCTCGTCTGATGGCTCGACTGCATCGCGGGGATCACGCCGAGTTGCGAAAGGCGCGGGATGTCCTCGGAGTGGATGATTTGCGCGTGCTCGATGCGGAAGCGGTGCTCGCCTCCCGGAACATCCCTGAGCGCCCGTTCGTACGCGTCGAGGACCATCCGATTCCCGCGATCGCCGATGGCGTGTGTGTTCATCTGGAAGCCGTTCCTGAGCGCGCGCGTGGCGATGTCCTGCAGGCGCTCGGGTGCAATGCGGACGAGTCCCGTCGTCTTGGGGTCATCGCTGTAGGGCTCGAGCAGCGCCGCGCCGCGCGAGCCTAACGCGCCATCGGCATACGCCTTGATCGCCCGGATCCAGAGCTTCCCGTTGTGCAGTCCCGACTGCGGCCCTTTCCGGAAGAAGTGCGCCAAGGACGAATCGTCAGGCTGCACCATGATGTAGTGGCGCAGCGGGTAGTCACCGCTCTGCGCCATTTCCTCGTAGAGGGCCACTTCCTCCCGGCCAACGCCCGCGTCGTGCACGCTCGTCAGGCCCCATCGGTTGACCTCCGCGATCGCGGCCTGCGTCGCGCGTCGGACCTCGTCTCTCGAGCGTCCCGGGATCTTCCGCCCCACGTAGCCCATGGCATCGTCGATCAGGACGCCGGTAGGCGACCCGTCGGGGTTCCGTTCGAGCTTCCCGCCACGCGTATCCTGGCTTGCGGCGGTGACCCCTGCGGCTTTCATCGCTGCGGCGTTCACCAGGGCCGCGTGCCCATCCACGCGCGTCAGATACACCGGATGATCCGGCACTGCCTTCGAGAGCGCCTCGTGCGTGGGGAATCGCGTGTCCGCCCAGTCGTTCTGATCCCACCCACGGCCGGTGATCCAGGTACCGGCGGGCGTTTCCTTGGCCCGCGCCACGACCCGGGCGACCACTTCGTCGTACGACGTCGTGCCGACGAGATTCACGGTGCGCAGCGCCGTTCCCAGCCCGCCCAGGTGCGCGTGGGAATCGATCATGCCGGGAATGACCGTCTTCCCGTCCAGGTCGAGGACGCGAGTAGCATTCCCCTTGTAGGTCATCGCCAGGCGCTCGGGCCCGACGAACAGCACCTTCCCGTCCTTTACCGCCATTGCGTCGACAAACGGTCGATTCGCATCGACGGTATAGATGCGGGCGTTGCGGACGATGAGGTCGGCAGCGGGAACCTGGGCGCCGGCGATCGTTTCCAGCGAACAGAAGGCGAGGACAAGAATCGGTCGTCGGAACATCATGGTAGCTGAAGGGGTGGATGTATCCTCTATCGCAATCGCCTCGAGCACGCGTTGCGCAACGCCGGGGTGACCAGCCGCATCGTGTGCATGACCATGGCGAACAATGGGTGCTCGCCTCACCCGCCAACCGTCTCCCGCGGATTGGCTACGTTGGTGCCTTCGTGTCCGCGGCCACCACGGCTGCGGCAACTTCGGTTCGCGGTGCGTCTCCCAGGACACGACCAACGTAACTGGGCAGCTCGACGCCGGCGATGTCGCCCAGCACGTGCATCATCGGGGGCAGCGTCTTAGCCATGCTCTGGAGAAACCCGCTCGCGCCCGAGGTGCCGTTGCCGGTGCCGCTGTCCCACACCACGACCTTGTCGAACTTGATGTTCGAGATCGCCTTGGCCGAGGTTTCGGCCAGTGTGTCGAGGTGCTCGACCATCAGCAGCTGGAAAGCCTCTTTCGCGCCACCGGCTGCGGCGACGAGTTCCTTCATTGCTTCGGCCTTCTTGGACATGATTTCGTACTGACCACGTGCCTCGGCTTCGAGCTTGACATAGATGGCGCGCGCTTCGGCTTCGGCCTCGATGCGTCGTCGCTCTGCGTTCGCCTCGGCCTCCACGATCGTCTTGGCCTTCTGCGCCTTGGCGGTCGCTTCGAACTCGGCACGTTGCTCGGCTTCCACCCGTTCGGCTTCGGCGATCGCGGTTCGCGCCATCGCTCGATTCTGCGCCTCCTGGACCGCGGCCTCGGCCTCCCGCTTGCGCGTTTCCGCGATCTGGTAGGCCTCGGCCTCGCGGACCTGCAGTTGCGCCCGTGTTGTCGCGATCAGGGCCTGCGATGTCGCTTCGCCCTCGATGGCCTTCTGCTCCGCTTCGGCGATCGCAATGCGGCGCGCGCGCTCGGCATCCTTGATCATCGCGTCGCGCTCGAACGCGGCGCGCTGTTCGCCGATGCGCTGTTCCTTGTCCAGCTCGGCCATGCGTACTGCCTGCTCGCGCTCGGCCTGTTTGACCAGGGCCACGCGCTGCAGGCCGGCGGTTTCCTCGCCAACGCGCTGCTCCTTGTCGACGTCGGCGATCCGGACGAGTTTGTCGCGATCCGCTTCGCGAATGCCGATCTCGCGGAACTTGAGCGCAGTCGCCACCTGGACCGACCGTTCGCGCTCGGCCTCGGCAACCCGCACCTCGCCGAGCTTTTCCTGCTCGGCCACGTCTCCGCGAGCCTGCTGAACGGCCATCGCCGCCGCCTTCTTTCCGATCGCTTCGATATAGCCGGAGTCGTCCTTGAGATCGGTGATGTTCACGTTGATGAGGACGAGGCCGATCTTCTTGAGCTCGGGCTCCAGCGACCCCTGGATACGATGCAAAAAGCCTTCGCGATCGCGGTTGATCTCGTCGATCCGCATCGAGGCGATCACCTGCCGCAACTGCCCGAAGATGATGTCCTGCGCCTGCCGCTTGATCTGGTCATGCGTGAGGCCGAGGAGGCGAACCGCGGCGTTCCCGCGGACCTCGGCTTCCGTTCCGATGGCGACGGTGAACACACTGGGCACCGCGACCCGGATGTTCTCGAGCGAGAGCGCGTCCTTGAGCGGGATGTCGATCTGGATCGGTTCGAGGCAGAGGTAGGCGTACTCCTGGATCACCGGCCACACGAACGCCCCGCCTCCCGAGATGCAACGAGCCGCGCCGTCGCCGCCTACCTTGCCCGAGATCACCAGGACCTTGTTGGCCGGACAGCGCCGGTACCGCGAGACGAACAGCAGCACGATCCCGCCTAACGTGATGGCGGCCAGGACCGGCCCCCCCACGGCGAAGAGGTTGAGGTCGGGGATCGTGACCTGAAGAAGGGCAAGCAGACTATTGGACATCGCTGATCTCACTGAGCAGGGGTTGAGCGCGTGTGACGACGACGGTATCGGACGAGGCGGCATCGACCACGAGCACGTCGGTGCCGGACGGAATGGCCTCGTCCGCGGTGACAGCGGCGAGCTCGATGAGCCGGTCGTGCACGTTCACGTGCACCTTCCCCGCGCCGCCGCGGTTGGCGGGGATGCTGAGATAGACCTGGCCCTGAAGCCCGAGCGCGCGACTGATGTCGAAGCTCTTGTCCACCTCGAGTCGCTTGAGGCCGCGCATGATCGACGCAATGCCCGCGGCGGCCGCCAGGCCGGAGATCACGGCGAGGACGATGGCCAGCACCACACCCAGGCCACCGCGAAGCACACCGTAACCGACCAATCCGAAGAATCCGAGCGCCGCCGAAAGCGCACGGACGCTCAGCAGGTCGAGTCCGTGTACGCTCTCGTGATGGTCAAAGGCCCCGTGGCCATCGTGGGCGCCAAAGACGCCGAGGACGAGCTGCAACACCAGCGCGATCGCGCCGATGACGAAGCAGGTGAGGAAGAAGGCGGACACGTCTGAGGTGGGGGTCGCTGAGCGCGAACGTCCCCTGTTGGTCGGAGCGTCCGCAGCGCGTAAGCTGACGCCGACTGAGGGGAGGTGGCTAGAGGAGCCGCAAAACAACTGACAGGTCGAAGCGCGGGACGCACGAGCGGCACGGAAGCCCGAGAACCGGACGCAGAGCCGACCCGGCCTTGTCGTACCTCTCGTGCCTCTCGTGCCTCTCGTGCCTCTCGTGCCTCTGCCCTTCTCGCCGTTTTCTCGGGCCCGCGCCGGCCGGCCTGTGCTCCGAGCCGCCGCTATGCCGTTGCGGGTGGCTGCCGTCGTCCCCGCCTCCACCACCAGTACAGCCCTCCGGCAATGGCGGCGATCGGGACGACCACGCCTAACGAGGCGATGATCGCGGCGATGAAGGTCACGAAGTTGCGCCACATCGCCTTGACCGCCTCGCCGAGCACGTTCGTTCCCGGATTCGGGCTGACCAGCGGTGCCTCCTCGTGCACGGTGACCGACAGGGTGCTCATGGACACCCGAGCGCGCAGGAATCGAAGACGTCCTTCGAAGCGCTCGATCTCCTCGCGCACCCGGGCGAGCTCGCGTTCAACCGCCAGGACGTCTTCGAGTTTGCCGGTGCGCGTCGTCAGCAACGTCACGAGGCGCTCTTCTAGGCGTCGGGCGTTGCTCATCCGAGCGGTGAGATCGACGAACTCCTCGCCCACATCCTCGGCGGTGGAGCTGCTCTGCTCGACCTTGCCGATCGGCGTGAGGTTCGTCATCGCTTCTTCGAAGCGCGCCGAGGGAATCTTGACCTCAAGGGTGGCATTGCGCACCGAGTATTCCCCGGTGTTCATGACCACGTTGCCGACGTAACCGCCGAGCCGCGTCGCCAGAGCGCGGACCGCCGCGACCGCGGTCTCGAGCGAATCGACCTCAATGGAGACCGAGCCATTGCGGATGATCATGCTGGGTACGACGGAGTCGACGCCGCGCGGCGACGGGAGCTGTGCCTGTTGACTAAGGACCGCTTTCTCGCGAGACGCGGCGAAACCGCGGCCTGACGCGGCAACGCCCGACGCGTCAGCTGCAGGCGCGGGCGCTGCGGCATCGGCCATCGCCTGCCGCGACTCGGCGGGCGCGTTCTTCGAGCACGAAACGGCACCCAGCACCACGACAAAAAGCGCCAGAAACGCCACGACGGCGCGAAGCCCTGAGGTCCTTCTTTCCGATTGCATTCTGTAGCTCCAGAGAGGGGGCCGCTCAGTGAGTTTCAGCGGCGCACCAGGGAGACGTGGTCGCTGGCGAAACTTGCACATCTCTCGAACCGGAGGGCACGTGTGGTCCGCGCGACAAAGCGCCTAGACTCTAAGTGCCTCTCCCCCAACACTTTCAGCACTTTGGCCTTCACGGCGTGTATTAGCTTAGTTCCTCCGCCATCCCCGCTCATGCGATCGACCCGGAACGTGTTCGTCCTCCTGCTTGTTCCCAGTGCCCTCCTCGCCCAGCGCGAAGCGCCGCGCCCGGGCGTCGACGTGTCGGCGCTGGTGACTGACCTCGCATACACCGTCGAATTCAACAAGTCACTGGCGATGCGCCGCACGATCGGCGTCTCGACGACTTTCAACACACCGGGGAACGACGCGGTGCTACTGTCGCTCGCCGCGTGGACCCCCGGCGCATACGAGCTCAGCTGGTTTGCGAGGAACGTCTCTGCCTTTCGGGCAACCGCGGACGGAAGACCGCTGACCTGGGACAAGGCGGACTTCGACACCTGGCGCGTTCAGCCGAATGGCGCCAAGCGAGTGACCGTGTCCTTTGACTACCATGCGGACAGTCTGGACAACGCCATGGCGTGGTCGAAAGACGACTTCGCGTTTTTCAACGGGACGAACCTCTTTCTCTATCCCGAGGGGCGCGATCCCGCCTTCAGTGCCACCGTCAGCGTCAAGACTGAGGGCGACTGGAAGATCGCGACGGGGATGACCCAAGCGTCGCCCCGAACGTTCGCGGCGAGGAATCTCCACGATCTGCTCGACATGCCATTCTTCGTTGGGGCGATCGACCTCGACTCGGCGCGGGTGGCGGATCGATGGGTGCGTCTGGCGACATATCCGGCCGGTAAGCTCGCGGGCAACGATCGCACGTCATTCTGGAGCGAGATCGAGCGGATGTTCGCCCCGATGATCGAAGTCTTCGGTGATACGGCGTTCGACTCGTATACGAATCTCATTCTGTTCGACGAGAGCTCGCAGGGCGGAAGCGCGCTGGAGCACAGCAATTCGCACCTGGGCATCTACACGCCAATGGTGATCGGCAACCCACTGCTGGCCTCGATCACGGCTCACGAGATCTTTCACCTGTGGAACGTGAAGCGCATGCGGCCGACGGAGCTCACGCCGTATCGCTACGACCGCGCTCAGCCCACCACATTGCTCTGGGTGAGCGAAGGGATCACCGACTACTACGCGGATCTCACGCTGCTTCGGGCCGGCATCGTCGACTCCACACAGTTCCTCGCCCTCACGCAGGGAAAGATGGAAGAGGTGGAGGCGGTCCCTGCGGTGGCGCTGGAAGACGCGTCGCTCTCGACCTGGATCCACCCGGACGATGGAACGGGCTACATCTACTATCCCAAGGGCTCGCTGGCGGGGTTCCTGCTCGACGTGATGATTCGCGATGCAAGCGATAACAAGTCCTCGCTCGATGTCGTGATGCGCGATGTGTACGAGCGCTCATACAAGCAGGGCGCCAAGGGTTTCACCACCGCCGAGTGGTGGGCTGCCGTGTCGCGTGCGGCGAACGGCAGGTCATTCAGCGACTTCCACGCGCGTTACATCGACGGCCGCGAGCCGTTCCCCTACGGGCAGGTGCTGGCGATGGCCGGGATGCGCTTTCGCGTGGACAGCATTCGCGAGCCACGCATCGGGGTATTCACGGCCCAGGACTCGTCCGGCGTGCGCGTCACCGCGACGGACTCCGGCAGTGCGGCCCGCGCCGCCGGCGTCCAGCCGGGCGACTACCTGCTCGCGGTTGGCGACATTGCGGTGACCGAGGGATTCGGCGAACGCTTTCGCGCTCGCTACCTGCGTGCCGCGGGCGAGACCGTGCCGGTGAGGCTCAGGCGCGGAGCAGACACACTCACGCTGCCGATGCGGGTGCAGATGTTCGTGCGCACCGACCGACAGTTGACCTTTGATCGCACGGCGTCTCCGAAAGCCGCGAGGGTGAGAAACGGCGTGCTCACCGGGCGCAGGAACTGATCCGCGCCGAGGCCTCTCGTGAGGTGAGAGATGATCTCGTGAAGTCGTCATCCTGGTTCACGCGATTCGCCAAGGTGACGTCGCGCGCGACGGGTCGTCCGGTTGCGTTCATGCTGGCGGCCGCGGTCGTGCTGATCTGGGTGGTGACCGGCCCGCTGTTCGGGTTCAGTGACACCTGGCAGCTGGTGATCAATACGGGCACGACCATCGTGACCTTTCTGATGGTGTTCCTGATTCAGAACACGCAGAACCGGGACACGGAAGCGCTGCAAATCAAGGTGGACGAGCTGCTGCGCGCGACGAAGGGCGCACACGTCGCACTGCTCGACCTCGAGGAGCTGGAGGACAAGGAGCTGCATGTGATGCGGACTCGGTATGAGGAATTAGCGGCGCGCGCCCGGGAGCGCCTGCGCGCCGGGACGACCGACACCGACACACCAGAGGTCCCCTGAGTCAGGTCTGGGCCCGCTTGAGCATCACGATCTGTCCAGCGTGATAGGCGTCGTGCTGGATGAGCCCGTGCAGCATGTTGTAGTACGACACGCCGACGCCTAACGGAGCATCGCGCGTATCGCCGACGGTCTCGTGGAGGCGATCGGGATTGAAGGTCAGGATCGCTTCCACCAGCATCGCGTGTGCGCTGTCGAGGCGCGCGCGGGCCTCGGCCCACTCTCCGTCGCTGAGGGTCGTGACCGGCTCCGGGAAGTCCCCCTCGTCAGGCATCTGCGGCTGGCGACCTTCCAGTCGCTTCGTGACTTCATTCGCCCACGCGGTTACGTGGTGGGTGAGCTCGTAGATGCTGTGCGCGTTGGGAATCGACTTGCGCAACGCCAGCGGCGCCGTGACGCCGTCCAGCGCTTCACGCAGCGAGGGGCCGTGCCAGGCATCGCCCTCGTGGAGTCGCCGCAGCTGATCGACGATGCGGGAAAGGGAGGACAGATCAGCCATGTTCAGAGCTCGGCCGGTTGTTGGTTGCTGTCAGGACTTGTGGAGGGTGCGCGTGCGCTCCGCGACTGGCGTTCCCGCGCCCCCTTCTTCGCATTCACCCGCTCACCCGTTCACCGTTCGCCTTTACATCCTCGGTCCACAACCGTTCGCCGGAACGACGGCGGCCGACGTTGCACCTTCCTTCGAACCGTCTGGTGCACGGTACCATTCAATCTTCGCTGCATCGCGCGCAGCAGGGCCGCGGGAGGGTTCTTTCATCAGAGCCTCGATCTCGCCGATCTCCCGTGGCAGCCCGCACGAGGCCCATTCCAGACCCTGCTCCGTCACAAGATAGTTGTCTTCGATGCGGACACCGACGTTCGCGTAGCGCGCCACCGTCGATCCAATCTTCTGCTTCACCGCCCGGTTGCGCGGCGAATCCGGGATCACCTCCAGCAGGTTCCCACGGACATAGATGCCCGGCTCGATCGAGAATGCGCTGCCGACACCGATGATGCCGGTGAAATAGTATTGATCCGGATCGTGGACCTCCAGGCCGATACCGTGGCCGAGGCCGTGCATGTAGTAAAGGCCAACCTGCGGACACTGACGCGGCTGTCCATCGCTGCCGCAATCATATGTTGATTCCGCTGATTCGATCAGCCCGAGCCTGGTGAGTCCCGCCGCGATCACCGCCCGGGCGGAGTCACTGGCGACTTTCCATTGCGAGCCAGGCCTCGCGTTACGCTCGGCGGCGGCCTGGGCGTCGCGCACGATCTGATAGACGGCGCGCTGCTCGGCGGTGAACGTCCCGCCGATCGGGAACGATCGCGTGATGTCGGCGGAATAGCCGCGGTACAGCGCGCCCACGTCCATCACCATCATCTCTCCCGCCTGCATGAACCGATCGTCGCGGTTGTAGTGGAGCGTGGTGGAATTGGCGCCCGATCCGACGATCGACGCATAGCCGGGCCGGTCCGCGCCGTTACGGCGGAAGGTGTACTCCACGAGCGCCTGAATCTCGAACTCGTTCATGCCCGGTTCGATGGCGCGTATGGCTTCCTTGTGCGCGTCGGCGGAAATCGCGATGGCTTTCCGCAGCAGCTCGAGCTCGGCGGGACTCTTCACGGCGCGCGCTTGCTGCAACAGTGTGTTGGCCTCCGTGATCTTCACACCGCTGTGCTTTGCCCGGAGTTGCCTGACGAACTCGTCGTCCTTGTTCAGCGTGTCGCCCCCCTCGGCGATGTCAGCCACCACATAGACCTTGGGGTTGGGGCGGAGCAGGGAATCGAGCGTCGCCTCGAAGTCGTCGTTGTGCCGGGTGGGAATACCCGTGAGCTGCAGTGCCTGAGCCGGACCATTTCGAACGCCGCTCCATACCTCCACGGCGGGAACCTTCTTCTGCACGAAGAGCGTCCAGCGCACGTCGCTTCCTCGCTTGGTCATGACGAGCGACGCCGCGGGCTCCCGATATCCGGTCAGGTACAGGAAGTTCGGCGACTGGAAAAAGGCGCTGTAATCCAGGACGGGTTCTGCGGCGCCACGCGAGACGAGCACGCCGTCGTCGAGCTTGGCGGCCAGCGCCGCCCGCCGCTGCGCATATTCGGCGGCCGGGATTTGGGCGGTGAGCGGAGCGGCGCTGAGCGCAAGGGCGAGGCCGAGCAGGCGAGAGGACATCGAGTGGGTGGTCAATAGGAGATAGGTGCAACGGGTCGTCCAGCACTCAGCGCCAGCGCACAGCTCGAGCGGGGTAGCCATCAGCACGCAACAACCAGCAATGTCAGAGCCGTCCCGTGCGCCGAACGTTCAAGGTGAGGCAATCCGGCCGGCTGTAATGCCCCGTCACGTCGAGCGCCATGCTTTCCTCTCGCACGCGATCCAGCGCGAGGTCGGCATAGAGAATTACCGCCTCGTCAAAGCGTGGTTCCACCAGGTAGTGGCCGTCAGGACCAATGATCGCACTCCCTCCGCGCAGCACCCAATCGTCCGGGGACGACACGCGGTCGGGGTGGGATTCGAGGTCCTCCGGCATCGACGATGCGCGCATCACCGACCCGGCCACGAGGACAAAGCACCGCCCCTCGAATGCATGCTGACGCGAGGCAATCTGATTGCGCTCGTGCGCCGTGGGCCACGCGGCCACGTGGATGTCCTCTCCGCTCTCGTGCAGTGCCTGACGAGCGAGCGGCATCCAGTGCTCCCAGCAGATCAGTCCACCCACACGCCCAGTGGGCGTGTCCACCGCGCGCAGCCCATCGGCATCGCCGAGACCCCACACCAGGCGCTCCGTGTGCGTCGGCATGAGTTTGCGATGGTGATTGAGCAGCACGCCGTCCGGACCGTAGCTGAGCATCGCATTGTACAGCGTCCCACGTCCTGGGCCCGACGAGATGCGTTCGCTCACACCGACCACCAGGGTGATGCCAAGCGAGCGCGCCACCTCCGACAACGCCGCCCCTTCCGTCCCGGCGACGTCAACCGAGGCCGCTGCGTAACGAGCGTGCAGCCTCTTGGTCGGCCCATGGTCCCAGAGGCCGGCGTCCCGACAGACGTCGAACCAGATCGGGTATCCGGGAATCCACGTCTCCGGAAACACCACGAGCCGCGCGCCGTGACGCGCCGCGTCGGCGGCCAGAGTCCTGGTCTGCTCCAGTGCGTTGGAGTAGCCGCCGCGCGTTTCGCCTTGCACGACCGCGGCTTGGAGGACGGTCACGGATTGCGGTCTCGCGATTCACCGTGCATGCGCGCGCGATAGCGAGTTTCACCAGTGTCCCACAACCACCGGCCAAAGAGCCAGCCCCCGAATGGGAAGACGATGATCGCAATCACGATCGCGGCGCGGAGGTTCTCGGTCAGTCGCGGCGTCCACACGAGGCCTTGCTCCTGTATCACCTTGTAGAAGATGGTCAGGAACGCCGCCGGGATGCCCCAGCCGAGCACGCCTTTTCGGATGATGAATCGCGTGCGGCCGGCGGCGCGCTTGCGTTCCCATTCCGGCGCATCGGTCGCCGACGGATCCGCGACGGGGGGACGGTGGGAGGGTTCCTTGCCCGGCACAGGCCCCCTGTGATCAGAGAGGATGGGCGTCGGTGGCCTTCGCCCCGCTCGCACGATGATACCACGGTGAGAGCGGCGCAAGGCGCCGACTGCAGCGTTCGTTACGGCCCGCTTGACGATGTCGAACGCGAGTCCGAGCTTCGGGCATCCCCATCACCTCCGCCATGTCGCATCCTCCAGGTTGGCTGTCCCGTGTCTGGCTTGTCGGCCTCTGCTGTGCTGTCGTGCCGGTTGCCGCCAGGCCGCAGCCGCCCGATTCGACGTGGAGGCGCGTCGACGCCGTGTTCGCGCGCTTTGACCGGACCGATTCACCAGGATGTGCGTTAGGCGTCTCGCGGAACGGCGTGGTGGCCTACCAGCGCGGGTACGGGATGTCCGACCTGCAGCACGGTCTGGCCATCACCCCAGCATCGATCTTTCACGTGGCCTCGATCTCCAAGCAGTTTGCCGCCGTCTCGGTGGCCCTGCTGGCCGAAGAGGGGCGCCTGTCGCTCGATGACGACGTCCGCACGCATGTTCCCCAGCTACGGGATTATGGCACGCCGATCACGGTCCGGCAGCTGATCCATCACACCAGCGGTCTGCGCGACCAGTGGAACCTGCTGGGATGGGCCGGCTGGCGGTTCCCCGATGATCTGATCACCGAGCGGGACGTCCTCGGCATCGTGGCCCGACAGAAGGGGCTCAATTTCGTGCCGGGCGCCGAGTGGGTCTACAGCAACACGGGCTACACCCTGTTGGCGGTGATCGTCTTTCGCGTGACGGGCCAGTCGCTGCGTCAGTTCGCGCACGAGCGCCTGTTCGTCCCGTTAGGCATGGACGACACGCACTTCCACGACGACCACACGATGATCGTGCGTGGTCGCACCTCGGCGTACGAACCGCGGGCAGGGGGCGGCTGGCGCATCTCGATTCCGGTGTTCGACACGTACGGGGCCACGAGTCTGTTCACGACGGCGCGCGACATGCTCACCTGGATGACGGCCCTCGACAGCTTGTCGTCCACGGAGGTGATACGGTGGAACGGCACGCTGGCGAATCCCGCCGCCCTGGCGCGTGTCATCGCCGCGGCACAGACCAGCGGGGTACTCACCGATGGGACCCCGACGGCCTACGGGTTTGGCATGTCCATCGGGCGGTATCGCGGACAGCGTGCGATCGGGCACGGCGGCGCCGATGCGGGCTACCGCGCGCAGATCGAGCGATATCCCGAGCGCGGGATTGCCATCGCCGTCCTGTGCAACGCCAGCATCGCCAACCCGGGAGCTCTCACGCGGCAGGTGGCCGACGTGTTGTTAGGCGATGGCGCGCCGCGCGAGGTCGTCTCCATTGACACCGTGGCCCGCGTGGTCGGACCCGACGTCCTCGGCCGCTGGGTCGGGGTCTGGCGTGACACGGTCAGTCAAAACGTCATCCGCGTGCGCCGCTCCGGCGACTCGCTGTTTCTCGCCAGTGGTGCGCGACTCATCCCGACGAGCGACACGACCGCGCGCATCGCGGGCGGGCTCCAGGGTGCGGTGCTGCGCAGCACGACCGGCGCGCCTGCGCTCACGCTCGTCCCCCGCACGACACGCGACCTGGTCCACGTGCGTCAGCCCGCCTTCGCCCCGACGCCGGCGCAGCTCGCGACGTATGCGGGGCACTACGAGAGCGAGGAGCTCGGAACGGACTACGAGGTCGCGGTCAGCGACACCTCACTGGTGTTTCGCCATCAAAAGGGTGGAGAGCAGGTATTGGTCCCCGCGTTCCCCGACGGCTTCACGCTTCGCGGTGGGACAACGCTGATCTTCGTCCGTGATCGTTCCCGCGGAGTTACGGGCTTCACGGTCACGGACGGACGCGTGCGCGGCGTCCGGTTTACCCGCATCAGGAAGTAATCAGCGCATCACCTGCTTCGCGATCGTCTGCAGCTGCATGTTCGAGGTGCCTTCGTAGATCGTGCCGATCTTCGCATCACGGTAGAACTTTTCGACGGGGAAGTCCTTGGTGTAGCCGTAGCCGCCGAACAGCTCGACGCACAACGAGGTGACGCGTTCGCACACCTGCGAGGAGTAGAGCTTGGCCATCGCGCCTTCCTTGACGATGTCGTGCCCGGCGTCGCGGAGGCGGGCGGCGTTGTAGACCATGAGCCGCGCGGCCTCGAGCTCGGTGGCTGCCTGCGCAACCTGGAACTGAATGGCCTGGAACTCGCCGAGCGCCTTGCCGAACTGTTTGCGCTCTTTCACGTAGTCGATCGCCGCGCGCAGCGCGCCACCGGCCACGCCGATCATCTGCGCGCCGATGCCGATCCGCCCCCCATTCAGCGTGTCGATGGCGATCCTGTACCCCTGACCCACCGGACCGAGCACGTTCTCGTCAGGCACCTCGCAATTGTCGAGGAGCAGCTCCACGGTGCTCGAGGCCCGAATGCCCAGCTTGTCCTCCTTCTTCCCGACCCGGAAGCCCGGGAAGGCGCGCTCGATGATGAACGCCGTGATTCCCTTGTAGCCGACCTCGGGTTTCGCGTTGGCGAACACCACATACAGCTCGGCTTCGGCGCCGTTGGTGATCCACATCTTGCGCCCGTTCAGGATCCAGCGCCCTCCCTCGTGTGAGGCGCGCGTCGCCAGGCCGAAGGCGTCGGAGCCCGAGCCCGCCTCGCTCAGCGCATAGGCGCCGACGGTTCCGCGCGTCAGCCGAGTGAGATACTGCTGCTTCTGCGCTTCGGTTGCGTATGTGCTGACCGGGTAATTGACCAGCGTGTTCTGCACATCCACCAGAATCGCCGCCGACGCATCGACCTTGCTGATTTCCTCGACCGCAATCGCCACCATCGCGAGCGTACCACCGGCGCCACCGTACGCCTCGTCCGCTTCGATACCCATGAGCCCCATCTCAAACGCCTTGTCGATCAGCGCGCGGTCGATCTTCGCGCTGCGTTCCATGTCGTGAACGCGAGGCCGGACTTCGTCCTCGGCGAACCCGGTCACCGCATCGCGGAACAGCGATTCTTCTTCCGAGAGCTTGGAGAGTGCGACGGTCATGAAAGGGGGAGCAGGTCGGATGGCGGGTGGCCAGCGCTCGGCGAGCTGTCAGCACAGCAACGAGGCACGGGGATGGCAAATGCTGTATGCACCGCGGCGTCCGCACAAGCGACCAGGGCCGGACGCGCCGGCGGCTCGGGCTATCCTGGGATCCCCGCGCGTTCCCGCGCGCGGCGGATGATGGCCCGCATCGTCTCGCGGTGATTGGCGAAGGTGTCGTCCACGACCTGCAGCGTCGGGACGGCGGTCGGGACCAGTGAGAGGGTTTGCTGGTTGAATCGGCCGAACCCCGCCTCGTGAACGCCTGACGAGCCGCGTCCGGGGGCGGGATGGCTCAGGTGCTGGAAGAACCTGGCGTGTCGCTGGACGAGGGGCGCGGCCAACCCGCCCCCGCCGGAGTGATAGAACGGGATGAACTCGAGCAGTGCGTCGTAGTGCATCTCGCCCACGGCGAGCACGCGCGGATACCGCCGGCGCAGCTCCTCGACGAGGATTCGCGTGCCTTCGTGCATGTCTGCCGTGGGGTTGTTGGTCCACCCCCCGACGATGTCCAGGAAATAGGCGTCGACTCCGAACCGGTCGATCATGTCGGCGATCCGTCTCGTCAGGTGCTCCCGCCACGACCTAACGCCGAGGTTCATGTAGGCGAGCCATCCATCCTGGTGACGGTCGTTGTCCCAGTCGACCCAGTTGAGGTCCATCACATCGCCGTCGATCTTCGCGGTCGCCCCGTCGGCCATCTGGCGAAATACCGGTTGCTTGCGATTGGCGGTGTTGCACCCAAACATCGGCATCATTCTGAACCCGAGGCGCTGGCCTTCACGAATCAGCGCACGGAAACCCGCCTCGCCGCCCATTCGCCGGTCCACTTCGTACTTCGGATAGTCCCAGTAGTAGCGACCGTCCCAGGCGGACACGAAGGCGAGCACGCGGTTGGCCGGGATTTCCGTCGCCATCCAGCGGAGCGTCTCCAGCATCTTCGCATAGTCGTTGAACATGTAGCCGGTGTAGTGCTGCCCGTGGAGCGTCGTCACGAGGGCAATGGAGCGCAGCCAGTCGGGCACGTCGCCTCGTGCGTCCCATGCCGGCAGTCGATACGCGCGCTGCACGTGGGCATAGTGCGCCCGGAGTGCCTCGTTAGGATCGGCGACGGTCCCCAGCCGCCACGGCGGCACGCGCACGGAGCTCTCGTTCTTCCAGCCCTCGGTCTCCCACACGGCCTCCAGTTTGTACGAGGCCTCACCCGGTTGCAGGTAGTACCGTTTGGCCCGCACCTTGTCGTCGAGCGAAGAGATGAAGAAGTGCTCCGACGCGCTCTTCCGTACCATCAGAATCGGGGTAGTCATGCCACCCGCTGATCCGGGGCCGAACAAGTCCCCGCCGCTGAACGGATAGCCGAACAGCAGCTCGTCCTCCCTGGGATCGAAGAAGTCGTAGCCGACCGAAATGCGGCCACGTGGAACGCCGCGCACGATCAGCGTCACCGCCTTCACCGGTTGCTCGCACTGGACCCCGATGCTGGCCTCAATGGCGCCGTCGACGGTCCGCAAGTCGATCGTCACCTGGCCGCTGGACCTTTCCTGTCCACCGGCCCAGACCAGGCCATCACACCGCACCGCGACGCCGTTAGGCGTGGTCTCCACCTGCAGGCGATCCCGAGCGAGACCGTAGACGTTTTCGCGCGTGAACACGAGCGCGCCGAACCGATATCCCCCAAACTCCACCGATGGCTCGGGGAAATCGAAGGAGAACTTCATGAAGGCTCGGCCCCGCGGGGGTACGTGCACTTCGCTGGTCGACGTCAGCGGCAGGATCTCGGCGCCTGGTGGTGGGCCACCCTGGGGCGCCGAGGTCAGGTCGGGCGGCAACGCGGCGGTTGAGACTGGCGACACCAGGGCACCGGCACCCGCTGCACCGAGCACCTTGAGCGCGTCGCGACGGGACAGTCGATCGGTCATCGGAGGAGGGGCGTGGGACCTCAGGACTATACGTGGGCGATAGGCGATAGGCGATAGGTGGCGTTCGGAGCAGCCGTGTCGCGCCGGGGGCGAGGGCGAGCCCGATGCCGACACCGGTGACGGCCAGACGCAGCCCACACGAAACGAACAT
This sequence comes from Gemmatimonadaceae bacterium, assembly GCA_052387735.1. Classification (GTDB taxonomy): domain Bacteria; phylum Gemmatimonadota; class Gemmatimonadetes; order Gemmatimonadales; family Gemmatimonadaceae; genus RBC101. The sequence continues at coordinate 22,361 of JBQTIW010000024.1, forward strand.
GCGGACCACCTGGGAAACGTGGCGCGCCTAACGCGATCCGGATGCCGATCTCTCGCGAGGTCACCCACTCCCGAACACCCGCAACGCCAACTCCACTTTACCGAAGGGCGCCGAGACCTGCACGCCCTGCACGGAGCCGCGTACCTGCTCGAACATCTCGCGGGCGATGGCGATGCCTTCGTTCACGGCGTGCTCCTTCGACAGCTCGTTCGCGCGTCGCATGCGGGTGATCACTTCCTCGGGGACCACGACGCCGGGCACCTCGTTCGCCAGGAACTCGGCGTTGCGCACGGAGACGAGCGGCCAGATGCCGGCGATGATGGGAATGCGCATGCCGTCGAGTTGGCGCAGGAAGCGCTCGAGCTGCGCGACGTCGAACACCGGCTGGGTGATCGCGTACTCCGCCCCGGCTTCGACCTTGTAGGCAAATCGGCGGCGCTCGAGGGCCGGGTCCACGGCAGCCGGGTTCACGCCCACACCGATGGCATACCGCGTGGGCGCACCGATCGCGTTGCCGCCCGGGTCGAGACCGTGATTGAGGTTGCGCACCAGGTTGGTCAGCCCGATGGCGTCGATGTCGAAGACCGCCGTGGCGTCGGGGTAGGGGCCCATCTTGGGTGGGTCACCGGTGACGAGCAGGATGTTGCGCAGGCCGATCGCGGCCCCGCCTAACAAGTCGCTGAGCATGCCGAGCAGGTTGCGGTCGCGGCAGGCGTAGTGGCACACGGTTTCGATTCCCACCTGCTGCTCGATGAGCACCGAACAGAGCATCGCTCCCATACGTGACTGGGCACGGGGGCCATCCGGAACGTTGACCGCGTCGACGCCGGCGGCCCTGAGGCACGCGACATCCGTCAACATGCGGGTCGCGTCGACGCCGCGCGGCGGGACGATCTCGACCGACGTGACAAACGCCCCGACGGCGATCTTCCCGGCGAACCTCGATCGCTCACCAAACGGCACCGGCTCGACGCCCGTCGCGCGAGGCGCCGCGGTGAGCGCCGGACCACGCTTCTCTGCCGTCTCCCGTCTCCCGTCTCCTGCCTCCCGCCTCGCGTCGCCAAGTCGCGGTGCCAGCGGCCGGATGCCCTCGACCATCGCCTTGACGTGATCGGGCGTTGTCCCGCAGCACCCGCCGATGACCTTGGCACCACCCTGCACCAGGTGCCGGGCGTAGGTGGCCATGTACTCGGGGCTCGCCATGTACATGTGGCGCCCCCCCACCTCACGCGGCATGCCCGCGTTAGGCATGGCGCTCAGCTTCCGGCTGGTGGCGGCGGCCATCTTCTCGATCGCCTCGAGAATCAGCTGCGGACCGACGGAGCAGTTGAGGCCGATGACGTCCGCGCCCTGCGCCTCCAGTGCTCGCGCCACGTCTTCGGGAGATGCCCCGTACGGGGTCCGGCCGTCGGTGCCGATCGTCATCTGGGCGATGACCGGCAGGGCCGGAGCGACATCGCGGGCGGCGGCGATCGCCTGGGCCATCTCCTCCAGGTCGGTGAACGTCTCCAGGATGAAGCAATCCACGCCCCCGTCCCGCAGCGCGGAGAGCTGTTCGCCGAAGAGGTCCCTGGCCTCACCGAGCGAGGTTGGTCCGTAGGGCTCGAGCCGAACGCCTAACGGACCTGCGGCTCCGGCGACGAGCCGGCCCTCACCCGCGGCGTCACGGGCGAGGTGCGCCGCTGCCTGGTTGATCGCCGCGACCTCCGTCTGGAGTCCAAACGGAGTCAGCTTGAGCCGGTTCGCGCCAAACGAGTTGGTTTCGACCGCCTCCGCGCCCGCCGCGACATACGCGCGATGGACGTCGCGCACGAGCTCCGCGGAGCGCAGGTTGAGCTCATCGTAGCACTGATTGATGAACACCCCGCGCGCGTACAGCATCGTCCCCATCGCCCCGTCGAATACGACGACGGCCTGGGGATCCAGCAGACGTTGCAGCAGCGTGTCTCTCGCCATGTGGTCCTTGATCCGTTTCTCGCCCAATCCCCAATCCCGAAACCCGAATCCCTACCGCCCCACTCCCTCCCCCCGCACCGCGTAATATTTCGCCTCCCGATGGTGCACGATGATCGCTGCCGTCGACTGCTCGGGCACCAGCTGGAAGGCGCTGGTCAGCTCCATACCTAACGACTCGGCGGCGGGAAGCAGTTTGAAGACCAGCGCATGGTCATCGAGGTCGGGACACGCTCCATAGCCCCACGAGTAACGCTTGCCTCGGCCCTCGGCGATGCCAAGCTCGCGTCGGATCCGGCGGTGCATCCACTCCGCGGTCGCTTCCGCCGCTTCCACCGCGATGCCGTGGGCGTAGTAGGCCTCGCTGTAGTCCCCGCGCCCCTGCGAGGCTTCGAACCGCTGCGTTGCCGTCGCGCCGACGGTCACGACCTGCAGCGCGACGACGTCGGCTTCGTCACCGTCCACGTCGCGGAAATAGTCGGCGATGCAGAGTCGGTCGCGGCCTTCCTGCCGGGGGAAGGCGAACCGGGCGATCTCGCGAAGGGCACCGCCATCGGCCTCGAATGCCGCAGGGTCATACACGATCAGCGCGTTGGCGTCGCTGCGCACCGGGAAGTAGCCGTAGACCGCTTGGGGCGTGAGCCAACGCTCGGCCAGCGCCTCGGCCTTGAGGCGCGCGAGCGTGGGTTCGAACTCCTCGAGGACGGTGCGCTTGAAGTCCTCCCCCGAACCGCGGCCTCCCCACTGCAGGCGGAACAGCTCATCGAGGTCGAGCAGGTCCAGCACCTCACCTAACGGGATGTCACGGAGCACCCGGGTCCCGAAGAACGGGGGACGCGGCACCTCCTCGTTGCGCGCCACGGCGCTCCGCTCGCCCCCACTGTCCCCCGCGCGCACGTCCTTGCCGACCGCCGAGTGGAGGAAAATGTCCGACCGTGCCTCGTCGAGCACGCGCGACACGAAACCCTCCCGCGCGCCGGCATCCTGCAGCCGGTCCATGGTCTCCAGTCCCTCGAACGCGTCCTTGCAGTAGAAAACGCCTGACGAGTACGCACGTTCCCCTTCCACGAACAGCGCGCGCCGGCCGAATCGGCGGTTGATCGCCGCGCCGCCGATCAGGACCGGAATCGCGATGTCGCGCCGGTCCAGCTCCTGGACGCAGAGCGGCATCTGCTTCGACGTACTGACCAGCAGCGCACTCAGGCCGATCGCGTCGGCGTCCACTTCGAGCGCTTTGTCGATGATCGTGTTGACCGGCACCTGCTTGCCCAGGTCGAACACCGTGTATCCGTTGTTGGAGAGGATCGTGTTCACCAGCGACTTGCCGATATCGTGCACGTCGCCGTACACCGTGGCCAGCACGACCTTGCCCTTGGTATAGCCCTCGGCCTTCTCGAGGTACAGCTCGAGGTGCTTGACCGCTTTCTTCATGACTTCGGCGCTTTGCAGCACGAACGGCAGAATCAGCTCGCCCGCGCCGAACTTGTCGCCGACCTCCTTCATCGCGGGAAGCAGCACCTCGTTGAGCACGCGCACGGGCGCCTCGCGCACGCCGGACGCGTCGAGCGCATCCTCGATCCCTTCCTTCTTGCGATGCACCACCATCCAGTGCACCCGCTCGTCAGGCGACATGCCGGCCGTCGGGTCGGCTTTTTCCGTCTCTCCCGTCTCCCGTTTGCCGTCTCCCGTCTCATACGCCCCGATGAACCGTTGCAGCGCGTCGGCGCGCCTGTTGAACACCAGGTCGTCGGCGAGCTCGCGCGCCTCCTGCGAGATCTCGGCGTAGGGAGTGACGTGCGCCGGATTCACGATCGCGGCATCGAGTCCGGCCTGGACGCAGTGGTGCAGGAACACGGAGTTCAGCACGCCGCGCGCTTCGGGGGTAAGTCCGAAGCTCACGTTGGAAACGCCGAGGATCGTCAGCACTCCCGGGAGCTCACGCTTGATCAGCCGGATCCCTTCGATCGTCTCCTTTGCCGAATCGACCCACTCCTGGTCCCCGGTGGCGAGGGTAAAAGTGAGCGCGTCGAAAATGAGGTCCGACGGTTTCATGCCGTACTCACCGACGACGAGCCCGTGGATCTTCTGCGCGACCTCGAGCTTGCGTTCGCGGGTCTTCGCCATGCCGATGGGATCGATCGTGAGCGCGACCAGCGCGGCGCCATGCTCGATGGCGATGGGCACGACCGCGTCGATGCGCTGCCGGCCGTTCTCCATGTTGATGGAGTTGATGATGCCCCGGCCGGGAGTATGCTCCAGCGCCGCCTTGATGACGTGTGCCTCCGTGGAGTCGATCATCAGCGGCTGCTCCACACTCATCGAGAGCAGCTTCACCACCGTGGACATCTGCTCGGCTTCGTCGGCGCGCTCAGTCAACGCGACGCAGACGTCGAGGATGTGCGCGCCGCTTTCGCCCTGCTCGCGTGCGACGTCGAGGATCCCGTCGTAGTCGTTGGCGAGGAGGAGCCGCTTGACCTTTCGCGAGCCCTGCGAGTTGACCCGCTCACCAACGAGGAGTGGCGGCGGATCCTGATGCAGGGTAATGGCGCGCATGGCCGAGGAGGCGCGGGGAACGGTGTGCGTCGCGGGCCCGTCGGCGTGGCCGTTGGCCCGGACGCCGAGTGCATCGATCGCCTCGTTGATGGCGATCAGATGCTCCGGCGACGTCCCGCAGCACCCACCGACGACGCGCACCCCGAAGTCGCGAACGAACGATGCCAGCATCGCCGCCATCGGGGCCGGCTCCAGAGGATACACGGCATCGCCCGTCCCCGTGTTCAGCGGCAATCCCGCATTAGGGATCACTGACAGCCAGCGCGTGGTGTGCTGTGACAGGAAGCGCACCGGCTCCCGCATGTGTTCCGGACCCGTCGAACAGTTGAGTCCGATGACGTCGACCGGGAGCGCCTCGAGCGTCGTCATCGCGCTGGCGATGTCTGTGCCTAACAGCATGCGACCGCTGGTGTCGAGGGTGACCTGCGCCTGGACCGGCACGCGGAACCCGAGCTCGAGAAAGAGCCTGCGGAACCCGGCGATCGCTGCCTTGACCTCGAGGATGTCCTGTGCCGTCTCCACCAGCAGCACGTCTACGCCGCCCTCGATCAGCGCTTTCGCCTGTTCGTGGAAGTTCCACGCGAGCTCCTCGAACGTGACCTTCGACAACACGGGATCACTGCTCGATGGCAGCATGCCGGTGGGTCCGATCGAGCCGGCAACGAATCGCGGCCGGCTGGGGGTGCTGTACCGGTCGCAGGCGGCACGGGCCAGCCGGGCGGCCCCGACGTTCACATCCCGGACCTTGTCCAGAATGCCCCATTCCTCCAGTCGACGTGGCGTGCTCTGGAAGGTGCAGGTCTCCACCACGTCGCTCCCCGCCGCCAGGAACGAGTCGTGGATGGCCGCGATGACGTCGGGACGCGTGAGCACGAGGTGGTCGTTGCACCCCTCGAGCGCGGCTCCACCAAAGTCCGCGGCGGACAGGTGGTAGCGCTGGATGTTGGTACCCATGGCGCCGTCGTAGACCAGGACGCCCCGGGCGAGGGCGTCGAGGTAGCCTGAGCGAAGCGGGAGGTCGTGGAGTCGCGGTGTCGTAGCCATCGATGAACAAAAAAGCCCGCGCTGACAGCGCCGGGCCGGCGCTTTAGCGTTTGTTTAGCGTGGCCGCAAGTTGCCGTTAAATCGCCACGATCCGAGTTGTCACCAGCAGAAGGCTGTGCTCTTCCGCCTGTATGATTACCAGACGACCCGCGCGGGGCAAGCGTTTCGGGTCCATCTTCCCCCGATCAGGCCAACCTCCGGGGCCCGGCAAGTCCCTCCACGGCCTCCCGCCGGGCGCCCAGCACCTCGACCACCTTGGTCCGGGCGGTGCCGCCGGCAACGATACGCACGTCACGGCGCGGCACGCCTAACGATTCGGCCAGGAAGGCGCTCAACGCCTCGTTGGCCGCGCCGTCAACCGGCGGCGCCTGCACTCGCACGCGGAGGGCGTCGCCGTACAGCCCCGCGACCTCGGTGCGCGAGGCTCGCGGCTGCACGCGCACGGAAAACCGGATCGCGCCATCAGCGGTCAGCGAGAGCACGAGCATGGGCGGGCTCGCGGCTCTACGTCAGGACGCCCTCGAGCAACGTCAGCGCGAACCAGGCCACGATCGGCGTGATGTCGACCATGCCTAACGTAGGAATGATCTGCCGGAGCGGGCGCAGGATCGGCTCGGTCAGAACGAAGGCCCAGCGCACCCATCTCGAATACGGCGACACCTGGATCCACGAGCAGACGACGCGTACGATGAGCGCGAGTCGCAGAATCTGGAACATCCATCGCAGCAGGATGCGTCCAAAGCCGCGCAGCCCCGACTGTGACGCGAACGCCGCCATGGCGATCTGGTCCTTGGTGAACTCGAGGACCGAAAGCACAACGATCCCGCCGAGCACCGCCGCAGCGAGCGTCCAGAAAGGCGCCGTGACAGGGTTCCCTCCCGTCCGCGCGATTCTGCGCTCAACCGGTTTGAACAGCGGATCCAGCGTGTCACGGGCAAATCGGGCCCCCCGACTGAACGGATTGATCCGGCGGGTACGCACCATCCAATCGAAGACGCAGATGACGGCGAGGACGGCCGCGGCAACAAAGAAGACCGGACGCAGCATCCGGAGACCTGCATCGAAGAGCGCAATGAATGTTTCCACTCTTGAAGTCTCCCGCGGTGTCCCCGTCGCATCAAGCCCCGACCCTGGAGACTCGATACAGACGCCGCGAAGCGTCTGACCTTGGTGGGTAATTCGGACAATTGTACTGGCATGGTCGGTACACGCGGGTGGCGGGAGCGCACTCGGCGAGAGTGCGCCGGCGGCAGTGGTCGGACCAGTGACACAGGGTGCACAGCAGGTGGGTCGTGTGGGCCCTCCGATGTGCTCTGGATCACCGCGCGCTCCCGGCGACGTCGGGTCACGGGGAGAGATCCATTAGCTTCCGCGTGGCATCGGGTCCGTCAATTGCGTCGTCCACCATCGGGGGAACTCGTCATCGAGGCCTCCTGGAATCGATGACTCTCGCGGATCGTCGATTGGGGGGACAGACGTCCTGGGAGGATTCCTGTGACTCGAGTACCGCGCCGTTCAGGGCCCGGACGGCGCGCAGTTTGCGCTATGAGCCGAAACGACCCTCTTCCGGCGCCCGGAGCGGGCGCGACGGACATCCTGATAAATCGGCGTGGTGCGGGTATATTCGCCCGCGGCAGCGCCGTGGACACCGCCAGAGACTGGAAACCCATGCCAATCGATCCAAGCTGGTTTTACAAGCGGCTTTACGACGGTGTGAACTACCGGCTGCGAACGGTTGCAGGCGGGCGGCTCGCCTCACATTGCCGTCCCCCGTCGATCATCTTCCTGCTGACGGAGCGCTGTAACGCGCACTGCCTGCATTGCGATATCTGGAAGAACCGGGGTAAGGAAGACAGCCCGACGGAGGAGCAGTGGCAGACGGTGCTGACGGATCTGCGCCGCTGGCTCGGACCGGTCCAGGTGGCGTTCAGCGGTGGTGAGGCGCTGCTCAAACCGTATACGATCGATCTCGTGCGTCACGCGAGATCCGCCGGCCTGTACCTCGAGATCCTGACCCACGGCTATTGGACCGATCAGGGGAAGATCGAGGAGCTTGCCCTCGCCAAGCCTTGGAAGGTCACGCTTTCGGTTGACGGGGTCGGCGAGACGCATTCAAAGATCCGCGGCCGCGAGCGATTCTGGGAAAAAACGTCCAACACGATCGAGACGTTCAAGCGCGTGCGCGCCGAGCACAAGCTCGGGTACACGATCCGGCTGAAGAACGTGATCATGTCGCACAACCTGCATGACACCATCAACGTCGCGAAGTTTGCCAACCAGCCGGGAATGGAGGTCTTCTTCCAGCCGATCGAGCAGAACTACAACACGCCGGAAGACACCAACTGGTGGGACCACAGCGACAATTGGCCCAAGGACACCGGCAAGGCGATCGCCAACGTGCGCGAGCTGATCAGGCTGAAGCGCAGCGGGTTCCCGATCGCCAACAGCTTCGCGCAGCTGGAGGCCATGATCCCGTATTTTCAGAACCCCGACGCCAGCCGTGTCGGCGTCATGAGCCACACCGCGCACGAGATTCGGCGCTCTTGCACGGCGCTCACCAACCTGCAGTTTCAAGCCAACGGTGATGTCACGGTTTGCACCGGTGCACCAATCGTTGGTAACATCAAGCAAACGCCCATCCGGCAGATCTGGGAGTCCCGCCCTCGCCTGTGGGAAAACGGATGCTGCCTCCAGCGACGGTTGACGGACGCGGAATTGGAAGCCCTGCAGCCCGCGCCGGCCCTCGTCGCCATCTCGACGCTCAAGGGTTGAGCCGACTTGCCCTCAAATCAAGCGCCGTACAAGCGAACCGTTGTCTCCGTCTTCAGTCTCGACCCGGTCCGCATTGGCGGGGTTGAGGCGTTCGCGCGCGAACTGTCCGCTCAGCTGGGGGCTCATGGCTGGCAGAGTGTGCTCTGCTTCCTGCGCCAGCCGGCGCCCGAAGTTCGCGCGTTTCTCGACCTGCCTAACGTCACGCTGGAGACGCTCCCCCACGCGCCACACAGCTCCAAGGCGGCGCCCGGTCTGCACAGGGTGCTGCGACGTCATCGACCGGACGTACTCCTCCTCCAGTTCACACCCTTCCTGAGCGTGTACCCGTGGCTGGCCCGGCTCGCCCGGGTCAAGCGGGTCTTTTTCGTCGACCAGGGCTCTCAGCCCGAGGGCTGGACCAGCAGCAGGGCTCCGCTGTGGAAGCGGGCGATCGCCCGCATGATTACGTCGCCGCTCACCTCCGTGGTCAGCATCAGCGACTTCAACTTGCGCGTCCAGCGCTCGCGGGGCCTGGTTTCTCCCGGGAAGACGCTCCGGATCTACAATGCCGCGGACACCACGCGCCTGCACAACCCGGAGCTTGGTCTTCGCTTCCGCCAGCGGCACAGGATTCCGCCCGATCGCGTCGTGGTCGCGCAGGTCTCGTGGATGATTCCCGAGAAGGGGATCCTCGACCTGCTCGACGCCGCGCGTATCGCCGTGCAGGACTTCCCCAAGCTTCACTTCGTCCTCGCCGGAGAGGGCCCGCACCGCGAGGCCTATGCCGCCCGTGCGTCCGAGCTGGGCATCGCAGATCACGTGACCTGGACGGGTCTCGTCACAGACCCATTTGGCGAGGGCCTCTTCGACGCGGCAGACATCGTCTGTCAGCTGTCGCGTTGGGAGGAGGCCTTTGGTTATGTGATCGCCGAGGCGATGGTGCTGGAGCGGCCAGTCGTTGCGACGCGAGTGGGCGCGATCCCCGAACTGGTGGAACATGGCGAGACTGGACTGCTGATCGATCGGGGCGACTCTGCCGCCGCCGCGAAAGCGATTCTCGCTCTCGTCAGAGATCCCGAAACCAGGCGTCGGTTCGGCAAGGCCGCACGTGTTCGTGCCGACCGGGAATTCAACGTCAACAAGAACGTGGCCCGGCTGCTCGAAGTGTTCGGGGTTGCCTGACCCAGGCGCCCGCGGCGCCGTTCCGGGACCTGCGTCAGCGGCAGAACAGGCAAACAAAGAAGAGCGGGCGTGCTTTCACACGCCCGCTCTCGTCGTTCCAGAGGTTGCCGCCCGCCTTATGGCACAGGTGGCTGTGACACCCCGGCTCCAGTCGCGAAGGCCGCATTCAGGTTCGGCGCGAACTGGGTGGTGAGCGGATAGCCGTTGCGCAGCGCACCTACGAAGGTGTTGCCGCTGAACGACCACGTACCAGCCACTGCCGCGTTGAGCGCCTTGGTCCCTTCGCCGACCCCCGTGGCACCCAGACCGTAGACGGCGGTGGGGATCACGTTGTTGTCGAAGCGGAAGCCCGTCACGGCCGGCCAGCTGCCGGAGATGTCGAGGATGATCGCATCCCTCGTCAGGTTCCCGCCGGTCCACGTGTTGCGGACGAACGAGATGTCCTTCCCCTTTGAGTTCAGCAGCACGGGCCGCGCGTCACCGGTAAACGGATTCAGGTTGATGTTCTCGATCCAGTTTCCCGAAACCATGACCCGCGAGAGACCGGTGTCCACTGGGAACTTCTCGGGCGACCCGCTGAACGCAAACCCCGACCCGATGTTCGTGAGCGTGTTGTTGCGGATCGTGACGTCCACCGTGCGGCACCAGCGGCAGTTGCCGTTTTGATTCACGGACTTGAGCCAGATCGCATAGCCCGTCTGACCGTCCTGCCACACGCCATCCATCTTGTTCAATTCCACCAGCGAACGGCACGAGCTCTTGCTCTCATACAGCAGCTTGACGTTGTAGCTGCCACTCTGTGTGGGTGTTCCGATCGCCTTCCACGCCACCGGCTTGCGGATGAGGTTCCCGCGCACGGTGATGTCACATGGCACCAAACCGGGGATAGCAGGATCGCCCCCGCCCCACATGATGTTCTCCGAGGCGGCCTCCAGGAGGTTGTTCTCGATCAGAAACGGCCCCGGCCCGTTGTAGCTGAGCGTACACTGGCTGTCGCTGTTTCGCTCGTGAATCTCCGTGCATCGGGAGTCGCGCACGATGTGCGAGGCGCCGTTGAGGACCCAGCCACGGCGGAGATTCTGGTTGAGCCAGCCGTGAAGGTTCATGTGCGCGAAGTGAATATCCTTTGGCAGGTCCGCCAACGTGCGCTCCGAAATCCGCTCGCCGACTTCGACCAGCGCCATTGGGCCCGCGGTGATCGCGGAGTTCGTCGTCAACTCGATACCCTGCACGAACCAGCGAGCGGCCTTGCTGTGGAACATGAGCGCTGGGAACCGCACATCGCTGATCGTGAGCTTGGGCAAACGCTCAGTCCCGGTGATGCGCTGACCTAAAGTGAAGGTGGAGTCGGCGCGAAGCACACTCCAACCCGCGTCCGTCGCCGGCCGAGCCGGGACGTCCCAATTGCCCGTCAGGCTCAAACCCATCGAAAGGCAGATCACCTTCTCGTGCGCATTGATCGCCGCCTGGAGCGCGGTCGCCGTGGTCGGGCGCGACGTGCACGCCTGACCGAGGATCGAGGCCGGCAGCACAGGGACTGAGCGGGGAAGCTCAGGTGTCGCGATGCCGGTTGGCGCTGCGGTCACCGTCAGCGTCGCCGAGCCCGACACAGTGCCTGACGTGGCGGTAACGGTCGCGCTACCCGTGGCAAGTCCGGTGACGAGTCCAACCTGACTCACCGACGCCACGCTCGATCCCGATGTGATGGCCCACGTGATCGGGCGACCGACCAGGATGTTTCCGCTCGCGTCCTTGAGCACCGCCGCAGCGAGCGCCGTCTGTCCGACCCACACGCTCGCCGGCGTCAGGGTCAGTGTAACGCTCGCGACGGGCGCGGAGCCGGCCTGCACCGTCACACTTGCCGTGCCGATCGCGCCACTGCAGTTCGCAGATATGACGGCCGAGCCGGCAGCCACCGCGGTGACGAGTCCCGAGGAGGCAACCGTCGCAACCGAGGTGTTGGAGCTGGAATACGTCACCGTGCGGCCCGTGAGCACGTTGCCGAGCGCGTCTGTCAGCACGACGGTGCTCTGGGTCGTCTGTCCGGCCGTGAGTGTGCTCGAGTTCAGTGTCAGCGCAACGTTGGCACATGCGGCCGCCTGCGCTCCCGTCACCACGAAGCCTAACGAACCGCTCACCCCACCCGCGGTCGCCGTCACGGTCGCGCTTCCCGCTGACAGCGCCGTCACCTTGCCACCCGCACCGACCTTCGCGATCGCCGCGTTGCTGGACGCCCAGTACGTAACCATTCCGGAGATTGGATTCCCACTCTGATCGAGCGCCGTCGCAACCGCGCGCGTTGTGTCGTTCACGCTGAGCGTTGTCACTGGCGCCGTCACGGTGACGCTGGTGACCACGGGCGCGCCACCAGAAACGGTGATCGTCGCCGCGCCGCTGATCCCGCCGGACGTCGCGGTAATGGAGGCCGTTCCGTTCGCCACGCCGGCCACAAGACCACCAGCCGACACCGTCGCCACACTTGGGTTGGAACTGGAGAATCCGATCGTACGACCCGTCAGAACATTGCCCGCCGCATCGCGGAGAACCACTGTGGCCTGCGACTGCTGCCCGGCACCCACTGTCGTCGGCGAGAGTGAGATGCTGACCGTCGCTACCGGTGCGGGCGGTGCAGCGTTCACCGTGAGCGCGGCTCCACCCAACACACCAGAGACGGTCGCTTCGATCGAAACACTGCCTCCGTTGACCGCGGTGACGAGACCCGTCGACGAGACCGTCGCGACTGAGTTGTCGCTACTCGACCACGTAATGGTCTGACCGGTGATCGCGTTGCCTGCGTTGTCACGCGGAACGGCCACCGCCTGCGTCGTTTGTGCCACGTTCAACAGCGTGGAGTTCAGCGTCACGCTGACCGACGACACGACCGGCGCAACCGGCTTCACGGTGATTGCGGCGGAAGCGGTCTTGCCTTCCGATGTCGCGGTGATGGTCACCGTACCTGGAGACTGCGCGCTGACTTCGCCGGTGGACCCGACCGTAGCGATCTGCGCGCTGGACGAAGTCCACGTGACCACGCGACCGGCAAGAGAAGCGCCCTGCGCGTCCCGCGGTGTGGCAACAAGGGTGATCGTGTCACCACTCGTGAGTTGAGCGCTGCTGGGGCTTACGATCACACTGGCGACGGGGATCTGGTTGATCACCGCGGTCGCGGTCGCCGACAGCGCACCGGCTGTCGCGGTGATCGTCGCCGAGCCCGCGGAGATACCACTGAGCAAACCCGACGGCGACACACTAGCGACACCAGGATTGGCGCTGCTCCAGCTGATCGACTGGCCAGGGATCTTCTGCCCGTTCTGATCGCGGACTTCACCCACCAGCTGCGCCGTTCCGCCGGCGACCAGAGTGGGATTCGCCGGGATGATCACCACCGACGTCGCGGTCTGTCCGCCGACGGTCGCCGGTATCGAGCCGACTTTCCCACCGATGATCGCGCTGATCGTAACCGATCCGGGCACAATGCCTTTCACCATTCCGCCGTTCGTTACAGTTGCAATCGCCGGATTCGAAGCCTGCCATCCAACGGGAAGGCCGGCAATTGTGTTGCCGTTCGCGTCGAGCGCGAGAGCGGTCGCCTGAATGGACTGTCCGACGAGCACACTGGAGTCGGGCATCGTAGCGCGGACACTGGCGACCGCCGGCGCCGTAACGTTGACCGTCGCCGAACCGGTCTTGCCGCTGATGGTCGCGGGGATGGTTGCGAAGCCGCGCGCTACTCCCGTAATGGCGCCTTGCTTGACGCGAGCGACGGCCGGATTGGAGCTCGACCAGGTCGCCGTCATGCCCTTGACGTACTTGCCTGCCGAGGTGCGCGGGATAGCCTCGACGTAGAACGTATCTCCCGCCTGCACGGTTATCGCAGCCGGCGCCACGGTCACGGAGGCAACGGGCAAAGCAAAAACGCCAACGCCGGCTTCGGCGGTGGCGGTTCCAAGTCGTGCGGTGATGATCACTTCGCCCGTGTCGACACCGGATACGACGCCGTCCGGCGAGATGCGAGCGATCGTGGAGTCAGAGACGGACCATTCAATAGACTGCCCCGCACCGGCGCTCGCCCCACCGGCATCGGCCGTGATCTGGAAGTCATCGCCGAGGGCGAGGCTCAGCACTTCCGGAATGACCTGCAGCGTGATCGGGGCGCCGTAGACCGACACCAGGGCGGTATCTGCATGCCCGGGAATGCTGGCTACGATCTGGGCCGAGCCGTCGCCGATGGCGGTCACAAAACCGTCACGACCGACGGTGAGAACCGCCTCGTTCGAAGACGACCAGAGAACCTGCGCCGCGCGCGGTTGCTTGAACTGGTTCGTCACGCTCGCGGTAAAGAGCTTGGCGGTTCCCAGGAGGATCGAGTCACGCTCCGGGGTCACTGTGACGGAGAGGCGATCAGTTGCTGATGGAGGCGGTTCGTTGTTTGTGCCTTCGGTCGCACTGCAGGCGATGGCTCCGAGGACAACGGCAATACGAGACAAGTGCGGAACGCTTCGGTACACCTTCATTTTACTTCTCCTCCGCATGCTGCGGGTGGGGTTCGGCGGCCCAGCCGGCGTGGCACCTTTTTTCGTGTGCGTTAGCCCCGTTTGCTTTGCGAATTCACCTCGGTTTCCCGAGGGTTGCCCTTGTCGCTATCCCAAGAGGGGAAGCGTTCCTGCCGGTTCAACTACACTTTGGGTTTAGGCGAGCGGCCCCCAGTCCTGGGGGTCACTCGCAACAAAGACGACACAGACGCAACGAGGTTACGGGGGATAACCCGTTGAGCCGTATGCGGTTAGAGCTTATGAATTGCGGTCGGAAATCACAGGCGGGTTGTGGTGCAGTCGACTCGCGATAGAAGTCGGTTATCCCATCGCGTTCGTCGGGCGCGACACTACCGCAGATTGCAACACCATGCTGTGTCGCGAATCACGATTGCACCGAATATGCTGGTCACGTTGTGAGACCCGCTTCACACATGCGACGTGAATCGCCTAAAGCATTGATGCGGTGCGCGCGTTTCGCGTAATTCGTGACGCGTCGGCCCCTTTCGTCGTCAGGTACGCTCGATCCGAGACTGCGGCCCTACCGATCGTGGATCTGAGAGGGCCGCACGTAGCGATAGAGCACGAAACCCGAGTTCGAGTATACGGGGATAAACCGCTCCGCATTCGCCCGCACGAACCGCTCGAACTCCGCGCTGGCCGGATGACCGATGCCCGCGTCACCCGAGACCACGTGCGTGATGTTCGCGCGATCCAGTTCGCGGAGCGTCCGCTCAGGGCTGGTACGGAAGATGGGCATCGCCGGGACCCCCGTCTCGAGCGTCAGTACGCGGGCGCGCACGAATACGATGCGCATCGGGCCGCGTGTGCGTTCCTCTCGAACCCAGCGAAAGAGGTCCTGCACGTCGGCTCGGCTCAACAGCTGTGAGGGCGGCGGTGCGCGGAATGCCGTCAGCGTCCCGAGCAAAAGGAGCGTCACAGCCGCCGGCGCCAATGCTCGTTCCAGAGTCGCGACCTGGCGTGGCAACCACCGAACCACTCGCTTTCCTCCGGCGAGCATGCAGTAGGTGAGCACCGGCCAAAGCGGCCACAGATATCGCGTTTCGGCCGCGGGAGAGAAGACGAGGAGTGTGAGGTACGAACCGGTGAAGGCGCCGAGCGCCGAGCGTCCGAACCGCCGAACGAAATCCCAGAGTCCGATCACGATCAGGGCAAGGGCCGCGGCATGGTACGCATCATTCGCCAGGTCCCACGGGAACGGATACATCACCGCGTCGAAAGGGCCCAGCCGATAGCTGCCCCAGAAGCCGGAGACGCGTCCGAGCAGGAGCGACGGTGCCCGCAACGTCTGCAGGAGAAATGGAATTCGGTCCGGGCCCACCGCCATCAGTGCCAGAACCGCCGCCGTCGTCCACACCGCCGCGAGGACGAGGAGGGGGCCGCGATCGCGGCGAGGGCGCAGGAACGCGAGCAGGGCGACGGTGGGTACCAGCGCAACGCCGATCATTCGCACCGACATCGCGTACGTGCCGATGGCCGCGAGCAATAGCAGTCGAGGCCATGTCAACGGGCCCTCACGATCCGCCGCGAGAATAAAGGCCCAGATGAACGCCGCAAACGGCAGGTCCGAGATGATGGTGTTCGTGGCAAAGCCAGTCTCTATGCTCACGCCCACCATCGCGACCGCAGCGAGCGCAATCCACTTGTCGTCCCGACTCGCAAGGCGGAGGGTGGCGCACGCAAGAAACACGAGGCCGGCGAGGAGGCTCAGCACCCTTGGGTAGGAAAAGCCGATTCCGAACGCCGCGACTCCGGGTGTCAGCAGGAGCGGCCATCCGGGGGGCTGCATTCGCGGGGATACGAGCGCGTTGTACGGTGTGAAGAGGTACCCGATGTCGGAGTAGGGGCGGCCCTCAGCCAACGCTTTCGCGTGCAGCAGATACTGCGCGTAGTCGCCGTTGTTCACGCTAGGCAGATACTGCCAGTGCTGGATCGCGAGCAGGACGTACGGAGCCAGAGCGAGCAGCACCCACCAGTAGCGTCTGGGACTCAGCGCATCACGTGCGCTCTGGAGACTCTCGCTCATTCCGACTCTGATGAAGGCGGTGCGTCAGGCGGCAAATTCCGCGCCGGGTTTCGCGTGAACCCGCGTTATCATATCAAGCGCAACGTACTCGACCGTCACCTTCTTGGTTCGACTTGCCTCTCTCGGGACACGCCACGCGCCGGGCTGCGCTCTTCGTCGTGATCGTGCTGATCGCCCTCGGCACGTTGTGGCCGACGCCGACGGCGCCCCCGCCGGGCGAGGTCTACTGCATCGTGTGTGGCCCCCTTGGTGGCGTAGATTTCGTCGCCAACGTCGTGATGTTCGTGCCGCTTGGCGCCGCGTTGATCGCGAATGGACGGAAGACGGGAACCGCAACGGTCATTGGTGCCCTGTTCTCGCTGTCGATTGAGGCGCTGCAGTGGCGGCTGATTCCCGGTCGGGACACGTCGGCGGGTGACGTTCTGGCAAACACGTTGGGGACCTGGAGCGGCGCGGTGGTCATGTGGCATCGGGTGACGCTGGTGAAGCCGAAACAGGGCACGGCACGGTTCCTCGCGCTAGGATGGGGGCTGATCACAGGTGCGATCGCGCTCGGCGCGGCATGGGCTCTCTCACCGTCGCCACCTGATCTCCGCTATTGGAGTCAATGGACCCCCGTGCGCGGGGGATACGTGCCCTTCACCGGGTCTCTGCGCGCACTCTCGCTGTTCGGTCGCCCGCTGCCAGTCGGTACGATGATCGACCCGACGGAGTGGCCACGTGCGTATGCGGAGGGCCGACTCGAAATCTCGGCCACGCTGCTGCCGGCGGCGCCAACGAAGGGCCCCGCGCTGATTGCTCGTGCGGCCAATCCCCTCGGTGAACAGTTTCAACTGGCGCAACGTGGCTCAGATCTCGTCGTGCGCGGACGGACAAGGGCCGCACGCGCTGGCTTTCGCTCACCCGTGTTCGTGCTGATCGGCGGGCTCCCGGCCATCGACACGACGCCGCGCGATATCGCGGTCGACATTCGCCCCGGCCACGTTGAGTTGAATTCCAGCGGGGTGTACGACACGCTCACAGTGAGCCACGACGTCACCCTGGGGATGGCGTGGCAGACGCTCCTGCCGTTTGAGGTGACGGACCTCCGCCTTGGCCGGTTTGCAGCGGCAGCATGGCTGACCGCCATCTTCCTACCTCTTGGTTACTGGGGAGCGAGCTTCAGAGCGCCTGCGGCACTGGCTCTGACCGCCGCAGCGGCCCTGGCCGTTCTGGTCGTAGCGCCGAGGGTTCACGGGATCGTCGCCGGTGGTTTTTGGGAACTGACGGGGGTCGCGTTGGGCGTGCTACTGGGTGTGCTCCTTGGCCGCCGGGTCAGCGCTGCCACAACCAGCGACGGCGTCGCGCATCGATGACGGTCAGTGGGCCGGACGAATTGATGGAGTGCGTGGCCACGAGATCAGGACGCCAGTGCGGCTCGAGTCTCGTCACCGCGGTTTCCTGATAGGCGTGCTCATCGAGTTGGTCGATGCGCTGAATGGTGATGGCACCTCCGTAGACACGCGAACCATCCTGCGCCGGTCGATACCAGTGTCCGCAGTGCTGGAATAGCCGCCCGGCCGGACGGGCGCTCCTCACGTCACTGATCACCGGATTGGCGCGGTGCGGGATCCAGGGGCCGAGGGGTGAGGTCGCGTGAAACAGAAACAGGTCGTCCCACGCTTCGCCGCCGGTTTCCGTGCCCGCGGCGAAAAGCCACCATCTACCCCCGATGCATGCGACCGTCGCATCAACCAAGGGTCGGTCTTCCAGGAGGATGCCGGCCAGCTCCCACTGGTCGGGGAAGGAGACGGCGCGCCAGAGCTCCACACGGCGTGTTGCCTCCGTCTCCGGAATCATATAGTGCTGGCCTTCCCATTCGAATACAAAGGGATAGGAGAGATGGTAGTCGCAGGTGAGCGCCGTCCGTGGTGCGGTGGCCTGTCCTTGCTCGTCTACTTCGATCCAGGCGATGTGCGCCTTTCCCGCAGCAGACTCGTCTTCTTCAAAGAAGACGAAGTCGCGTCCCCCCACGCGAATCGGAAAGGGATCGGCCCACGATCGATCGTTAGGCGGCACCAGCATTCGAAACCGGTGCGGCGCGAGATCGGGGAGCCCCTGTTGGGCTCTGTCAGGTGTTGTACCGGCATGCCGGTATCCGATGATCCATTGTTCCCGGCTGAGCGCGGCGCGAATGTGACCCCGTACATATCGGAAAGCCAAACCGGAAAGACGTCGCAATAACGCGGTGTTGCCGGGGGCCCCGTACAGTCTCTCACCGTACGCAACCGGATGCGTCTCCGTGACGACGCCGGCCTCACCGGTCGCTGCCAGGTTACGGAGAGCGCGTGCGACCAACGGGGCTGCCTGCCAGTAGTATCGCGCGCGATTGCGCGCGACGGAGAAGCGGTCGGTTTTCGACCATGCGCGCATCAGCACGCGTCCATCGTCGAGCGACTCACTCAGCACCTGCAGGACAGCGCCGGTAACCGGGTGTCGATCCATCACTTCCCAGAAACCCGGAGGGCCTCCGCGATTCACTCGGTTGTCCCCATGGTGGTAGCTCCAGACGCCATGTCGTGCTACGGTCAGCGCGCGACCGCGCAGAATCCGGAAGCCGAAGCGAATTGCGACATCGAGATCATGTCCGAGGAGTTGCTCGACATCGGCGTCGTCGAAGTAGTCGGAGAACGTTGTCCGACGTGGTTTCACTTCGATCCGCGGTGCGCCCGCGAGGAGCGAAGAGATGTCAACCGGCGGGAACGGATCGCGTCCCACGGGGAACCACCACGCGTCGAGGCGGTTGTACAGCCCGTATCCAAGGGCGCGTCGGTTGCGAATCCACGAGCGAAGTCGGCTGGGTTTTTCCGCCGTGCTTGACGGGACGTTCAGCACGACCACGACGATCTCGGCGTGGCCCTCCTTCACGATTCGCTCGATCGCCTCGGCAATCCAAAGCGGCTGAATCAATCCGTCGACCAGCACTCCGACGCGAAGTCGGCGGCTGCTCGGCGCGTCGGGAGCCGGCTCGCTGGAGGCGTGAGGCGGAGCGATCTGATCTCTGGGCAAACCGATGTCGATACCTGGGCGGAGCTCGCGAGAACGCAATGCCGAGCCCCCCATGTGCGCAAGTCGCGTGCTCCCTTCCGCCTTCTACCGTTTCTGACGCGGAAGAAGTTGCCCCATCAGTGCTTACGGCGCCACCTGACCAAACGCCATCAATTGCTTCGCGGCCCAGGAACCTTCGCTGGGTCTGCGTCTCGATCGTCGAGCAGACGGGCGCCGACGAGCTTTCGCCGAACGCTGGCTCCGCCGCTCGGTCGATTAACTTCACGGACCATCCGCAGGGTTGTCGGTAGGGGAGGCACACCGAGGGGCGACCCCTCGGTCCTGTCAGACGGTTGCACAAAGACTCTACCCTGTAGTAGCGCCGCGACAGGGAGTTGCCGAAACCATGTTCCGGAGGGCGACGCGGGTAGCAAGGAATTGAGGCAAAGGGCTTCATTCTTGCGACTTACCCCCACGTCACCTGACAATCCTTGCGCATCCTCGTATTCGGAAGTCTGACTTTGTTGGCTGCGACCTGGGCTGGGTATCCCGCCGTCGTCTGGTTGATTGGCTTGCTCAGACGACAGCGACCAGCGAGCGGGGTCGTTGCGCTCCCCCGCGTGACGGTGGTGGTTGCGTCGCGCGACGGAGACGACGTGATTCGGGAACGCGTGCGCAACCTGCTCGAGAGCGACTACCCTGGGGAATTGCTCGACGTCGTTGTCGCAATTGATGCGACACGAGTGGCGCGGGTACCGGACGCCAGCTCCATCGCGCCGACGCGCATTGCCTTCGTGCCGGGTGATGCGCCGGGTGGTAAGGCCACGGCGCTCAACGCCGCAGTGCGGAGCGCGCGCGGGGAGGTCCTGGTCTTCACCGACACGGCACAACGCTTCGAACGCGGCACGGTCGCGGCGCTCGTCGATGAGTTGCAACGCAATCCCACACTGGCTGCCGTCTCTGGTGAGCTGCAGATCGGAGAACCCGATGCCCCGCCGTCCGTCGCGACGCTCTACTGGCGCTTCGAGCGCTGGCTGAGGAGGGCCGAGGCGCGCATTCACTCGCCTGTTGGTGTCACCGGCGCCGTGTATGCCATGCGCCGCGCGGCGTGGGTCGATCTGCCGGCTGGCCTGATTCTCGACGATCTGTACGTGCCGATGGTGCAGGTGTTGAGCGGCAGGCGCATCGGATTCCGGCGCGATGCGGTGGCCGTCGATCCGAGGCGGATTGACGGTCGCGGCGAATACCACCGCAAAACACGGACGCTGACGGGAGTCTTCCAGCTCTGTCACCTGCTGCCGTCAGTCCTCGTGCCCCTCCGCAATCCCATCTGGCTGCAGTTTGTCTTTCACAAGTTGCTGCGGCTGGCGACGCCCTACCTCCTCGCTCTCCTGGTCGCGGCGAGCTGCGGCTGGCTGCTGGTCACACTGCCGGCGCGGACCGCCCTTATCTCGCTCGGCGCCTGCCTGCTGACCGGAGCGCTGGTGCTGGCGGCGTCGAGCCGGGTCCGGAGATTGGTGCGCGACATCGCGTCCATGCAGGCCGCGGTGGTGCAGGCGACACGCAACGCCTTTCGCGGAGAATGGGATGTCTGGCGCGGCTGAGGTCGACGCAGTACACCGCGTGCGCGTCGTCCTGGTCGGTCCTTCGCTCGACATCATCGGCGGCCAGTCGGTCCAACTCGACCGGCTCCGCCGGCAGCTCCGCACCATTCCGTCGTTAGAGGTCGGGTTCATCCCCGTCAATCCGAGGCTACTCGGACCGCTGCGGTACCTGCAGCGCGTCAAATACGTGCGCACGGTGGTCACGTCGATCGCCTACGTCGCATCTCTCGTGCGCCTGTCCCGGTACGACGTGGTCCACGCGTTTTCCGCGTCGTACTGGTCGTTTCTCCTCGCTCCTGTGCCCGCCATGCTGGCCGGGCGATTGTTCGGCAAGGGCGTGATCCTCAACTACCACAGCGGTGAGGCGCCCGATCACCTGGCCACCTGGCCGATGTCGCGGGGCCTGATGCGTCTGGCGCACCGGATTGTCGTTCCCTCGGAGTTCCTGGTTTCCGTCTTTGGTGGACACGGCCTTGCCGCCGTGGCCGTGGCCAACTTTCTGGAAGACGACAGCGTGCGATTCCGCGAACGCCGCGGGGCGCGCCCCATCTTTCTGAGCAACCGGAACCTCGAACCCCTCTACAACGTGGAGTGCACGCTGCGTGCGTTTGCCATCATTCAACACGAGCTCCCCGACGCGAGGCTGATCGTTGCCGGCGATGGGTCCCAGCGTGCGGCGCTCGAGGCACTGGTAGATGATCTGTCGTTGCGGAACGTCGAGTTCACGGGACGCATCCCACCGTCGCGCATGACCGAGCTGTACGCCGCGGCGGACGTGTACCTGAATTCACCCAACATCGACAATATGCCGCTCTCGATCATCGAGGCATACGCGGCGGGGTTGCCGGTGGCGACGACGGACGCCGGTGGCATTCCATTCATCGTCAGGCACGAAGAGACCGGCCTATTGGTACCGGTCGGTGCGGCGGACGAGCTGGCCGCGGCGGCGCTGCGCATTGTGGGTGACCCCGATCTCGCCGCCCGGCTGTCGCGAAGCGGCCGTGCCGAGTTTGCGGCCAGGTACGTCTGGCAATCCGTTTGCGCGCTCTGGGAGCTGATCTATCGTCAGGCAGCTGGCGAGACGCCCACCGGGGCACCCATGCCATCGGGCGCGTGAGCGTGCTCTCGCGGCTCAAAGGTCGCTCGCTTGCGGAATTGCAGGACCGGGCCTCGCAGCGGATGCACGCCCTCGTCGAGCAGGTACGTGGGCCGCAGACGGAGATCAGCGCCGCTGGAGCGCTGAGCCGACTGGTGTCCGAGTCCGAGCGCGCGCGGTTCGAGACGCCCGACGCGTGGAGCCAAGACCTGCTGGGCGGGCGTTTCTTTCCAGGGTGCGATGACCTGGCGGCGTGAGTGGCGGCAGCGGACGCGCTGGATACGACGTTCCGGGGTTGGTGTCTGGAGCGGGCAGCGCG
>JBQTIW010000025.1:0-43045 GCA_052387735.1 Gemmatimonadaceae bacterium
GGGCATGTCGGACGCGGGGGGTGGACATGGTATACCGGGGCCGCCGGATGGATGTATCGGGTGGCGATCGAGACCGTCGTTGGCCTGCACAAGCGCGGGACGTCACTGACCTTCGACCCGTGCATCCCATCACAGTGGCATGATCTGCACGTGGAGTACCGGTACCGTGACACCCTCTACGACGTGAGAATGCTCAACCCGACCGGCGTGAACCGCGGCGTCACCTCGGTGCGGATCGATGGTGTGCGCATGGCCGACGGCGTGATCCCGCTGACGGAAGGTCGCGGTCGCGTCGAGGTCGTGATCGAGCTCGGGAGCAGTGAGGGCTCGGGCAGCTAGACAACACGAAGTTCTTCACGGGACGTGACGAAACGGATATAACGACTCAGCCGCAATGCGACTTCAGGGCTGCTACGTCATCATCGTGACGGCAAAGCTCCACCAGTGTCGCGACTTTGCGAGCCGCTGGTTAGACGCGGAGATCCCGTTCGAAGCATCCTGAGTGATTCGCCGAGTCAGAACCGCGGGTTCACCACATTGTTGAAGATCGAGCCGAAGGTGTAACTCACCCCCGTGTGAAGGAAGTACTCGAAACCGGTGAGCAGTGCACGCCGGCGCAGCAGCACGTCGGCCTGATTCTGTTCACCCTTCGGCAGATAGATCTGGTCGCGAATCCAGTTGTAGCCTCCGCCCATGCGCACGCTGAAGCCGCGGAAGATCCGCACATTGAAGAACCCGTTCACCTCCGTCGTCCGCTTCGACGCATCGTTGAGAAAGTTGCGATGCTCAGCGTTGATGTTGACGGAGCCCCACGGCTGGCGCGTGTTATAGCCGACCTCGAGAAAGTGCGTGGGCAGCGTTTCGCTGATCTTGTTGAAGATCGTCGTGTCTGCGTACCGGTATCCGGTGAAGCCAACGCCATATCGCAGCGTCAGCTCACGACGTGTGGACTCCGAATATGGGAAGATGTTGTACTCGATGGCCGGACGGAGTGAATACCGGATTTCCTGGTTCCGGAACGTCTGGGACGCGACCTCGAGTCGCAGACCAAGCGACGTATGATTCGAAATGCTCTTCACCTGCAGCAGTTCCGCCGCCCAGTCGCGCTGCAGGTTCTTGAACGTCTCCTCGGAGATCACCACCCCGTTGGTGTCGTACTCCTGCACGATGGCACGGTTGTCCTGGTACGAGAACTCGTACTCGAAGTCCGTCTTCCACGCCTCGGTGACCCGATTCGCGGACAACTGGGCGTTGAGCTCGCGGTTGCGATAGTACCGCTCTCCATTGGTGGATCCACCCACCTCAATCTCGAACACCCACGCCTTCCATCGGTCGGTTTTGGGAGTCGTTTGGGGAGCGCCACGTGCGCCCTGTTCGGTACGCGTCACCCGCAAGGTCTGCCCCACCGAGGTGCGAGCGACAAACGGCACCAAGCCCAGAGAAATCGTCTGCAACACCCCGCGACGACGCTCGTCGGACGTGGTGGTTGGATTGGTCGTGAAGGTCAGGGTGTCACCCCGCCCCGCCAGTGCGCGGTCGCCAAGGAACGCGATCTCGAATTGCTCTCCACCGGCCCCACCCGCCGACTGGCTGGTGATGAGGACGTGGACGTCGGACACCGTGCGGTCGCGGACCCAGTTGACCCAGGTGATCTCCGTGCGAATCAACTCTCCGTCACAGTCGGCACGGCAGTCGAGGAAGACTGCGAGCGGCCCAGTCGCGGTGGTGGCTGGTCGCTGGCTCTGTGCCTCCGACGCGAGTATCGCGACAAGGGGGCAGATCCACAGGGCGCGCATCGCTCTCATTGAGTGGCTCCAAAGGCGAGTCGTTCACCCGCACAACGTAAGGCCAGGCACTCGAGGTTTCGATAGACACTCGACTGGAAGTGTGCCAGCATGAATGTGCAATGAATCCCGCATTCACTGGCGGCAACACGTGCCGTTGCGCATTCGTGTGCCGGCTGTGCACAATCCGCGAGCGCTCAGGCCTCATCTCCGACAACGTGATTCAGCTGCCCTTTTCTCGATTCCGTCGCGCACTCGCCACCATGGCGACGGCGGGGTGCGCGGGAGCCGGCCTGCCCACGACGCTAGGCAGCCAGGCATCGGACTCCACCTCCGGTATGACCGGGAAGCAGCTGTATGCCGCCGCATGCCAGAGCTGTCATGCCGCCGACGGTCGAGGCGCGCCGCAGAACCAGGTGGGCTTCGGCGATGCCATTCCTGATTTCACTGATTGCTCGTATGCCTCACGTGAGGCGGCCCAGGACTGGTTCACCGTGGTGCATCAGGGGGGGCCCGCTCGACGTTTCTCGAGGCGGATGCCGGCGTTCGGGAAGGCGCTGAGCGCCGCCCAGATCGAGCGGGTGGTCACGTATGTCCGCTCGTTATGCACCGACGCGAGTTGGCCACGGGGAGAGCTCAACCTTCCCCGCGCCATCGATACCGAGAAGGCCTTTCCAGAAGACGAGATGGTGCTGACCACCAGCTGGATCGGCCGCGAGGGGGAGCGCGTGGCGACGAGCCGGCTGGTGTATGAGAAGCGCTTCGGCTCGCGCAATCAGTGGGAGCTGGTGGTTCCCGCTGCGGTGCGCGAACTACCGCCGCGCGGGGGGCCCCGTTGGTCGAGCGTGCGACTGGGTGATGTGGAGCTCGGCTACAAGCGGGCCGTCTTTCACAACGCGTCCACGATTCTATCCCTCGGCGGTGAGCTGATACTTCCCACCGGAAACCGCGCGCGCGGCTTTGGAGGAGGGACGCTGATCTACGAGCCATTCATCCTGGCTGGCCAGTCGCTGCCGGCGAACTTCTTTGCGTATGGACAGGCCGGCGTCGAGCTCCCCGCCAGGAGCAGCGTCGCTGACAAGGAGTGGTTTGCCCGCGGCGTGCTGGGCACGACGATCTTCGTGCACGGGCGGGCCTTCAGTCCAATGCTCGAGGCGGCAGGCAACCGCGAACTGGTGAAGGGAGGCCGCACGTCGTTCGACCATCTCACGCCGCAAGTGCAGGTGAGCCTCAGTCGCCGGCAGCACGTCCTGGCCAACGTCGGTATGCGGATCCCCATCACCGGTGGAGCGACCCGGCCGCGCGAGCTCGTGGCCTACCTTCTGTGGGACTGGTTCGACGGTGGCTTGCTGGCTGGGTGGTAGATGCCGCGTCTCCATCCTGATCGTTTCGTGCGGGCGGTGTGTGCCGCCGGTCGCTCACGCGCCGTGCTGCTTCGCGTCACGGCCGCGTTGGCTGCAGGCATTGCGTCGTTTGCCGCCGCTGGATCCGGCACGGGACTCTCGCGGATGCCACGGTCCGCCGAGGCACCGCGCCTGTTCGAGACATCGGACGGCTGCATGGCCTGCCACAACGGCCTCACGACGTCGGCCGGTGAGGACGTGTCCATCGGGAAGGCGTGGCGAGCGACGATGATGGCGAATTCCGCGCGCGATCCGTACTGGCAGGCATCGGTGCGGCGTGAGGTGCTCGATCACCCCGAGCGACGGCAGGAGATCGAGGATGAGTGCTCGACCTGCCACATGCCGATGATGCGAACCCAGGCCAGGGTCGACGGCCATCCGGGCGAAGTTTTTGCGCACTTGCCAATTGACAACGGCAAGGATGAAGCGGCGACACTCGCGGCCGACGGCGTATCGTGTACGCTCTGCCATCAGATGCAGGACCTCCAACTCGGGAAGGCAGCAAGCTTCAGCGGAGGCTTCTCCATCGACGCGACGCTGCCGCGCGGGAAGCGTCCGGTCTTCGGTCGCTATGACGTGGATGAAGGTCGGCAGAGCATCATGCATTCGTCCTCGGAGTTCATTCCGGCGCGGGGTGACCACATCCGCTCGTCGGAGCTGTGTGCCACCTGCCACACCCTCTACACCTCCGTAAAGGACGCCAATGGTCGCGTGCTAGGCCGGTTGCCCGAGCAGGTACCGTACCTGGAGTGGAAACACTCGGGATACACGGAGACCACGAGCTGTCAGACCTGCCACATGCCGGCCGTCGCCGAGCCAATGCCCATCTCCAGCGTGTGGGGACAGCAACGTGAGCGATTGGCCCGTCACGAGTTCCGAGGCGGGAACTTCTTCATGTTGCAGATGCTGGATCGGTACCGGGGCGAGCTCGGCGTCACCGCACGGCCGGAGGAAATGGCCGCGGCGGTGCGAAGCACGGTCAGGCACCTGCAGGAGGAGACGGCGCGCCTCGCGATCGACGGTGCGCGCCTGACGAGCGGGCGCCTCGAAGCGTCGGTTGTCATCGGGAACCTCTCCGGCCACAAACTCCCGACAGCATATCCATCCCGGCGCGCCTGGCTGCACGTCGTGGTCCGCGACGCCACCGGAGAGACGGTGTTCGAGAGCGGTGCCGTGCGGCCCGACGGGTCGATCGCCGGTAATGCCAACGACGCCAGCGCCGCCGAGTTCGAGCCGCACTACACGGAGATCTCGCGCTCCGACCAGGTGCAGATCTACGAGTCGATCCTCGCGGACACCGCCGGGCGCGTGACCACCGGGCTTCTCTCCGCCGTGCGGTTTGTCAAAGACAACCGCCTGCTCCCCGACGGTTTCAACCCGGTCACCGCGTCGGCCGACATCGCCGTGCGTGGAGAAGCCGTACAGGATCCCGATTTCCTGGGAGGCGGCGATCGCGTGACCTATTCGATCGACGTGTCGAAGGCCACGGGTCCCTTCCAGGTCGCGGCGGTGCTCCGCTTCCAACCGATTGCCTACCGATGGGCAAAGAACCTCGAGGGTCACGCCGCGGAGACGAACCGGTTCGTTGCGTACTACGACGCGATGGCGGGAGCATCCTCGGTATCGATTGCTGAAAGCGTCGTGACTGTGCGGTGAACAAGAGAATGCGATCCAGTGTCGTTGCTGCCTCGTCTGAATCGTCTGCGGCAGCAGGTGCCCAGCGTCATGGTCCCTGCTTCCCGCGAAGGGCGGAGCCCGGTGTCGCCGTTGCCCCCTGAATCACCTGCGGAAGCGGGTGTCGTTATCGAGCCGGTAAGTCGCGTATCGGTTCGCACTTAGCGCCGCCACTGGCGTCCTCGCCAGCGCCGGTCTATGGTTGGCCGTCCCCCTTTGTTGGATGGTGCGGTGCACCACGGTTTGCGCGAGGAATTGCAGGGAGCGATCGGCCACGCATATGCCATCGAGCGGGAGCTCGGTGGCGGCGGCATGTCGCGAGCGTTCCTCGCCACCGAGCGGTCGTTGGGCCGGCGCGTCACTGGCGCTCCGAGCTGTTCGAGCGCACGGATCGCCCGCGCGCCAGGGCTTATGCCGACACGCTGCTCAGGTTCGGGGAGCGCTACCTCGAGGAACAACCGAACAGCTATCTCGTTCGCTCGGGGGATCCGCTTCGCGCGAATCCGCGCTTTCAACGCCTGCTGCAGCGGAAGGTTTGACAATGAGTCCTGACGACGTGCGGGGATCAGGCGGCGTATCCGTGGCCGGACGGCGACTCCTGGCCATCGTTGCGTACTATCTGCTCGTCGGTCTCGCGATCGCGCTGCTCTGGGAGCCGCTCCCCGACTTGCGCCAGCTGCTGGCCGGCACGTCGCTCCCAGACCTGGCGAGCGGTGCGTTCGATACATTCGCGCGCAAGAGCGCTGTTTCCGGCGCGGGCGAGCCCGACGCGCGCTCCGCACTGGCGCAGGGACAAGCAACGCTGCTCGCCCTCGCCGGTGCGCTGCTCACGGCGATTCCCGTCGCCTGGGTGTACTCGCTCACGCGCCGGCGGAAGGGCTACGAGCAGTCGATGGTGCACATCATCATCCTGCTCCCCATCGCCGTGGCCGGGATGGTGGTGCTGATTCAGAACAGCCTTGCACTCGCGTTCAGCCTGGCCGGGATCGTGGCCGTCCTGCGTTTCCGCAACTCGTTGGAGGACGTGAAGGACGGCGTCTATGTCTTCATCGGCGTCTCGATCGGCATGTCGGCGGCGATCGGTGCATTGGGGATCGGTCTCGTCACGTCGACGGTGTTCAACGTTTCCGTCCTGATGTTATGGTGGCTGGATTTCGCGCGTCGGCCGACCCCGGGAATCCGGGGTGGGTGGCGTCGGCTGATGCGCTTACCGAAGGTCGTGCCACCAAAGCCCGTGCCAGTCGAGCGCAAGGCCGTTGATGGGCGGGACGGTGAGGAGGTGTTCGCATCGGCGGCGCGCGCCTGGCGTCGCCAGCTCCAGCTCACGTCCGAGCACCGCATCACGGCGCGCGAGGATGGGTTCAACGCGTCGCTGCGGGTGCATACCTCGGCGCCCGATGTGAGCCGCCCGGCACTCGAGCAACTGCTACAGGAGCGCACACGGAAATGGGAGCTCAAGGGCATCGTGCCCGGTGAACAGGGCACGTTCACGCTCAAATACCAGATCCGGGTTCGGCGCGCGGAGCGGGGTGAACTGCTGGACGCCGTGCGATCGGCTCCTCAAACCGTGGGCGTCGAACTGCGATGACCTCGCCGGTCGTGCGACGCCCGGTGGCCGACGGCCGCTGGGACGTGCCTTCGGCCGAGGCGCTCAAGCGCCTGACCACGGCGCCGGTCCCACTCGGCCTGCGCGCAACGGAGGCAGCGCGGAGCTTTCTGCGGGACGTCTACTACGACACGCCGGACCTCGCGCTGCGGGCGAAGCGAGTGGCCTGCGTCGTCAGGCATCGTTCGGACGACCGCCAGGAGCTGGTGATCTCGGTCGTCGAGGAGCGCGGCGGCCCCTCGCTGGTCACGCGCCTCGCGACCGAAGTGCCCCGAGGCGACGTGCGCGGGGCGATGGACGGGAGCAGTGAGGCGGCCCGTCTCCTGCGCTCGATCGTGAATCCTGCCACGTTAGGCGCGCAGCTCGAGCTGGAGATCGATCGATATACACGCGTTGCATCAGCGAGTTGGTGGCGCCGGGCGAGCTTCGAGCTCCAGTTCGACATCGTCACCGTGCGGGCGGCCGGATTGTCGCGGTCGTTTCATGAACTGTCGCTTCGCGAGCTGCGGCAGGGACGGCCCAGCGTGGATCAGCTCTCGCGCGCGCTGAGTGAAGCGTTTGGTCTGCGCGGGCTCACCTTCGAGCGTCATGAGCGGGGCGAACAGCTGCGGGCGGCGCTCGAGAGCGAGGCGCTGGCTCGTGGTGTGGGGCGCGGGCGCTGGGTGGCCGTGGCCGCCCTCGACGGACCGGCCGTGGCCACGTTGGTGGATGGATCGCAGTGGCGACTTCCCGTCGCGGAGGGGAGTGGTGAGGACGCGTGCCGCCATCTCCTGCGCCGCACGCTGGGCAGCACCGTCGGCGATCTGCGATTGATCACCACGACGCAGGGGGAAGGACGCCTGCGGGCGCTCGAGGTGTGGGTCTGCACCCATGTCGACCGTTCGGCGCAGCCTGCAGATGGCGCGACGCTGGTGTGGTCGCCGATCGAGGACCTGCTCGCCGCGGTCGGGACGCCGAAGATCACCGACACGGCGTCGCTCGCTGCACTCGCGATGTTGTCACAATCGGAGGTGCTGCCACGGCTGTTGACGCTGCCGACCGCTGACGCCCTCGAGGCGCGTACCGCGGAGCGCAAGCTCAAGGGTCCGACACAAACCTATTCCGTACTGAGCGGAGAGGGCCCCCTGCTCGATGGTGAGGAAAGCCTGGTCGCGTTCAGCGGGCGGGTCCTCGCGCTCGCCGAAGACCTGACCGTACCGTTGCTCGAGCGGCTCCGATACGTCGCGATCGTCGCGTCCAACATGGACGAGTTCTTCTCGGTTCGGATGGGCGGGCTCAAGTTCAGCGGCCGGGATGTCATCGACGAGTCGGACGGGACCGGCGAGACGGAGACGCGCCTGCAGCGCGTGAGGCATCAGTCGCGTGCGCTCGTCGCCAGACAACACGAGTCGGCCACCGCGTCGCTCCGCGAGCTGGCCAGCCACGGGATTCGGGTGCGTGGCCCCACCGAGTGGAGCGACGCGGACCGCGAATACCTGCGCACGTATTTTCGTTCGACGGTCCTTCCGTACCTCACGCCGCGCGCCATCACCGCAACGCCCGGCCATTCGCTGCCCATCGTGGCGGATCGTGCGCTCTGTTACGCGGTGGGACTACGGGCGGCAGGATCCACCGGGCCGCTGCATCTCGCCGAGCTGACGGTACCGAGCGCACTGGCGCGCTTCGTCCCGCTGCCGGGAGACAAGGACTTCGCGCCGCTGGAAGACGTGATTCGTCAGGCGCTGCCCCTGGTGTACCCGGGGCGGCACGTGGCCTACGCGTACCTGTTCAGGCTCACGCGCTACGCTGACCTGGGAGTGGACGAGTCGCAGGCAGGCAACCTGGTGCAGTCAGTGGAAGAGCGGACGAGTGCGCGACGGCACCAGCCCGTGGTGCGGATCGAGGTCGAGCGCAGCATGCCGCCCGACGTGCGCGATCAGCTGATCCGCGAGCTTCAGCTCGAGCCCGGAGCGCGGCCGGGGGGCTTGAGTGAGGCGGACGTGTTCGAGGTCCCGGGGCTGATGGATCTCGATGCCCTGCGTCAGCTGGCCGACCTGCCGCTGCCAGGACTCTCGTACACACCGTTCAGTCCGAGACGACCGCTCGCATCCGTGACTTCGTTATGGGATGTCATCCGCGAGCGTGACGTGCTGCTGCATCATCCCTACGAGGATTTTGGGACGAGCGTCGTGCGATTCTTCGAGGAGGCCGCGGACGATCCCGACGTGGCGGCGATCAAGGTCGCACTCTACCGGGCGGGCGAACGGTCGCCGATCGTCGACGCCCTGCGGCGTGCCGCGACGAACGGCAAGAGCGTTTCCGTGTTCGTTGAGCTGAAGGCGCGCTTCGATGAACAACGAAACGTGCGCTGGACCAAGCAGCTGGAGGCCGCCGGCGTGCACGTCGTGAACGGACTTCCCGGATATAAGAACCACTCGAAGATCGCCATGGTCGTGCGAAGCGAGCCTGACGGCCCGCGTCGCTATGCGCACGTGGGTACCGGCAACTACAACGCCGGAACCGCGCGTGTCTATACCGACCTCGGCGTGCTCACCGCTCGCCAGGCGATCTGCGACGATCTCACGGACCTGTTCAACACGTTGACGGGCAGCTCGGCTCCGGCCGACGTGGCGTACCGCGAATGCCTGGTGGCGCCTAACACGTTGTTGCCTGGCCTGCTGGAGCGCATCGATCGCGAAGCGGAGCATGCCAGGGCGGGACGGGGTGGCCGCATCCGGATGAAGATCAATGGCCTCTCGGACCGTGAGGTCGTGCGTGCCCTGTATGGCGCGGCCCAGGCTGGTGTGGAGATCGACCTCGTGGTCCGCGGCATCTGCACGTTGTGGCCGGGGCTGCCGGGCGTTTCCGACCGCATTCGGGTCGTCAGCCTCCTTGGGCGTTTCCTCGAGCACGCCCGCATCTATGTTTTTTCGAATGCGGGTGCTCCGGAATATTTCATCGGGTCGGCCGACCTCCGTCCGCGGAATCTCCGTCGTCGTGTGGAGCTCCTCGTGCCCATCCACTCGCCGGACGATCGCGAGAGGCTCGACGCGATTCTCGACGCCGAACTGAACGACCCAACGGCCTGGAACCTGAATGCCAACGGGGCGTATGCGCGGCGCGTTGGTACGCTCGAGGGTGGTGCGGTCAGCGCACAGACTCGGTTCGCGATCGAAGCCCAGGGGGGAGGGGGCGTCACGTGAAGTTCGCGACGTCGATGGTCGTCTGGCGTGTCATGTCGTACCCTGTGCGCCTGCTTACCGGTGTCATGATGTCGATGGCCGCGCCCGTGATGGCGCAGGAGAAGGGCAAAGCGGAGTCGATTCTGGAGTCGTTCGATCTCCGAGGTTCCGCGGCGACCCACGCCAGGTTGCCGCGCGGGCTGCAGGAGGTATCGGGACTGGCGGTGACCGGCGATGGCCGCGTGTTTGCGCATGGCGACGAACGTGGCGTGATCTCGCAGGTTGATCCGTGCACGGGCACCGTGCAGAAGGCGTTCTCGTTAGGAAAGCCGGCGACCGTCGCGGACTTCGAAGGGATCGCCATCGCGGGGGAGCGGTTCTTCCTGATCACCAGCACGGGTATTCTCTACGAGACGCGCGAAGGTGCCAACGGCGACGTCGTGCCGTTCACGAGGCTCGATACGGGGTTCGGCAAGTTCTGCGAGCTGGAGGGCCTCGCGTGGGACTCGGCGGATCGGACCCTGCTCATCGGTTGCAAGACACCCGCGATCCCTGCGCTGCGCAACCGGATGACTCTGGTGCGCTGGTCCGTCGATCGGCGGGCACCTGCCTCACCGCCGCTCAGCATCCCCCTCGCGGCATTGGCCGCCGCCGGTGTGAAGAGCTTTCATCCGGCTGCCGTCGAGCGGGAGGCACGCACCGGACACATCCTGATTGTGGCCGGCCGCCAGCGACAGCTCCTCGAGGTGACGGCGCAGGGCGTGGTCATTGCCACCCGCTCGCTGAACCGCCAACGCCATGGGCAGCCCGAAGGCCTCACCCTGCTCGGTGACTCGGTGCTCGTCATCGCCGATGAGGCAGGTACGGGGGGCGGTCGCGCTGCGATCACCTGCTATCGCCGTGGGCGTTAGGCGCAGCGGCGACGCGGGCACCGAGGTGTGCCGACCACGAGCCGGGGTCTCGCGTCTCACCTGGCGATCCGGATGCCTGCCTCGCACAGCACCCACATCGCGCCGTCGCCTTGCACTCGCCGGCCTTCTCGTGCTCTCCGTGGCGAGCGCTCCGAACGCGCTCGGCCAGCGCGCCGCACGCAGCAGCGCTCGTGCCGATTCCGCGCGGCTCGTGAAGATCGTGCCCGGAGCGAAGTATCGCGCAGGGTGGTTGCACAAAGCCATTCTAGGCGAGGACTACCGCGCCCTCTGGACGTCGGAGATCGAAGTGGAAGTGCTCGACCTCCAGCGGGTTGCCGGCGGACTCAAACCCACGGAACGCGGCGGGAGCATGCAAACGAACTCGCTGCGCTTCCTCGGCGCGAACGGACGGGAGTATGTGTTTCGTCCGTCGGAAAAGGACTTCACCAAGGGACTGCCGCCGGACGTCCGCGAAACGCTCGTGCGTGACATCGCGCAGGATCAGGTGGCGGGCTACCATCCCGCGGCTGCCGTCGTCGTCGCCCGACTGCTCGATGCGACGGGCATCCGTCACCCGCGGCCGGTGTTCGTGGTGATGCCTGACGACCCCGCGCTCGGCGAGTTCCGCGCCGACTTTGCCGGGGTATTCGGCACCTTCGAAGAACGTCCAGGCACGTACTTCGACGAGACTCCGGAGTCGAGCGGTGCGACCGAGACAAGCAGCTCGGAGCGGCTGTTCGAGCGCATGCGGCGCAATCACGAGAATGTCGTGGACACACGCGCGTATCTGTCCGCCCGTCTGTTCGATATTCTGGTCGGGGATCGCGACCGGCACCGCGATCAGTGGCGGTGGGGCCGTTTCTCGGCGGCGCGTCGAGCGCCATGGGAGCCGATCCCGCGCGATCGCGACATGCCCTTTGCGCGGTTCGACGGACTCGGACCCTGGGTCATCCGTGGCGCTGTGCCGCAGCTGATCACGTTCGACGACGATTATCCGGACATGGTCTGGCTCAACTGGAATGCACGGGAAATCGACCGCCGGCTGCTGGTCGGACTCGAGCGTCCGGTCTGGGACTCGCTCACCTCGCGGCTGCAGAGCCAGCTGACGAATGCCGTGATCGACAGTGCGATCGCGCAGATGCCACCTCCGTTCGTTGTCCACAATGGCAAGGCGCTGAGCGCCGCCATCATCAAGCGGCGCGAACAGCTGCCGGAAGCCGCGGGCGAGTTCTATCGCATCCTGGCGAAGGAAGTCGACTTCAGCGCCACGGATGATCCGGACGTGGCCGAGGTCACCAGACACGAGGATGGATCGGTGCACGTCGCCCTGTTTCCGGGGGACTCGTCAGGCGGGCGTCGGAACGCGAATGACGCGCCGTATCTCCAGCGGCGTTTCGTGCCGGACGAGACGAAGGAAGTGCGGGTCTTCCTGCACGCGGGGCACGACCGCGTGACCGTGCGCGGTACGGGCGACGGCGACATTCTCATTCGCGTCATCGGTGGGGAGGGCAACGACGTCATCGCCGACTCGGTGGCCGGGGGCGATGACGCCGTCCGATTCTACGATTCGGCTGGGCTGGATCGCGTCGAAAGCGCGAGGGACGTCGCGATCGATCGCAAACACTACCGGGCGCCGACTACGGCGCGGGTGGAGAACGCCGTGCGTGACTGGGGCACCTGGAACTTCACGCAGCGTCCCGTGAGCTACTCGCCGACGATGGGTGTCGTGGCCGGGCTTCGTCACGTCCGGTACAAGTACGGCTTCCGCAACGATCCCTTCGCCTCACGGACCACGATCGGCCTCGACGTCTCGTTGGGTGAGCGGCGGCCGCGGCTGGTGTACGACGCAGCGTTTCATCGTGGCAACTCGAAGGACGTCGTGGGCCTGAAAGTGATGGCATCCGGTCTCGAGCTCATCCGCTTTCACGGTCTGGGGAACGAAACGCCGTCAGACCTGGAGACGAAATACTATCGGGTGTTTCAGAATCTCTTTCGCGTCGAGCCCACCTGGATCACGACCCCGGCCCGGAACGTCACCCTGTCGTTCGGTGCCCTCGGTCAGTACACGGCCACCCGTGACGACGCACGGACGCTGGTGGGAGACACGCAGCCGTATGGCAGTGGAACGTTTGGGGAAGTCGGGGCCAGGGTCGGGATGGAAGTCGACCGACGCGACTCACCGACGGCACCTACGAAGGGTTTCCACCTTTCGGCTGGCGGGACGCTGTATCCCGCCATCTGGGACGTGGAGAGTACGCACGGCGAGGCCAACATCTCGGCGTCGACGTACCTCACCGTGAAAGGTCCGGTGACGCCCACACTCGCCCTGCGCGCGGGCGGGCAGCATGTGTGGGGCACATTCCCGTTCCACGACGCCGCGTTCATTGGCGGCGCGTCGACGCTGCGAGGATGGGACCAACAGCGCTTTGCTGGCCGCTCGTCGCTGTTCGGCAGCGCCGAGCTGCGACTCCTTCTCGGCAAGGTGCGGATCGTCGTGCCGGCCGACTTCGGCGTGATGGGTCTCGCCGACGCCGGCCGCGTGTATGTCGACGGAGAGTCGTCCGACACCTGGCACACGGGGGTCGGAGGCGGCGTCTGGCTCGCTCCGCTCATGCGGAGCAATACGGTCAGTCTCTCGATCGTGCAAGGCCGCGAGCGGACGGGAGTCTACGCTGCTTTCGGTTTCGCCTTTTAGACCGGCGGCCAGGGGAGGCCGGTCACGCCGTGCCGATTCACGCACCCGACGTGATCAATCGTCACCTCGAAGAGCACGTCGGCACGGCGGAATTCGAGGAGGCGGGTCGGAGCGGAAGCTGATATCCATGGAGAACGTTCTACGAATGGTTGGACGGACCACATTCTGATTGTCGCGTCGGGCCACGCACGCCATTCGCTGCAGCGGGAGCACCGTCCGCCGCATCACCACCGCCGGTCGCGTGCGGCTACCCTGTCGTGCGGCTTCCCTGTCGTCCGGAGTGCACTCCGTAGTATGCTCCGACGTCAAAAGCCAAGTGCTTCAACGCGGAGGACACATTCTCTCTTCTCGCTTCTCCCTACCGGATCGCCGCGCTGATCGCCCTGGCGTGCATCGTCCCGGCCATCCTCGACGGGCTGCAGACGTATCTGCAGGCCCGGATCGGCACGGGGAGCGATGAACCGCTGCGATGGGTCGTATTCCAGTCGACCGAGTGGCTCATCTTCGGTGCGCTGACGCCGATTCCGTTCTCCCTCGGGCGACGCTTTCCGCTCCGTCGGCCGGATCTGCGCCGCAACATCGCGGTTCACTTCGCCGCCGCGATCGTCCTGTGCGTGCTGTGGGCAACCGCCGGTTCACTCCTTCGATCGCTTCTCGGCATTGGGTTGTTTG
This sequence comes from Gemmatimonadaceae bacterium, assembly GCA_052387735.1. Lineage (GTDB taxonomy): Bacteria > Gemmatimonadota > Gemmatimonadetes > Gemmatimonadales > Gemmatimonadaceae > RBC101. The sequence goes on from JBQTIW010000025.1 coordinate 13,907, forward strand.
GGCCGACGCGCGCCCTCGACCTGGTGAGCTGGCTGCTCACCAGTCTCCCGTGGTCGGTATTCCTCTACTTCACCGTCCTGGGCACCGTCAACGGCATCTATGCCCTGATGGAAGCGCGCGAGCGAGAGGCGCAGGCCGCCCGCCTCAATGCACAACTCGCGGAGGCACGGCTCCAGGCACTGCGGATGCAGCTCAATCCACACTTCCTGTTCAACAGCCTCAATGCCGTCACAGTGCTCATCCGCGACGGAAACACCAGGCTCGCGGCACCGATGCTGGAGTTGCTGAGCGACGTGCTGCGCCAGGTGCTGCGCACCGACCGGGGGCACGAGGTTCCCCTCTCCGAGGAGATCCAGGTGACGGAGCGCTATCTGGCCATCGAACAGATCCGGTTTTCCGACAGGCTGCGCCCCGGCTTCGACGTAGCTCCTGGCATCGCGTCGGCACTCGTGCCCAGCCTCCTGCTGCAGCCGCTGGTGGAAAACGCACTGCGGCATGGCATTGCCAAACGCACCGATGCGGGAAGGGTGCAGGTCACCGCGCGGCGGGTTGGCGATGAGCTCCACCTCACGGTCGAAGACGATGGGCCGGGACTGAGCGAGGAGGAGATCCGCGAAGGCGTAGGCCTGAGCAACATCCGGGAACGCCTGCAGACGATGTACGGCTCCAGGGCCAGCCTCGTCCTGATGCCGCTTCCGGGCGGAGGCACGCGTGTGACGGTCACCCTTCCGTATGCCGAGGCTGGCGCGACTGACGACAAGGCGCGCGACGCGCCATCCGAGGGATCGCCGTGATTCGCACCCTGATCGTCGACGACGAGCCACTGGCCCGACGCGGAATCCGCCAGCTCCTCGCCCCGCATCGCGACTTCGTCGTCGTCGGGGAGTGCCGCGACGGACGTGAGGCGGTGCGCGCCATCGAGCAGCAGGCCCCCGACCTGGTCTTCCTCGACGTGCAGATGCCGGAGCTTGGCGGCTTCGACGTGTTGCGGTCGCGCCGTCACGGCCCACTCCCCGCGGTGATCTTCGTGACCGCGTACGAAGAGTACGCCGTTCGCGCCTTCGAGACGCACGCGCTCGACTATCTGGTCAAGCCGATCAGCGAAGAGCGCTTCAACGCAGCCCTGGCCAGAGCGCGAGAACGGATGACCATCCGTGAGGCGCTGGCCGCATCGCGTCGGTTGGCCGCGATGCTGGAAGGACAGGAGCCTGGCGCTGCGCCCCGGCGCGAACCCGCCCGCCCACGCCGGCTCATCGTTCCGACCGCCACCGGCGAGCTCGTACTCGACGCCGACGAGATCGACTGGATCCAGGCTGCGGACTACTATGTCACGGTCCACGCGCGCGGCAGGCGGCACCTGATTCGCGAGTCGCTCAATGCCCTCGAGGGATGGCTCGATCCCGCCTCCTTCGTGCGCGTGCACCGGTCCGCCATCGTTCGCATCGTCAACGTGCGCGAGCTGCGCACAGAGCGTCAGGGTGAGGTGGTCGTCCTGCGCGATGGTACCCGAATCCCCGTCAGTCGTCGACGGCGGGAGCAGGTCGCCCGCAGCCTCCAACGCTTAGGGCGCGGGTAGCCGCTGCCTGCACAGCCGCGACCACACGCTGCAGCCGGGTTGCTCTCCTGCGGCTGAGACTCGTAACATGGTGCCTCACCTCGCGAGAGGGTGCCAACGATGACCGCAACGGTAGCCGTGGATCGGCCGGAACCCGCGGGCACAGCGACGGACGCCGCTCCACCCGCGGCGAGTGCGAGTCGCCTGACCTCGATCGACATCATCCGCGGGGCTGTGATGGTGCTGATGGCTATCGATCACGTGCGGGTCTTCGCCGCAGTGCCAGCAGGAGGACCGACGCCTGGCCTGTTCTTCACGCGCTGGATCACGCACTTCTGCGCACCGGCCTTCGTCTTCTTCGCCGGCACGGCGGCCTTTCTGCATGGCCGGCGCCTGCACGATCAGGGTGCGCTGTCCAAATGGCTGCTCATTCGCGGGGCATGGCTCGTTCTGCTGGAGCTGACGGTGATACGGCTGTCCTGGACGTTCAATGTGGACTACGGCAACTACATGCTCGCCGGTGTGATCTGGATGCTCGGCATTTGCATGATGCTGATGGCGGGTCTCGTTCGGCTGCCGATCAAGGCTGCGGCGACGATGGGTGTAGCGATCATCGCCCTGCATAACGTGACGGACGTTCTGCCGTCGTCGGTCATTCCACGAGGGGAGTCCGCACCCTGGCTCTGGCAGCTGCTCTACCTTGGCGGAGTCGTGCAGATCGGCGGCGACGGTGGGCCCCCGCTCGCCGTGCTGTACGTGATCATCCCGTGGATCGGCGTGATGGCCGCCGGGTACGGCTTCGGACAGGTGCTCGTGCTTGCGCCCGAGCGACGTCGGCGCTTGTGCATGATGATTGGACTCGGCGCGACGCTGCTGTTCCTTGTTGGACGCGGCATGGACCGCTATGGTGATCCGCGTCGCTGGTCTCCTCCTCCGCCTGCGCCGCGCACAGCGCCGGCAACGCCGCCTCGAGATCAGGCCGCCCAGCCGGCTCCGCCGCCAGCCCCCCCGCGTCCGCCGGCGTACGTCAGGTTCCTGAACACGACCAAGTATCCGGCATCGCTGCTCTTTCTGCTCATGACGTTAGGTCCTGCCATCGCGCTGATCCCGCTGCTCGAGCGGTCGCGAGGGCGCGTTGTCCGCTGGCTCACGATCTTCGGACGTGTGCCGATGTTCTACTACTTGCTGCACATCCCGCTCATCCACCTGGTGTTTGTCGGACTGTCGCTGGCGCGCTACGGCACGGTGATTCCCTGGCTGACCGACAATCACCCCATGTTCGTGGGTGAGGCGCCGGACGGCTACATGTATTCACTGCCGGCGCTGTACGCCGTCACGGCGCTGGTCGTGACGATCCTCTACTTCCCCTGTCGGTGGTACGCGCGGTTGAAGGCGGAGCGTCGCGAGTCGTGGCTGACCTTCCTGTAGAAGAAAACCGCGACCTCGATGCAACGCCGCAATCGCCAGCGTGTTGTTGTGTGGCGAACAGGACTGCTGGACACTCTACCGTCGGACCGCCGTTACATCGAGCAGCTTGTCGCGGACGGTCTTCGCCTTGCCGGAACGCTCGAGGGCTCGCCAGAGGCGCTCGACGGTATCCTCGTCCACCAGCCCGGCCGGCGAACCCGCGTTAGGTCCGCTCAAGCCCTCGGCCGTACGGAAGCCATCTACGGCGGCCATGATGTCGGACCCGTACACGAGCGCGTCGGGGCCGCGCGTCAACTCGGTCTCGCTTGGTCGGTATCGCCCCAGCGCGTGCAGCATGACCTTGAGCTGCCACACGTCGTTCCCGCTGAACTGCTGCAGGGTGCGAAACCCCAGCGTCTGGGAAATGTTGTCATACACGCGTCGCAGCTCGGCCACGGGATCGGGGTGCTCGCAGACCGAGATGTTTGACGTGACCCCGTCGCTGCGCCTCGAGCGGCCGGGGCGGGGGTCGGCCACGATCATGGCGGCCGATTGCGCGCGTCCCTTCCTCGCGTCGCCTCCCTTTGCGTGTCCTGCGGCCAGCGCTTCGATGAGCCGATCGGCCAGATGGCGCGATTGTCCTTCACTGGCCTCGAAGGTGCTGGCCACGGCGTCCACGACCTCCTTGCCAACCAGCAAGTTCCCCTGGGTCACATAGTTCGTACCCGCGCGCTGACCGGCCCAGGGCTGCGCCGAGGATCCGGTATGCTGGGCCTTCCGCCCATCGATGCCAATGACCCCGATCTGTCGTGATGCCGCCGCAGAGTCCTCGCGCAAGAGCCGGCGCAACGCCTCGTCAGGCGCTTCGCCTTTGCCGATCGCGTCCAGCAACTCGTGGCCGTACTGCGTGCGCGTGTTCGACTGCGTGGCTACCGCCCCCACTCCGGCGCGCACCCACGGCACGCCATTGCCCACACACGCGACGCGGGTGGTTACCGCCACACCCGTTTCGCCGGTGCGGGGATCGATCGCCGCAATAGAGAACGTATGGAAGATCAGAGAATCGCGACGCCAGGCGACGGGCTCTTGTGCGGCGATGGGTAAGCCAACGAGAATGGCGGCAACGATGACAGTTCGCATGGGGGACTTCGGGCGTTGTCGGGATGCGTGCCTTCTTGACGATTCAGGTCGTCACCGGCTTGACCTTCGCATACTGCCCCAACCCAAACCCCAGCAACAACGTCGCCGCCACGAACGCCGACGAGAAGAAATACGGTGCGTCCGTCCCCAGAACATCGAATGCCCATCCAAAGAACAGCGGTGCCACGATCCGCGACGCGCCCCCATAGGTCTGCTGCAGCCCCATATACAGTCCTCGCTCGTGATTCGGGATCACCCGCGAGAGCAGCGAGGTCACACACGGAAACGTGAACGCGGTGCCTAACGGGAGGAGTGCCACCGCCAGCGCCAGCGTGACGATGTTCCGCGAGAGCGGCATGAACAACAGCCCCGCCGCCAGCAGGACGACCCCCAGCCGCGACAGCCGCGCCTCGCCCAGCCGGTCGACAGCGCGGCCGAGCAGGAGCACCCGCGTGAACACCGAGATGGCCCCGATGTACATGAAGAAGAAACCGATCGTCTCCTCCGTCACCTGGAACTTGGCGTTGAGAAACAGCGCCAGCACGGTGTTCACCCCCTGGAACGACCCGATGGCGATCGCGTAGATCCAGATCAACCGCGATGCCGGCTCGCCGGAGTGCGACATCACGCGCCACGCTGCCTGCCGAGAGGACTTCCGCGGCTTCCCGGCGGGCGCTTCATGACGCGCCGATTCCTTGAGGTACTTCCAGGCAAAGGCCATGGTGGCCAGGCACAGCAGCGCCGCCACGATCCCCGGCGCCGCCTGGCCCATCATCACCGTCGGACTCCCCGGCACCAGATCCTTTCTGCCTAACACTACGGCGAACGCTCCCACGACCGGCCCCAGCGCAACGCCGAGGTTCGTGGCCGCCGAGAGCCATCCCAGGGCCCGCGCCCGATTCTCCGGCTCCGTGGAATCGGCGACATAGGCCTGGATCACTCCCACGGTCCCGCCACCGGCGCCCTGCACCACGCGCGAGAGAAAGAGCACCACCAGCGAAGTGGCGAACCCGAAGATCAGATACGACACCGCCGACGCACCCAGGGCGATCAGCAGCGCGGGGCGGCGGCCGTAGCGATCGGAAAACCGTCCCCACATCGGAGCGCTCAACAATTGCGCCACCGTGAACGCGGCCACGATGATCCCGGAAATCAGCCCGATCCCCGCGTGCATCCCGAGCAGCTCCACACCATCGCCGCCCAGGTTCTTCACATAGAACGGGAGCAGCGGGATGATCATCAGCACGCCCACCATGTCCAGGAATGCCGTGGCCATGAGGGCGAACAGCGTCGCCGGGATCTTCCGCACCTCCACCGCGAGCGTGTACAGCAGGGCGGCGCCGATCACCCCCAGGAGAACGCGGACCAGCGGCGACTGCAGCGACTCCGCAATGTTGAATTGGGCCATGATCTACTCGGTCACCCTGCCTAACGCAGAGGGTTGCCGCGACCGGCCGACCATCCCCGCCACCGCGACGATCGTGAGCACGTACGGAATCATTTCGACGAACTGCGAAGGAAGGAGCTGAAGGCCCTGCAACCGGATCTGCAATGTCTCCGCTGCCGCAAACAGAAGACAAGCGACGGCAACGCGCCTGGGTTCCCACGACCCGAAGATCACGGCCGCCAGCGCAATGAATCCGCGCCCGGCCGTCATGCCGTCGGTGAACTGGTGCTGCTCGAGTGACAGGTACGCCCCGCCCATCCCCGCGAACGCCCCCGCCATGAGCACCGCGATCCAACGGATCCGGGTCACGGACACACCAACGGACGCCGCGGCTTCCGGTTTCTCACCCACCGCGCGCAGGCGCAAACCAAAGGGCGTGCGGTAGAGAATCCACCACACCGCCGGCAACGAAACAAGGGCAATGAGCACCAGAGGATTTGCCAGCGAGGCCAGGAGAGAGGCAGGGCCGCTGGAGCGTTCCGTGCCCGAGGTGAACCAGTCGAACCCCGGGACACGCGGGGAGTTGGACGATGAATCGAACGCCAATCGCAGAAAAAACCGCGTGATCCCCACGGCGAGCAGGTTGATCGCGATGCCGGTCACGACCTGGTCGGCGCGATATCGGATCGACGCCAGGGCATGAATCGCCGCGGCGAGGATGCCACCGGCAACCCCGGTGAGGAGGCCGATCCACGGAGAGCCGGAGTAGAAACTTCCCAGCGCCGCGCAGAACGCACCCGTGAGCATCCATCCCTCGAGCGTCAGCGCGATGATCCCGGCGCGCTCCGACAACACGCCGCCTGACGCGGCATAGAGGTACGGCGTCGCGATGCGCAGCGTCTGCACGAGGAAGGCGAGGATGCTCACACTCCCCTCCGTGCCACCGTCGCACGCAGCATCCGCTGCACTTCCGGGACCGCGGTGGCCACCACGATGATCACGATCGCGGTGAGCACCTCCACCATCTGCTTCGGCACAATGGCGTTGACCGCCAGCCCGCCCTGCGACAGCGTGGCAAAGAGTAACGCGGCAATGACCACGCCTAACGGATGATTTCTGCCAACCAGCGCGACGGCAATGCCGAGGTACCCTGCCCCCGCGGCAAAGCCCTCTTCATAGTATTGCTTGTACCCCAGCACGTAGTTGATCCCACCAAGACCCGCCAGCGCGCCCGACAGCACCAGGGTCTTGAGCCGCACGCCACCGACCTTCACGCCGCCATACTCGGCCGCATCGGGCTGCAATCCCACGGCCCGCAACTCGTAGCCCGACCGTGTCCGAAAGAGGTACCAGCCGACGACCACGGACGCGCCTAGCACGACGAGAATCGTGAAGTTGGCCGCCGATCCGTGGAAGCCGGAGACGGTCGCGGCCAGTCGCGGCACCGCTCCGGCGTGGATTTCCGGCGTGTGCAGTTGCTCGGCGACGCTCAGGCGCGTGGCGACGATCCAGTTGAGAAAGGCCATCACGATGAAGTTCATCATGATGGTCACGATCACCTCGCTCGCCCCGAACTTCGCCTTGAGCACTCCGGGCACCGACCCCACCAGCGCACCACCACCGCAGGCCGCGGCGATGCAGAGCGGAATCGCCAGCACGGCGGGTGTCGCCCCGGGGAGCAGCAGCCCCAGCATCGCTGCACTGAAGCCCCCGAATGCCAGCTGTCCCTCGGCGCCGATGTTGAACAGTCCAGCGCGGATGCCTAACGCGACGGCAAGTCCGGTGCAGATGAGGGTCGTGGCCTTGTACAGGACCTGACCGAACCCGTAGGCGTTTCCCCACGTCCCGTCGATCAGCAGCACGAACACTTCGCGCGGCGACTGGCCGAACGAGAGAATGAGCAGGTCGCCCACGACCGCCGCGATGAGGAGCGCCGTGAGGGGCGGGAGGAGGGGAGCAAGGAGACGGGAGACGGGAGACGGGAGACGGGAGAGTGGAATCCCCGGCGTTGGCACACGCGACTCGGCGGTCGAGGCCATCGGGGAGCGCTGGTCAGCCGGCATGCACGCTTCCCCTCTTTGCTGCTCCCGTCATGTAGGGTCCGAGGATCTCGCGGCTGGCGGCGGCGCGCTCGAGGGTGACGACGAGCTCACCCCCATACATCACGCCGACGCGGTCGGAGAGGGCCAGCACCTCGATGAGATCGGCGGAAACGAGGAGCACGGCCTTTCCCGCGTTGCGTGCCGCGCGCAGCTGGTCGTGAATGAACTCGATCGCCCCCACGTCCACGCCGCGGGTTGGCTGTACGGCCAGCAGTACGTAGAACTCTCGTCCGCGCATTTCGCGCGCGATCACCACTTTCTGTTGATTCCCGCCGGAGAGCGCACGCGCGGGCAGCGACGCGTCAGGCGGTCGCACGTCGAACTGTGCCACGCGCAACGTGGCGTTCTCGCGGATCCGATCGCGGTCGAGGGCCAGGCGGCGACTGAAACGATGCTGCAGGCCGAGAATCAGGTTGTCCGACACCGGATAGTCGAGCACCATGCCGCGGCGGTGGCGGTCCTCGGGTATGTGCGAGAGCCCGGCATCGGTACGCGACCGCACACTCCACGAGGTCACGTCGTTGGCGCCGAGCAAGACCTCGCCTGCCGAGGGCGCCCGCAGGCCGGCGATCGCTTCGACCAGTTCGGTCTGCCCATTTCCCTCGACCCCGGCGATCCCGAAGATCTCTCCCGGTCTGACGTCGAAACTGACCTTGTTCACCTCGTTCGGCCGACGGGTCGATGCGACGACCAGCGTTCGCACGCTGAGCGCCGCAGTCCCGCCCGTCCTGCCCGCCTCACCCGTCTGCCCCGTCCCGCCCGCGACTCCCAGCACCTCCATCGCCAGCTTCACATCGCGCCCCACCATCATCCGCGCGATCGTCGCCGGTGTTGCGTCCTTTGTCTCGATGCGGCCCACCGTCTCGCCGGCGCGCATGACGGTGATCGTACGCGAGACGTCGATCACTTCGTCGAGTTTGTGCGTGATGAGCACGACCGTGTCGCCCGCGGCGACCAGCGTACGCAGCACCTTCCACAGTTCGGTGACCTCGGGCGGCGAGAGGACGGCCGTCGGCTCGTCCAGGATGAGAATCTTCGCGCCACGGAACAACACCTTGAGGATCTCGACCCGCTGCAGCTCACCCACACTCAGGTCCGACACGAGCCGCGTCGGATCAACCACGAGCCCGGTCCGTGCGCATAACGAGCGCACTGCCGCTTCGGCCCCGCGCCGGTCGAACTGCAGCCCGGATGTAGGCTCGTCGCCCAGGACGAGGTTCTCGGCGACGGTGAGCGTGGGGACGAGCATGAAGTGCTGGTGCACCATTCCCACGCCCGCCGCGATCGCCTCGCGCGTGCTCCACCCCGTGACGTCGCGCCCGGCCACTTCGACCGAGCCTGCTTCCGGCGGATACATCCCCGCCAGCATGCGCATCAGCGTGGACTTCCCCGCGCCGTTCTCCCCAACGACGGCGTGGATCTCACCCTGAGCGACTTCGAGCGACGCGTTGCGATTGGCCACCACGCTGCCGAAGGTCTTGCGAATGCCGGTGGCGCGCAGGGCCGGAGGTGGCGGGGCCGTCATTTCGTGCTGGGCACCGTGATGCGTCCCGCGATGATCTCCTGGCGCAGCGCCTCCACACGCTGCCGCGCCGCATCGGGAATCAGTGCGCGGTTGTTGTCGTCGTAGATGTAGTCCACGCCCCGTTCCTCGAGCCCTAACTCGAAGATGCCCCCCTGGAACGTGCCGTCCTTCACCTGCTGGATCGCGCGGTACACCGCCGCGTCGACGCCCTTGACCATCGACGTGAGAATGAACCCCGGAGCCTCGCTGTATTGATCGGCGTCGACCCCCATCGCGAGCTTGCGCTGCTTCCGCGCTGCCTCGAATACGCCGAGCCCCGTAGAGCCCGACGCGTGGAAGATGATGTTCACGCCTTGCTGATATTGGCTCAGCCCCAGCTCCTGTCCGCGCCCCGGATTCTTGAATGCATCGGGCGTGACCCCTGCGTACTGCGCGATCACCGTGCAATCGGGGCAGACCGCTTTGACCCCGGCCCGGTACCCGGCTTCGAACTTGTGGATCAGGGGAAAGTCCATCCCGCCCACGAAACCGAGCTTCCTGGAGTTGCCGACAAGGGCAGCCAGGGCGCCGACCAGGAAGGAGCCTTCTTCTTCCCGGAACTTGAGCGCGGCCAGGTTGGGCGGCGGCTGTACAGGATTCCCGGCCGCGTCGGTTGTCACGGCGTAGTCGACGCCGGCGAACTTCACGTTCGGGTACTCCCTGGCGAGCAGGGTGAGGTCGTCGGTGAAGATGAAGCCGACCCCGATGACGAGATCCATCCCTTCGGCGGCAAGCAGTCGGAGCCCGGCCTCGCGGTCTGAGCCTTCCCCCGGTTCGATGAAACGAACCCGGGCCCCGAGCTCGCGCTCGGCGCGTTCGGCGCCCACGAAGGCACCATCGTTAAAGGACTTATCGCCTCGACCGCCGACGTCGAAGACGATGCCCACGTCTATTCCCTCGGCGTCCGAGGAGAGCTTGGAGGCGCCGGCGGGTTCGACGAAGAGCAGGCCGAGGTGAAGCGCCAGGAGCACGCCCAGGCCGAGGAAAAGCTTACGCATGAAGCGGGAAAACTCGCGGATGCTCCGGGGGGCCGGAAGGGGCGTCACGCCGGATCGGACCGTTCGCATGCGGGCCTGCCAGTGCGTCGTTCAGCATCGGCTTCGGACCAGCCGGCTGCCCCACGCAGCGATGGTGCGGTGCCACCCGCGAAGGCGGCGTCGTTGTTCGAGGACGTTACGCGTATCCTTCGATGGAACACCGGGAGACGCTCTCGAAGCGCCGCGCACCGTTGATGCTCGTCTCTATGAGCGCGACGACCAGCGTGGCACCCAAATCACGCCGCGCTGGGGCACGGTGGCCCGACGACCTCGCGACGAACACGTGCCGCGTGTCATCGAAGCACGCCTCCGGCGCCTGTCGCTCTGGCAGTGTTTCACGGGAGTGTCACTCTGCCGAGGGCGTCGCCGCCAACACTCTGGGCACCCGTCGCAGTGCTCAAACGACGCGCTGCACTGCCATCTGAAATTCCGCACTGTTATCCGACCATCTGGCGCGGTCGCCCCAGAATCTGGCAGGGTCGTCCAAAGACTTGGCAGTGTCGTCCCGAGATTCGGCACCGCCGTCGGCTAACGGCGCACGGCCGGCTCCTCGGCTCGCAGAACCGATCGCAACGCCTGCCGTGCCCCGAGACCGCCCCGCTTCGTTCATCGCGAACCAGCCTCTGTGAGCCTCGAGCGTCGCAACGGCGACATCACGTCGCGCACAGCGTCGTTCACGAACGGAAACGCGCTGTGCATGCGCCGCGCGGCACCCTCGCTGTCCGACACTGCGCTCCGTCCGATCCGCGCTGCCGAATCGCAAACCTCCCGCAATAAGGCCTCGCGAGGCGTGCTCCATCAAACAACAGCACGACCGTCGTCAATGAGTGAAGTGTGTCCTTCTCCGAGGGCCGAGCGGCATCGTGGAAGCGCCGCCCGGGTTCAATGAAGTGCAGTGCCTCATTGAACGCATGCTCACTTTCGCCGCGTTTCAGCATCAGACGGTCAAGTTGCTACCATGCCCCGACTTACGATCACTCAGTCGACTGCGATCGTAGCAGCGCAATGTTCGATGACAGACGAGGCATGCGCAATGATCGCGGCGCCGCCTCGGACGGAGCCGCCGCATCGTCGTCAAATCACGCAGCTTCGGTCGACAACAACCCTGTAGCGACGAGGAATTGCGCTGCTTCATCGCATGCTGACGCTGCCTCGTTCAACGGTGACACAGCCCCGTTCAATGGTGACGCAGCCGCGTTCAGCGCTGACACTATCTCCTCCAAGTCTGGCAGAGGAGGCCCAAGTGCTCTCCGCAGAGCGACTTACGGTGACAAAGCCTAACGAGACATCCCGCAGCCTTGCTCGAGGGCGGCGGTGCAAGGCTGTGCGACCGCCGCGGCCCGCGGGATGACGACGGTGCCTGTGGGCACGGCGTCATAGCGGAACCGCGATTCCAAAGCCTGCCACTCCGGCACAACAAAGCTCCGTCGACCACCGACGCTGCGTGATCGCATGCAGGCAGAACGCGTGGCACGCGTTGGACCAAGTCCTTCGGCGAGCGCGTGCGCGTGTCCAGATCGGCAATGCGCAACGTGATCGAGGCGCTGTAGTCCCTTGTCGGGTCGACATGGCTGGTGTGAGCATTCCTTGCTGTCGTATCGGGCGCCGAGCCCACCGGTCAGGCGGCCGAGCAGCTCCTAGAGAATCGCGACCGAGCCTCCGAGGATACTCGCATGACGGAAAAGCGCACCTTCCCGACAGCGGTGATCGCGATGCTGGACGAGAGCAAGATCCTCGGCATTCGTGCAGGCGACGGGGACCACAAATTTCTGGGCATCTGGGTTGTCGTGGTGAACGGGCGCGTGTTCGTTCGACCGTGGAACGACAAGCCTTCGGGCTGGCGCGAGGTCTTTCGACATGACCCACTCGGCGCCATTCAGATCGGCAACCGCGAAATCCGGATTCGTGCCAAGGCCGTACGTGCCGAGCGGCTCAATGACCGGGTCGACGAGGCGTACGGCCTCAAGTACCCGACGCCCGCCTCACGCAAATGGGTTACTGGCTTTGCCACACCGCAACGTCGGGCGACGACGGTGGAGTTGAGACCGCGATAGACAGCACGGTACGCGGAACGCGCATGGAGTCCTTCTTGCCCTGATGGCGTGCGCGGAGTCGGCGACCGACCCCGCGCCGCGAAAACAGACAGCCACCGCGGAGTTCGACCAGATGGACCATCGAGTGCGAAGGCACCGGTGTCGCTGCTCCAACGAGCGTTGATCCCGAGCGACGCGTCATGATCGGCGTACCTGGCTACGACGTGCTCGCCAGCGAGGGATAGCCCGACGGTTCAGCTTCCAAGCAGCTGCCTGATGTGATAGGCGAGCTGCGTGTACGCCGTGGGCTCCTGCGCTTCGAGGGCCAGCGTCTCTCGGACCCAGCCGGCGCTGGTGCTGGCATGACGGAACGCGTCAGCAGGATCCTTGTCGAGCTCCTGTGTCAAATAGAAGTACTTCGCCTGGAAGAGGTCGCGGTGGTGTTCGTTCACGAAGAACCCCACCCGCTCGATGCGCATCTCGCCGATCTTTGTCCCCTTGTCGTCCTTGATCGTGCGGTCCGGCGAGATGCCGAGCTTGCGCTTGAGCCACCCCGGATCGGGCTTGGCCTTCTCGCGATACAGCCCGAAGTCGATCTGTACTTTCGCATAACGATTGATCAGCTCCGAGGCGGTCAGGAGCTGCTTGGAGGTGAAGCTCGTGCCATGCAGCTGGAGGAAGCGCTTCGCGAGGTCGTAGACGATCTGCGCGGCTTCCTCGAGACCGGGTTTCTCCTCGGCCACGACGCTATGGGAACCCGGCATGATCTCGACGGTGACCGTCGTCGATCCGCTGACATTCGGATAGCTCGGCGCGAACGCCGCGCGGCTGTCGTGCTGCGCGAACACGACGTAGTAGTTCTCGACGTTCCCCGTCAGCTCGATCTGCTTCCAGGCGTGATTGCCGGCGGGACCCGCGCTGCCAGGGACCGGATCGATCGCGAAGATATTGACCGGGATGTGGCGCAGGGCCGGGTCCAGGTACAGCTGCTTCGAGATTTTTGTGCAGGTCACACCACCACGACTCCACCCACACATGTTGATGCGCCTGGGTTGGCTGTCGCGCACGCAATGCACCGCGGCCGCGACGTTGGCGTCCATGCCAACGCCGAACAGCAACCCGCCAAGCTTGGTCGCCCCACCGGGATTGGGCCGCCCGCCGAAGCGATTGGGCTTCAACGATCCGCTACCGACGCCGTCGCTGACAAATCGCTCATTCGGCAGCGTCAGGCCATACAGCTTGGAAACGGTATCGCCACTGTTCCGGTGGTACGCGGTGCCGCAGTTGTAGAGCGTCAGGATGTGGTTCGGCATGCATTGACCCCAAGCGGTGGACTGCGACGCGGTGGCGGGAAGAACGTCGACCGCAGCCCCGGGCCGCGCAATGGCGGAGCCTGCCTCGCGCCGCTGGACGCTACGGTGTCCACGCGCTGCGTCAAGGTCGCTCGATGCATTCCCTGATCGCCTGAGGTGCGCCCTGGCCATCGCGCCGCGACGGCGCGAGCGTCAGGTTGTATCAGGTGAGTGCCGGCGATGGCACCTGTCGGTTTCGTGCTCGCTGACGCGGGAGGCCCAATGGCTGCAAGAAGAGCACCTGCGCTCGTCTACTATCGCTTTCAGCATGAGCAGCCACGGGTGGGCGAGGAGGTTCATTGTTTCAGGGACTTTCTGCAGTTCCAGGGCTTTGTCCGAATGATGCGGCGGGATGACCCCGACTCCAGACAGATGAGGTTCTGGGAGATCCAGGGGCAGTTCGTGCGCAACGACGAAGACGATGTCGTCGTCCGGGTCGTGTCGGCGCGCGAGATCGCCGTGTAGGACGACCTAACGAGAAGCCCGATGGTCCGCGCCACACGAGCTCACCGATAGTCCTCGCGCACCGGTGCGACCGCGCGCTACGTCAGGTTGCGGTTCGCCGGCGAAGTGCCGCCCATCCGCTGGCGATGATCAGCAGCAATCCACAGGCGCACACGATCGCCGCCCCGGTGGGCAGGTCAAGGCGATACGACGCCCACAGTCCAAGCAGACTCGCGGCGGCGGCGATCCCCCACCCGACGCCCAACCGATGCCTCCACCGGTGCCCACCGAGCATCACCCCACACACGGCGGGGACGATCAGATACGCGAACGTCAGCAGTACACCCGCCACGCGGACGAAGCTCACCACGACCAGCGCGAACGCCGCATAGAACAGAAAGTCCCAGAGGCGGACACGCATGCCCTGGGCGAAGGCCGTTTCCGGAGCGGACGAGATGAGCGTGAAGCGCTTGTGGAACGTGCCATAGAACGCACCCAACACCGCGAAGAGCGCCGCTCGCTGGCCCACTTCCGCTTTCGTGACGTTGAGGATGTCGCCGGTCAGCAGGTGTTCCAGCTCCTCCTTTCCTCCGGCGACCCTGCTCAGCAGCAGAATCACGCCCGCCGCGGCCACCACGAAGGTGATACCGATGATCGCCTCCTGCGGCACCGCGCCTTTCTCGCGGCCGCGTGTCCAGCTGAAGAATGCCGCGCCGCCAAACGTGACCCCCAGCGAGATCCAGAACGTGATGCGATCCTCGAATGTGTAATCGAGCAGCAGCGCTACGCACGTGCCTAACGTGGCCACCTGCGCGAGCGCCAGGTCCACGAAGATCACCTCGCGCTCCACGACATGCAGCCCCAGATACACGAGGAGCGGTGGCAAGACGAGACCAGCTGCCAGCGGCCATTTCATGACCTCCCACACGACCTGATAGTCCATGGCGTTCATCTCGCTCCCCCGAGGGCAGCGGCGAGGGCTCCCACCACGTGGTCCATCATGGCGAAATACGTGTCGGTATTGGGTCGAGCGCCCGGCTGCTGCGAGACTTCCAGCACCACTGCCTCCGTCTGACGTGCAACGGTTTCCGCCGTCTTGCGGTTCTGATACGGCTGGACGAGGATCACACGACCGCCCTGCGCCTTCATTGCGCCGATCACCCGTGCCACATGCGCCGGCGATGGTGCGATCCCGGGCTTCGGCTCCAGCGTCTCGATGACCTGCAGGTTGAATCGTTCAGCCAGATAGTCGAAGTCCCTGTGATAGGTGACGATCTTCGCGCCGCGATACGGCTCGAGCTGCTTTGTCCATTCGGCGAGCTTCGCGTCGAGCCGGGCGTTGAAGGCGCCGAGGTTCGCCTGAAACCTGGCGGCCGACGCTGGATCCACCTTCGCCAAATGGTCGGCTATCTGGGCGGCGACGATCCTGGCATTGAGCGGGTCGACAAGAAAGTGCGGATTGCCGAGTGCGTGCACATCGCCCCTCGAGCGATCAAAGGTCACCGGCACGTCGCGCATCCTGATGCCTTGCGACGCCACGATCCGACCAGGGGCGCCGGCGGCAATCCTGGCGTTCCGCGCGCTCTCCAGGAGCGCCGGCAGCCATCCGAGCTCCAGCTCGGCGCCCCCTTCAATGAGGACGTCGGCCCGGTTGAGGGTCACGATGTGGCTCGGCTTGGCATCGACGTAGTGCGGGTCTTCCGTGGCCTTGGCGAGCGCGGTGACGTCGACGCCATCGCCACCGATCTCCCGTGCGAGTGCGGCAAGGTCAGGTGTTGTCGCCGCGACGCGGAGCTTCGCCGCGACCGACTCGCTGGTTCCTGTCCAGGCGAGAGTCGCGACGGCCGCAAGTTTCAGTAGGATCTGCATATTGTTAGGCCCGTCCCTAGAATTTGTGTGTCGCGTGCGCACCGAGCAGGAACTCGAACTGGAACCACAGGGAGTGGTCACCACCGATCCTGGCGCGATGATCGTAGTTGTATTGCACGCGGAACTTCGAGAACTCGGTCGGATACCAGGTCAGATTGGGTGACACCCGATATCGATCGGCGCGAGACAACGCGTCGAAAGCGCCGTCGTCACCGCTGGCGAAGTCGCCCCGGAGCCCGGCGACGATGCGAGGCTTGATCCCCCAGAGCAATTCCGAGTATGCGCCGCGGTCACGCAGCGTTTCGGCGGCCAGTGTTGCCTCCGGGTCGTCTGCCGCGACGCGTGCGGCGGCATCGTAGCGGCGCACCAGGGCCTCGCTCTGCCAGGAGACAAAGGGGAAGCCCTGCTGCGCCCTGGCGGACTTCCACTTCCAGTAGACGTCGGCGCCGTAAATCTGCGTCTGAGTGTCGGGTCCTGAGTTGTTCGGCCCGAACGCCGCCGACGTGCCCAGCAGCAGCGTTTGCGTGCCCGTCAGTTCGAACGACGTGGCAAGGCGTGGCACGATCAACACGTCAGGCACGCCACTGACCCCGCGTTCCACGACTCCACCTCCGTGGATCTCCGACGACTCCGGCGACCGAAAGCTGAACGTGGTCCCTCCGGCGCTATTCGCCACGCTCACCATCGCCTCGGTATACCACGAGGTCGGCGCGAGCCAGGAGAGCCGCGCTCCCTGACTGCGCAGTCCCTCGGGTCCGAACATGCGATTGAGCGCCAACGGCTGGTCCACGAACGACCAGGAATGCGGGTGCTGCATATTCTGTCGCCCGAACTCCGTGAAGAACTGCCCCACCTTGAGCTGCAGGTTGGCCGGGAGCGAGGTGGTGAGGGCATAGGCTTCTTCCAGCTCGACCCCCGTTTCCCCTTCTGCATTCAGTTTGAACACGAGGTTGGCGAATCCCTTGAAGTAGGGATCGACCGCTCCATCCAGCGTGAGCTCCGTGTTGGGAATCGTGAAGCCTCTCACCCGGGGATCGTGGTCGCCGACCTGCAGCGATGCGACATCGGGCTCGGTGGACCAGCCCGCGTCCGTCAGGGCAACGAAGCCCAGGTTCATATAGACGCCGCGCGCTGCCCCGCCAACGCCACCAGCGCCCGTGGTCGCGCCACCCGCAGAGCGGGCGGCACTGTCCAGGCGCGCCTGCAGCTCGCGCACGACGGCGGCGAGCGAGTCGAGCGTCTTCTGCTGCCGGCGCGCGGTTGTATCCGTCGCCTGCTGCGCCCCGAGGGAGACGCTGCCCAGCATGATGACCGCGACGACGGTCGCGGCCCAATTCTTTGATCTCATTGTGTGGTGCGCTACGGGAGTGATCTCGTCGCGGTCGCGAGTTGCGCCGCGGTGTCAAACCGGTAGGGCAGGGGGTGCGCGGGAACGAGCCGCCTGGCGCGAGATCGAACGTGTGTCGACCGCGAGGGTGGCGGCCGGGTGGCCGCGCGCTGGCTGCGCTCCAAGGCCCGGTGCCACGGCGCTGGCCAACCCCTTCGTGGCCAGGCGCACGCAGACGGTGCAGTCGGCTGTGTGCACGGGCCGGCACTGCGTGCCCGAGGTCGCCTCGACGTGCGAGGCATTCCCTTTTCCGTTATCCGCTGCGAGCGCGTCGCCAACGCCCAGCGCCGCCGGCAGCGAGAGCTGCAGGACGGCGAACAACATCGTCAGGAGTCGCCTGCGGGGCGATCGAGAGATCATACTCGTCAATTCTACCCCGCAAACGCATTCTCGGCACCACCGGAGGCGCGCGTGGAACCATATTCTTGCATCCCTCGGAGGGCTGCCGATGGCTATACCAGACCGTCCTGATGTCGGAGGCAGTGCACCCACTGAGCCGCGACCTGCCAGACGCGCGAGCTGGCGGAATTGGGGCGATCACCCCATTGTCGCGATCGTCACGGTCCTGGCCAGTCTCCTCGCCATCGCGGGGTTCTTTCTCGACGAATCAGACAAACCGGCAACAGCGTCCGGATGCGCACGGCTGGTCGGTCGTTGGGATTGGCTGTCTGTCGGTGGTGTGGTCGCGATCGCGGAGGATCGCATGATGCACTGGTATCGCGTGGCGACCGACCCCGTCCCACTGGCCAACGGCACCTGGGAATGCGAGGAGGACAACCCTCGGCACATTGTCCTGCGGTGGCAGGTCACCATGTTCGTCGATACGCTCAATCTCGCCGAAGATGGCCAGCGTCTGATCGGCGCGAACACGCAGAACGGCATCAAGCTCTCGGCGACGCGGGCGCGATAGCGAGCGAGATGCCGGGAGCGGAGAGCGGAGATACCTGGATCAGGGCGATCGCCTGAGAGTCCCACCGCTACCGCCTTTCCGCGGCGAAGACGAGCATCTGGGTGGTGTGCGTTCCGTCGACGCAGCCGCGCAAGCGCGCGCGGTCGCATCGCTCGACCCCGCGAGCCTCATCGCCCCGTCATCTGCTCACTCAACGCCTCCGCTTCGCACGCGCCGGGTCTGCTCGCCCGCTCAAACTCGTTCGCGCCGAATACACACCAGGAGGGATGTGTTGAAGAACTGTCGGTACAGCTCAGGGAGTATACGCGAATTGGCGGTCGCTCGCACGCCCTGGTTCAATCGGTCTATGCTCGAACTCGCTGCATGTTTCCGTGTCCCTGCTTGCGCACATCTTCAACCCATGCGAAGTATCGATGGAGGAAAGGAGCGCCCGATGAAGAAACGCCGGAAGAGTGCCAGGGACGCTGACCGTGTGACTGCTCCGATCGTGGAGGAGACGGATGCAACGGTGTCGGTATCGATCGCTGCGGAATCTGTGCTCGAACCAGTCGCAGCGACCGACCCTGCCGAAGAGGAAGACGAAGACCTTTCTGCGGAGACGTTCGGCGACGCAATCGAAACGCGCGACCGAAATCCCCGGGACGAACGGCTTGGGCGGGATGCGCTCGACGATCATGTCGTCCTCGGGAACGCGCCTGATGATCTCTCACTCGACGCCGTGGACGAGATTGCAGCCGGCACGCCGCCTGACGAGTACATCACTGCTCCCTCCGGAGATCGCCGGCCTCGAAATGATGAGGCGGAGATGGGACTTGGCGGCGAGCCGCACTCGGCGGACGAGCTGGCCGAGCGGGCCATCGGCCACGAGATCAAGGGCCCGCGCGGAACGACGCGCGACGGCGAGGCGCACGGCCGCTACCTGGGACTGCGCTAGCCCCAACCGACTCAGGCGTGCTGCCTGTGCGCTCGGGCAACAAGCTCGGCATCGAGAGACTCTTCGACGTATCGCATCGCCTCGATCGCCGCGGGTTCACTCAGTCGCATCGCCATGGCAGCAGCGTCGGCGTCCTCGATGTGCTGATGAATCCACCAGAGATTACCCCAGTTGTCTCGCACACGTCCGACTCGGTCGCCAAAGGCAAGATCCGTCATCTCCGTCACTGGGGTTGCACCCGCCCTGAGTGCTCGCCGGAAGGTGGCATCACCGTTCTTGACATATAGTCGCAAAAAACTTGGCGTTTCCGGCCAATCCTCGTTCGCATCGAACGCCATCACCACGGAATCGTCGATCTGTACTTCGACATGGGCGATGGTGCCGTCCTCGCTCGTGACTCGGCTTCCTTCCTTTTCCTTGGCGCCGAACGCCTCCTGCATGAAGTCAACGAGCTCGGCGACGCCCTTCACTACGATCCAGGGCGTAACGGCATGATAGCCCGCGGGAATCGTCTTCATCGTGGGTGCTCTCCTGTTCGTGGCTCGTCCATCAGCTGCATCAATTCGTCGAACACTCTCTCGAGGCAGCATCGTCTGCATGCCTGAACATTCGACACGCCCGGTCCGAACGATGTTCCATCGAAGAGTCCGCTCAAGAACAAGCGCCTGGCACGGTGACATCATCCCCGTGTGTCGCGCCTCAGGGCAGGGGCGCGTTGCCGGCACGAGGTCCTAACCTGCGCGTGCAGGTCCTGGTGTGGAGGGGCTCGCGCTGCTCGACCCGGGTGATTCCGAAGACTCTGCCGTCGAGCTCGTCCCTCCCTAAAGGCTGATTGCTGAACTCAGCAATCGCGCACACCGTGGCTTCGTCGTCGCGCGCCGCACACACCGCGGGCGTCCTACCACGCCGCCCGATCGCGCGACGCGGCGGCGCGGGAGACGTGCATGCTCAGTTTCCCGTCAGATCCTCGCGGCTGTCCCGGCGAGTCGGAGTCGGCGCGTTGGGGATTCGGGAGTGGGGATTGAGGTTGGGGATTGGAGAAAGGGATCGGGAATTGGTCAAGCTGGTCGACTGGTCTTCGAGCATCCGACCTGCTCTGCAATCCCCAATCCCCAATCCCCAATCCCCTGTCCCTAATCCCCGATCCCGATCACGGGACGACGACCGCCGCGCCCTTCACCCACCGGTCCAGCCACGTCACCGTTTCCCACAACGTGTGCCCAATGCTCTCACGCGCGCGGTACCCGTGCGCTTCGGCCGGCAGTTGCACATACCGAGCGGTCTTACCGTTGCCCTTGAGGGCGGCATAGAACCGCTCCGACTGCACCGGATACGTCCCGGTGTTGTCGTCGGCCATACCGTGGATCAGCAGGATCGGTGAGCTCACCGAGTCCGCATAGTTGAACGGAGACATCTTGTTGTAGATCTCCTCCGCATCCCAGTACGTTCGCTCCTCACCCTGGAACCCGAACGGTGTGAGCGTGCGGTTGTACGCACCGCTGCGCGCAACGCCGGCGCGGAAGAGGTTCGAATGCGCCAGCAGGTTGGCCGTCATGAAGCCGCCATATGAGTGGCCACCCACGGCGATCTTGGCCCGATCGGCGACGCCCAGCTCGACGACCTTGTCCACTGCCGCCTTGGCGCTCGCCGTCAGCTGCTCCACGTAGGTGTCGTTAGGTTCGGCGCCCTTCTCGCCCAGGATCGGCATCGTAGGGTTGTCGAGCACGCCATAGCCCTGCAGCAGCAGGAACAGGTGCGACGGACCCGTGGGTCGGACGAAGCGGTGCGGAGAGCCCACCACCTGTGAGGCGGCTTCGCGTGTGCGGTACTCCAGCGGATAGGCCCAGAAGAAGAATGGCAGCTTGCCATCGCGGCTCTTGTCGTATCCCGGCGGCAGATACAGGGTCGCCGACAACTGCACGCCGTCCGGACGTGTATAGGTCACCAGCTGCGACGTGACCCCGGCGAACTGCGGGGCCGGGTCCGAAAACGTGGTGAGCTGCCGCGGCGCGATGCGCCGCACCAGGTCACGGATCCAGTAGTTCGGTGCCTCCGACGTCGATTCGCGCATCGTGAGCACGCGGGAGCCACTGGCGTCCAGGAGCCCGATCGGCTGCTCATAGTAAGGTGCGGTCGACTGGAAGAGGCGCGTCGACTTGCCTGTCGCAAGGTCCAGGCGATCGATGAACGGCTTGTCGCCTTCTGGAGATGCACCCTGCCCGACGAGAAACGCGGACTTGCCGTCGGCGGACGTCGCGAGCACCGACTGACCGCGTGCATCGTTGGTCGTGAGAAAGAAGCCCGGGTTTCCGTATCGATCCTCGGACGAGAGGTCCCAGAGGAGTCGCGGAGCCGCCGAGGGGTTCGACGGGTCGATGATCCAGGTTTTCGCGCGTCGTGTCTTGCTGTGCTGCTCCCGCGCGATGGCGAGGGTCGCGCCGCCCCAGGTAATTGCCCCGGCGCGATGCGTGGTCTCCAACAGCGTGCGCCCGTCGCCGCTGAAGGGCGCCTCGAGCATCAGAATACGATCACGCTTGGCCGCGGCGACTTCGGGATCGCCACGATCGAGTGCTTCGAGCCACACGAGGGTTGCCGGCACATCCGACCGCCAACGCGCACTGCGCGGACCGGGGACGGCCGCGTCACCACCCCAGGGGACGCGTTCGACCAACGGTCGCGAGGTCAGCACCTTGACCACCGCTCCCGCCAGGGACACGACTTCGGTGCGCGTCGGGAAATAGAAGAACGGCACCTGGTACGAGAACGGCTTGCTCAGGACGTTCTGCAGCAGGTAGCGGCCATCGGGGCTTGGCGTCACACCGGCGTACAGGGCGGGCCGGCCGATGGGAGTGACCTGTCCGTCCAGCGACACTTTGGCCAACTCACTCATGGCGTAGTACTCGAACACCGCCTCGTCGTACGGGCTCTTGAGCAGGTCCTGATAGGTGGCGGCGCGTTCCTCGCGGCCCCCCGCCGTCTCCTGCACGATCGGTCCTTCCGGAGTCGTCGCGGCACGCGGCGGCACACCGCGATTGGGGGGAACGAAGGTACAGACGAGCGCGGGTTCGCTCGACAGCCACTCGCAGGGCGTGCCTAACACCGCATTGAGTGCACGGGGCGATACCTGCCGCGCCGCGGCGTCGGCGGTGTTCGCCACCCACAGCGTGATGGCATCGCTGGTCGTCACGGTGAACGCGAATCGGTCACCGGCCGGCGACCACCGCACGTTTCCGAGCGTCGACTGCGCCGGGAGCGACATCGTCACGGTCCTGGGCTGACCCCCCGCGACCGCCTGCAGCTGAATACCCGTGAAGTCGAACGTCCGCGTCGGACCGTTTGTCCGCGGGTCAAAGCGGAGACCGGCGAGCTTGAGGTCCGCGGCTGCCACCTTCTCGATGGAGGGCAACCCCGGCCGGCGCATCAGCACGAGCAGGGACTTGTCGGGGCTCATGCTGACGATCGGGAGCGGCTCAGCGTCGAGGATGCGCCGGATCTGTTCGGGCGGTTCACGGTATTTCTCTTGCGCGTTCGCCGCCGGCACCACGGCGAACAGGGCGAGCACCGACAACCGAAGAAATGCGCTCAAGCGACCCATGGAGAGACCTCGCGAGTTTGGGGCAGGCCAGCGATCCAGACATCCCGGGCCACGAACACCCGAGGTGGAGACCGACTCCAACTCTCAACGCGACGCAACGGCGGTCAACCCGCCGGATTCAGACCGCCGCGCGACTGCTCCCCTTGGTCGTCACGTCAGGCTCGCCGAGCTCCGCAGGCTCGCCAAAACGCACTCGGCGGCTGGTGCTCCCGGCATCCAG
Organism: Gemmatimonadaceae bacterium; assembly: GCA_052387735.1. Taxonomy (GTDB): domain Bacteria; phylum Gemmatimonadota; class Gemmatimonadetes; order Gemmatimonadales; family Gemmatimonadaceae; genus RBC101. Next base: position 36,843 of record JBQTIW010000025.1, read on the forward strand.
CGGCACGAGGGACGACGCCGCAGGGAAGCCACGCTCGTTCAGCCACTCGATCAGCAGCTTGTCGAGCTCTGCCTCAGGCATGCCAGGCACTTCCTCCATCACCGCCCACCGCTTGCCGGCCTTCATCAGGTACCAGGTCGGTGGTGTGGCCAGCAGCGCCTTCTTGGGATTTGCGGCCTGACCTTCGTAGGACACGAAGTGGTACTCCGTTTTTCGATAACGGAGAAAACGCTGCCGAGTCTTATAAGCGGCCAATGGGAACCTCTGGCAACGAGGAGGATTTCGGCCCCGCGACTGATCCTCGCGCGGTACTAACCCTGCAATCTAGTCGGTCGGAGCTCAAACGGCTCCCCAGCGGCCAAAGAGTCCAAACCAACAAGTAAACTGGCAAAGGGGTAAGAACGGTTGCAGTCTACCCGTGCGCCCGCCTACCCGTTCACCCGTTTGACCTCCACCGGTGCGTCGTTTGTCTGTCGCCGCAGCGTGAGCTCGATCGTGTCGCCAACCGCTACGTCGATCGGAAAAGGAAGCAGCCAGACGCGATGCCTCCAGTGGTTGTCGTCGCGTGGTGAGCGCGGATCGGTTGTCAACATCAGGCCAGGAGCGAGCGCTACCGTGAAATACAGAGCCACGGCGTCGACCTGTCCCGCGGTTGTTGCCGTGGCAGTTCTCCGGACCACGAACGTCGTGTCGTGAATTGCGCCGAGGTCCTGCGAGAAACAGGTCACGGGCTCCGAGATCGCGGCCCATTGGTGGACGTTCGCGCCTTTCACAGACATGGCGACGGGCGTTGGTGTCGAGAGGTCCACCAGCGGCGAGAAATCGATGCCGTACCAGTCGCGCCAGCGTTCGACGAGAGACTCGGAAAAGCGCCATCGCATGCGCACGCCGGCCGGCAGGCTGACCGGTATTGCGTGCACATCGATCGACGACGGAATGAGCCGTGCTTCCGGTTTGAGGAGCCGCGAGACGGCGTCGCGGGTGGTCTCGAGGATCCGTTCACCCAGTGGGTCAATACCGATGATCTCGGTCACCAGAACGTCTGCTCGCTCCGGGAGTTCGATCCCGGCCGACTCGCCCTCGAGCAGCGTGATGCGATCGGCGAAGCCATTGGCCTGGTACACGCGCCGAGCCGCGGTGGCGATGCCGGTGGCTTCGATGGCGTAGACCCTCGCGGCGCCGGCCTGCGCGGCCGCCACCGCGAACACGCCGGTTCCCGTCCCGATGTCGAGGACCACATCGCCGGGACGCACGATCTGGCGGATGGCCCGGAGATAGGCCGCCGTGCGAGTGCGATCGTTGAGCATTTCGACGTGCACGTGGGCCGCATCGAAACGCGTGGGATCGGAGCTCAGCGCAAACGCTGTCGGCGATTTGTCCACGAGGATGCCGAGTCGCACCAGCTCGTGCAGCGTCGCGACCATGTCGACATAGTCGATCATGCCGGCGGTGCGTGACGCCAGGCGATCGACCGCCACGTCGTACGGCGTCGGCGTGCGGAAAGTCTGCACGATATCGACGCCGTGTGCACCGGCGGCGAGCCGCCCGTTGCGTCCTTCGATCAGGACGTCCGAGGCCGTCCGAAAGCGCAGTACGACTCCGGGAGCGAGTGAGAGAATGGCCTTGGGTGGGACCGACATCGTCTTCGGTTCTACCGCGGCATGCGAGCGCTGTCAACGGCTCGGCGCATCGATAGCCACCACGCGGATTCTCGAGACACTGCCCTACGACGTGAGGCCGACCGATCCGGTCACACTGGCCGGCGGTGCCGTGGCCGTGACTGGTGTCGCAGTTCTGGCGGCGATGGTCCCGGCCGGCGCGCGGTGCGCATCGATCCGCTGGCGCCCTCAGAGACTAGGGATCGCTGCCGCCACCCAGGCAGCGGCGCCAGGCGCACCTGCTTGTGCGGTTGCTTCAGGGCAACAACGACACTGGTTCCTGCCTTCGCAGAAGCAAGGCGCTTCGTTTCGCAGGAACGGGTCTTCGCGCGCTTGCCCCTGACCGCCCCCACCCGCAGTTTCGCCCGGTCGACTCCATCGGCCCGCGGCCGAGAATCGGCCGGACCATCGAGGGCGGACCACTCATCACGTCGGGGCTCCAATGAAGAAGCTCGCTCTGTTCCTCGTCGCGCTCAGCCTGTCGTGTGCCTCGCCGCAGGCGGAAGACGGCGAGGTCGCCCGCTGGGCGCAGCAGGCCAACGACGTCACGATCACCCGCGACGACTGGGGCATTCCACACATTCGCGGCAAAACCGACGCCGATGCCGTATTCGGCATGATCTACGCGCAAGCCGAGGACGACTTCAATCGAGTGGAGACCAATTACATCAACGCGATGGGTCGTCTGGCCGAGGCCGACGGCGAGAAGGCGATCTTTACCGACCTGCGCATGAAGCTCTTCATCGACCCCGAGGAGATGAAGCAGCAGTACCAGGCCAGTCCCGAGTGGCTCAAGCGGCTGATGAATGCCTGGGCCGATGGTCTCAACTTCTATCTGCACAAGCATCCGGAGGTCACACCGCGCGTCATCCGGCGATTCGAGCCGTGGATGGCGCTCACCTTCAGTGAGGGCAGCATCGGGGGCGACATCGAGCGGGTGTCGATTGCGCAGCTCGAGGCCTTTTATGGCGACAGCGGTGCGAACCAGGTGGCGGTGGTCGACGATGGCGTTCTGCAGGAGCCATCGGGATCGAACGGCATCGCCATCGCTCCGGCGAACAGCGCCTCCGGTCGCGCCCTGCTCCTCATCAATCCGCACACGTCGTTCTTCTTCCGGGAGGAGCTGCAGATGACGAGCGACGAGGGATTGAACGTCTACGGCGCCGTGACGTGGGGTCAGTTCTTCGTCTATCAGGGATTCAACGCCACGGCCGGATGGATGCACACCTCCAGCGGCGTCGACAACATCGACGAATACCTGGAGACCATCGTCCCGAAGGATTCAGGATTCCTTTACAAGTACGGAAGCGAAGAGCGCCCGGTGACGACGGCGAAGATCACGGTGCCCTACAAGACGGCAACAGGAATGGCGCAGAAGGAGTTCACCGTCTACCGCACGCACCACGGCCCCATCGTGCGCAAGGCGGATGGCAAATGGGTGAGCGTCCGGCTGATGCAGGAGCCGCTCAAGGCGCTGACACAATCATACTCGCGGACCAAGGCGACGAACTACAAGACCTTCCGCGAGACGATGGAGCTGCACACCAACTCCTCCAACAACACGGTGTTCGCCGACGCCGAGGGGAACATCGCCTACTTCCATGCCAATTTCGTGCCGGAGCGCGATGCAGCGTTCAACTGGAGCAGACCGGTCGATGGGAGCACGGCGGCGACCGAGTGGAGAGGCGTGCACGCGATCGACGAGAGCCCCAATGTGCTCAACCCACCGAACGGCTGGATCCAGAACACCAACAATTGGCCGTACTCCGCGGCGGGGGCGAACAGCCCGAAGCGGACCGACTACCCACGCTACATGGAATTGAGCGGGGAGAATCCGCGCGGCATTCACGCGATGCGCGTGCTCGAAGGCCGCAAGGGTTTTACGCTCGATTCGCTCGTTGCCGCCGCCTATGACAGCTACCTGCCGGCATTCGAGACCCTGATGCCGACGCTGCTGCAGGCGTACGACCGGACTCCCGCGTCCAGTCCACTCAAGACGAAGGTGGCCGAGCAGATCGCCATGCTGCGCGACTGGGACCTGCGGTGGTCGGTTTCCTCCATTCCGACCTCGCTCGCGGTGTTCTGGGGAGAAGACCTGTGGCGACGGGTGCGCGCCGACGCCGAGCGCGAGGAGGTGCCGGTGTACGACTACATGGCGACGCGGACCACACCACAGGCGCGGCTCGAAGCGCTCGCCACTGCATCGGACAAACTCGCGGCAGATTTCGGCAGCTGGAAGACGCCGTGGGGAGACATCAATCGTTTCCAGCGGCTCACGGCGGACATCGTCCATCCGTTCAACGACAGCGGCCCGAGCATTCCGGTCGGCTTCACCTCGTCGCGCTGGGGTTCCCTCGCCTCATTTGGTGCGCGCGCACATTCCGGGACAAAGAAGTGGTACGGCACGAGCGGCAACAGCTTTGTCGCCGTGGTGGAATTCGGCGACAGCGTCCGCGCCAAGGCCGTGACCGCAGGGGGCTTGAACAGCAACCCACAGTCGACGCACTTCAACGATCAGGCACAACGGTACAGCACGGGGGCGTTGCGCGACGTCTACTTCTATCCCTCCCAGCTGCAGGGACATACCGAACGGCAATACAACCCCGGTCGATAGCAACTGAGGGGTGTGGGGGTGCCCCTAGGCGCGGGAGACCCCTGCGGCGGCTGACGCCTGCTCCGCCGCGGCGCGCCATTCCGGCGCTCGGGCGAATGCCTCTGGCGACTCGCGCTTCGACGCAGTAGGATCTTGAGCTCAATCGCTGAGCCTGGTTGCTGAGGCGTTTCGCCGGACACGCAGGGGCAACGCTGGACGGGAGGACGGGGCCGTGGGTGAACAGGGCAGGGATGTGCCTAACGAAGCCCGCCCGCTCAGCGTTCTGGTGCTGTCTCCAATCTATCCGTGGGCTGGCAATCCTGCGGAGGGGGTCTTCGTTCACCGCCAGGTGCGCAACCTCGCAAGACTTGGCGTGCAAGTCCGAGTGTTATCCTACCACGGGGGGCTGCGTGGCTTGCCTGCGACGGCGCTGGGATGTACGTGGCTACGCCACCATCCACGGTGGCTCGGCTGGCCCCGACAACTCGATGAGATCCCAGTCGATCACACGTTCTATCCGCGCGAGCGCAACAAGACGGTTGACGTGATCCCCGCGCTGGGCGACGCCCTGCTGCGCTTCATTGATTCGCATTCGGAGTATCACGAGACGGACCTGGTGTACGCGCACTGGCTCTGGACCGGTGGCGCGTGCGCGCTGCGACTCCGCCGAGAATTCGGGTGGCCGGTTGCGGCGATTGCTCGGGGAAGCGACCTGAATCACTGGCTGACGGCGCATCGTTACTGCCGTCGCCACGTGCAACATGTGCTGAATGCAGCTGATCTGGTGCTGGCAAATTGCAACGCCCTTCGCCAGCGCGCCGAAGCGCTCTGTCCGGTTTCGTCGCCGAACGTGGAGGTCGTCTACAACGGTTGTGACCCCCAGACCTTTCAGCCCGCCACCAACCGGAGCGACGTGCGCCTCGCTCTGGGACTCCCACTCGACTCGAGGCTGCTTCTCTGTTGCGCGTCCCTTAGCGCCCTCAAGGGAATCAGGGAACTTGCGAACGCGTGGTCGCTCTTCGCGCCGGGTCATCCCGACTGGCGCCTGGTCGTCGTTGGGCCATGCGTGCAGAGGAGTGTACGCTCCCATCTGCGTCGCATGGGATTGCGACGAACACTTGTTGTTGGTCAGATCTCCCCGGATCGCGTGCCACTGTACATGCAGGCGGCTGATGCGTATGTGCAGCCGAGTCTGCTGGAGGGACTGGCGAATGCCACTATGGAAGCCATGGCATCGGGGCTACCGGTCATCGCCACCAACACTGGCGGACAGAGCGAAGTTGTACGTGACGGCGAGAATGGTTGGCTCGTACCTCCCGGCGACGCGCATGCTCTCGCCAGAGCGTTGGACGCGATGGCGAGCGACCCGGTCGAGGCACAGCGACGTGCCGGTGCGGCGCGACTGACGATCAGGGTCGATTTCGATTCCATGGTGCATGCGCGACATCTCCGATCGCTGCTTCAGAACCTGGTGAATCGACGCTCGGAAGCGGCTTTCAGACATCACCGCATTGCGCTGTAATGACGCCCGCGGTTCACTCTGGTTGGCAGCTCATCCGGCACCCCTCGAACGGCCGCTATCAGCCAACGCGAAGGTGTGGTTGTGCTCCGCCTAGGGTTCTTCCATGATGATTCCCGGCAAGTTCCGCTGCTGCAGCAATCGGTTGAGCGCCGGCACGTCGGTCGCCAGAATTGCCTCCAGTGCGCGTCGTGATGCGTCGAGTTTGGTCTTCAGGACGACGTGCACTTCGGCGTCCTGGTCGGTCGGCTTGAAGTCAGCGGCCGCGAGGTTGCCCGCGACATAGCGGAGCTGTTCCGAGACCTGCGCCGGCCACCGCACGCCGTCCTGCCCCGTTCCCGTCAAGCGCAGCTGAATCAGCGTTTCCTCGACGGCGATCAGCTTGCCCGACAGTGCGTTCGTCGTTTGTACGAGCTCAGCTGCTCCGGCCTGG
>JBQTIW010000026.1:0-3514 GCA_052387735.1 Gemmatimonadaceae bacterium
AACGTGGAAGCTTCCAGAGAACCCAATAGGTAACGCCAAGGATCGGCCGCGCGATGACAACTCGCAGCCGCCTCATGAACTGCATCTGTTCGACTCGCACTCGAGAGAACTGCAGCAGGTCATCACGGTAGACGTCCCTGGGGCTGACGGATGCCAGCGCTCCGCTCTCTTCCACGGACGTTTCCACGCGGACCTCGCACGCCGCGGGATTCATCTCGTACGGGTAGCGAATGAAGAACTCGAGCTCTTCGACAGGCTCGCGCACGCAGTGGGCCAGGTTCTCCCAACCGTAGAAATCATCGTTGCCGCGCGGCGCGGCGAACACTTCCCTCTGCTGGTCGACCGAGAGTGCGTAGCCGTTGAGCGACCACGTGCGCTCGGTAAAGCTGACGCTCCCCGCATCAGGTGCGGCGCGCACCTGTACGTGCCAGCTGCGTCCCCCGTCATCGGTGGTATCACTCACTCTCAGCGCGTTGGCTTCAACGTCGTGATTCTGCGGCAGCGCTTTGACCAGGGGAGCACCGGTCAGCATTCCCGGCACCTGCACGAGACGCTCAAACGTCCGGACCCACTTCCCGGCTTTAGTCTCCCAGAGGCCCGCCCCCCGCCGGTCCGAGGGGACGGGGATGTCGTAGAATGTGACATCAGTCCGGCTGTCACCAAAGACATCGATCCGTTCGTTCAGCCTGACGAGTCGCGCCACACCTACGGCCGGCGTCGGCACACTCACTCGCCAGGGTTCGACCGTGGCCTTGATGGGTTTGAAGTCGACCAGGTTGTAGGCGTGGACCAGGACATTCCCGCCGCCGCACTTGGTGTTCGCCGCATACTCCAGCCGATTGATGCCTGCACTCGACCCGCGAGGCGGCTGCGTCAGACTTGCGGCGCCCAGGACAACCGCGCTGTTCCCCCGTTCGTCATCTCCCGGGCTGCGCCCTGACTCTTCCTGCACATACGCCGTGTGCTTGTGGCCATGCAGAAACAACCCGAAGCCCGCTTCGACCAGCGCGCTCTTGGCCTGCGCCGCGCCGAACGAGATCTCCACCAGCTCCAGGTCGATCTCGCCCGTCGGCACGACGCCCGGCGGATAGTGCGCGACGACAATTCCGAGCGGGTCGAATTGTCGGTCGCTTTTCGTGGCGAGCGCAGTCTTTTCTTCGCTGATCTTCTTTGCGATCCTGGTGATTGCCGTTCGATCGAACGCAGGCGCACCAGCGTGTATGGGCTTCCCGTCCTTACCGGCGAGATCCTTGCCGAGGAGAAACGTGTTGTCGAGCGCGAGCACTGCGACGCCGAGATTCTCGTCCAACGCGAACGGTGGATTGGAGAATGGCGTCAGGAAGTCCTTGGTGGCCGCCTTGAAAGCGGTGAGCGGATCCGCGCCGACCTTTGCGGCCTCGAGATCGACGTCATGATTCCCCGGCACGACGATGACATGACGTGCGAGGTCGGTGATTCCGAGCCGCGAGGCGAGCTTGCGGATGAAGTCAGCGGCGAACTGCATGCCGCGACCGCGCTGTGCGGCCACGCCCGCAGCGTCGAGTGGGCTGCCGTCTGCAGCTCTGGCGAGACTGGGGCCGTTGACGAGGTCTCCCGAGACGATCAGGAGCTCTGCCGAGGAGACCTCGAGTCCACTGACGAACCGATCGAGAAGGGCTGTGTCAAATGCCGCAACGCCGGTTGCTGGGCGAACCTTTGCGCTGGCGGATCCCGGCAGCGAGTCCGGCTCCAGGTGCAGGTCGGAGATGTGGACGATTCGGCCGACGCGTGGCGCTTCGATCGCCCTCACCGTCAGTGGCGCTCGACTCTTGAACGTCGCCTTCTCGCGGTTCGGCGATTTCGTGGCTCGCGAACCGCTTGTTTTCCTCACGGCTTTTGCGATGCTCTGCCCGCGCTGTTTCCTGGCCGTCATGTCTCCGCTGCATCAGGTGTTCGAACGAACTTCCACCTTACGCTGGAGATTCGGAAGAGCGCCCCAACGGCCACAGGAGTCCAGCAGTCCGGTGAGCACCCACAGCTTGAATGGACGTGGTCTCGTCGGCGACTGCGCCAGGCAGACCGAGCGTGCCTGACGAGAAATCAAGCAGCTTCGCTTCCGTTGCGCGGCGGAGCGCCTGGCGTTCGCCGAGTTAGTTGGTGCGATGACCGCGTGAGACCGCCATCCCTTTCCCGGACGCTGTCGACCGTATTGCGCGGAGTGCGGTCGGCGTCATCGCGCAGCCGGGCGGGTCGAAGCAGGAGGGAGCGGTAACGGCGGCCGCGGATGCGGCCGGTATCGCGCTGATCCATACCGGACGCCGGCTGTTCTTCCATTGCGCAAAACTGTGCTCGCGCTCGACCGTGGGATGTGGCCGAGGCGGCAGTCGGGGCGTAGGCGCAGTCCTGACGTGTCTGCGGAGCGCCACCGGTCCCAGGAGAGTCTGGTAGGGCGCGCCGGTTACGTCGGCGTCGTCGCGGATGACGCAATGGAATGAGCTTCTGTGCGTTGCCGTGATTGCACGTTGGACTGGTTGCCGTGGCAGGTTGGTCCTGTGCAGCCTAAACCGAGACTCCTGCAATCACTGCGGGCCAATCTTCGTCTGCGGCATTTATCGCCCAGGACTGAGCAGGCGTACACCGCCTGGACGCGCCGTTTTGTGAGGTTTCACGGAATGCGGCATCCTTCCGAACTGGGGGAGATGGAGATCAAGGCGTTTCTGGTGCATCTCGCTGAGGAGCGCGGAGTGGCGGCGTCGACGACGGCTCAGGCGCGAGCGGCACTGCTGTTTCTGTACGGAGAGGTGCTTGGCCGTCGATTGGGAGCGTTGGGGGAGATGCCTCGAGGTCGCGCGCCGGTTCGGCTTCCGGTGGTCCTGACGCCGGTGGAAGTGCGGCGTGTTCTCGAGAAGATGAGCGGGACGTCGCGGTTGGTGGCCCTCCTGTTGTACGGCAGCGGGATGCGGTTGATGGAGTGCCTGACGTTGCGGGTGAAGGATCTCGACATCGAGCGTGGAGAGATTCGTCTGCGGCGCGGGAAGGGCGCGAAGGATCGCGTGACCATGGTGCCGGAGGTGCTTCGGCCAGCACTTTCGAGCCAGATCGAGCGTGTGCGCGAGTTACACATGCCCGGGACTGCGAACGTGGCGAGGATTCCGGCTGGGTTTCCCTTCCGGGGGGCTTGTCCCGGAAGTATCCCCGCGCGGGTCGCGAGTTGCCGTGGCAGTGGTTGTTCCCGGCGCGGCGGCAGTACGTGGATGCGACGGGAAGGCGACATCGACATCATCTGCACGAGTCAGCCGTTCAACGGGCGGTGACGGTCGCGGTGCGACGGAGCGGGATCACGAAGCGCGCAACGTGTCATACGCTGCGGCATAATGCCGACTGCCGGATTATGCCGCACCGCGCCGAAGGAAAGGCGATTTCTGTGGGGGACCTCGCGCGTTGGTGGCCGGGCAAGTCGGCATAATCAGAGGCTCTCCAAGAAGGTCAGGAGGAGGTCCGTGGGCCGGTAGCGTCCGGGCGCGAGCGTGGCGGG
>JBQTIW010000027.1:0-2873 GCA_052387735.1 Gemmatimonadaceae bacterium
GCACGCCCTCGGATTTGATCGGGAGGGGTGGCATGGGGAAGGGTCTCGACCGGGGCGGCTCGAACGGGTTGCCCGCGAGCCCCGACACCCCGATGTCCCACTCGACCTTCGTATAGTAGGGCTCGAGCGCCGTCAGGCATCCGGCGAAATGCTCCCGGCGCCCCTTCATGAACGTGGCGAGGGCGCGATCGATGAACCGCACCACGTGCGCCTCGCGTGCCCCCGGCGTTTCGTCGGTCGGGATCAGGTGCGCCGTCACGACATCGAGCAGTCTCACCTGCTCGGGCTCGAGGGACTCGTAAGGCGCGTCGTCAGGCGCGGTGGCGGCATGGCGCCCCGCGGCATTCCAGTCGGCGAGGCTTGCGCCCCAGAGCGCGGCCATGGCCCCGCCTGTCGCCTCCACGAAGGTTCGGCGTTCCATGGCCCCCAACTTGTGCCTACCCGATCCGTCGCGAAAGCCGGGCCATTCAAACTTCGCCGCGATCTGTTGACGCAGGTCACGCACCTGCTGTCGTCGTTCGCTCGAGGTGGAACTTGCGCCGAGGAACAGCCCAATCGGGGAGTCCCCGCCTCTCAGACCGCGACAGGCTCAACTGACGCCGACACAATCGCTTCGTCCAGGAGGTCGGTGGCGACTTCCACACGGTTTCTCCCATTTGCCTTGGCGCGGTACAACGCCTTGTCGGCCTCGGCGATCAACTTTCCCGGCGACGCGGGGCCGGTCGACGCACTCACACCCGCGCTGATCGACACCATATCGCCAATCGGCGACCCCACATGCGGAATCGCCAGCCCATACACCGCCGTCCGCATCCGCTCGGCCATCATGCGCGCATCCTCGAGCGCCGTCTGCGGCAGCACGACGGCGAATTCTTCGCCCCCGATGCGCGCGATACGATCTGCCGTGAAACGCAGTGACGCCCGCAGCATCGCCGCCACGCGACGCAGGCAATCATCGCCGATCTGGTGCCCATAGCAGTCGTTGAACTGCTTGAAGGCGTCGATATCGACGAGGATCACGGCAAAACGTTCGTTCTGGCTGCACAGCTCCTCGAGCTGTGAGTCCATCGCGCGGCGATTGGCGAGACCAGTGAGCGGATCACGTTGTGACAGATCGTGCAACTGCGCGATCGTCTCGGCCAGCCGGGCGCCCTGAACGCGGCTGTGCACTCGATGCAGGTAGTTGCGGCGGTACTCCCGCTCCAGCGTGTAGTTCGCGGTCAGCGTCCCGACGATCGTCACCAGCGCGAGCGGCACATTGCCGGGCACCGGTACATGCAACAACGACGGAACACCCACCTGCACGAAGACGATTGCAACGCACGCGGCCGCCGCGTACCAGAAGCGAAGCCGCACGACCACGGTAATGAAGAGCAGGACGATCGTCAGCGCGCCGCGGTTTGCACCGACGTCCCCGTGCTGCGCGAACGTCACCACCAGGATCATGCTCGCCGGCGCGATCACGTTCACGAGCATCATCAGGAACTCCCGGGCGACCGGGGGCACGCCCCACCAGATCGCGAAGGTCACCGCGATCAGGACGGGTGTGACCAACCCCAGGCGCACGGCGGCGTCAACGCCCAACGAGTGTGGCGGACCGGCAGGGGCGGTCGAGAGGATCGTGTAGAGGGTACCGAGTGCGATCCAGAGAATCCCCACGGCGACCAGATGGGCGCTACGCTCACGCTGCGTCTCGTGCTCGAAGAGCTGCTCGAGGCGAGGCGGGAAATACATCCACCCGAACCCCCGGTCCAACGTTCGCGCCACGGCGGGCGCGTATGGCGCGAGATCGGCTACAGGTGGAACGTCGGCTTGCCGGGTGAGACGTAACAAAGGCTGGTTGTTCCTGGCTTCCAGGCTGAGACGGGGGTGATCGTCAGGCGTTGCCCGACCGCGCCGCACAACCACCGCGGCGCCATGTGTCCAGACTGGAAACGCCCCGTCCTCGTCACTGAAATGCCTGAAGGACAGGCGCCCGTCGCCTCGCGGCCCGGCTCGGTTACGGGCATCATACCCATATGACTTCGCCCGCCGCTCGCCTGATCGGCGACGCCGCCAGTCTGTTGATGGCGTTACTCAGCCGGGTCGCTCCCAGGCACGACTGCCGCAATGTGGATTGGCTGAGCGCCATCCCAAACCACCCGCCGTCCTAACTCGGCGAGCTGCTCTTCGCCCTCCACGATGGTCATGACGTGGTTCCCGCGGAGCAACCCGAACTTGCTGGCAAAGACCGTCTTCCCGTAGGGAATCAGGATTTCGGTCTCGCTGATCCCCCTGGGATGGAGCAGGATCTGCCCGGGCTCCGGGTGCTGGGTGTCGTTCTCGGCGCCGACGCCAGGATCGAGGCTGCCTAACGGAATCCAGGCCGCTTCGCCACTCCAACGGGCCTGCAGGAGCGAACCGGAGAATGGAAGCAGGTGCAGAAGCGCCGCCACGGTCGCGGGCGCGCGCTCTCGCTCGAGCCTCGCATGGAACACCAGGTCGCCCACCCTGATGCGAACCATCGACGGGGGCGGCGGCCGTTCGTCGGCAAGGAACGTGTTCTCCGGCTTCACATCGCGATGAATCACGCCCTGTGAGTGCACGTAAGCAAGAGGTACAGCAACTGCTCCGGCGATCGAGAGGTGCACTCCTGACTGTCTTCCAATGAGGGTCATCCTCGGCATGGAACCCCTGCCTCACCTGGTGGAAGCCGCGGTGGCCGAGCGGCCCGCGCAGTTTGCGATCGTCTCGCGAGCGAGAGCGTCTAGCAGGCTGCTGAAAATGGTGGATTTGTGAGCCTAACGGTGTCCGGGAAGCGGCGGGACGACGGGGGCGACGCCTCCCGGGGGGCGCGGCGCCCGGTGCAGGGACCGTGCGTCGCGGTGCGGGTC
>JBQTIW010000028.1:0-6133 GCA_052387735.1 Gemmatimonadaceae bacterium
AAGGTCAGTGCCCGCGCGTGGACGAAGCGGGCCACCTCGTCGGCGAATGGGGGATCGTCGGTCGCGATGCCGATCACCTTGAGCCCGGCATCGCGGTAGCGATCGTACAGCCGCTGAATGCTCGGCATTTCGGTCACGCAGGGCACGCACCACGTCGCCCAGAGGTTGATCAGCACGACCTCACCTCTGTAGTCGTCGAACGTCCTGAACGAGTCCGGTGCGCCGATCACTCGAGCGCGGAAGTTCGGCGCGGGGGCACCAACGAACACGCCGCTCGACGCCCCGTCGAAGGCGCGGGACCCGAGCCAGCCCGCTGCACCGACGGCAGCGACCAGGAGGGCTATGACCAGGCCACGACGCGGCATCGTTCTCTCGTCAGGCGACGGCCGAACAGAGGTCGCGGAGCGCCCCGATCTCCGCCCTGGGGTCCGGCGCCGCGAAGATGGCGTTGCCGGCCACGAAGGTGTCCGCTCCCGCACGCCAGCAGCTGGCGATGGTGCCCCGCGCGATACCGCCGTCGACCTCCAGCACCGCCACGCTGCCTTCGTCCCGCAACAGGGCTTTCGCCTCGCGGATGCGGTCGATGGAGCGCTGGATGAACGACTGCCCGGAAAAGCCGGGATTCACCGACATGATCAGGAGGAGATCGAGGTCCCTGGCGACGTTGCGCACGCTCTCCACCGGTGTGGCCGGGTTGATCGCAACCCCGGCGGATGCACCTAACTCCTTGATGCGCCCGAGCTGACGGTGCAGGTGCGGACTCACTTCCTGGTGGATCGTGACCACGTTGGCCCCGGCCCGCACGAAGGAGTCGAAATACTTCTCGGGCTCCACGACCATGAGATGGACGTCCAGCGGAAGCGCCGTGAGGCCACGGACCGTTTCAATGACCTTCGCGCCGAACGTCAAGTTGGGCACGAAGCAGCCGTCCATCACGTCGATGTGAATCCAGTCGGCGCCTCCGTCCACGCACATCGCGATCTCGTCGCCGAGGCGGGCAAAGTCTGCGCTGAGGACCGACGGGGCGATGCGAACGCTCATGGGCGTCCTGAGACTCGAAGGGTGACGGTGCTCCCCGCCGTGATGGCCGCCCCTGCTGCGGGTGATTGGGCGATCACGGTGCCCGCGGGCAGGGAAGACAGCGAATCGTACTCGATGGGGGCGACGACCAGCCCGAGCTGGTCCAGTGTGCCGCGCGCCATGCCGAGCTCGCGGCCCACCACGTCCGGCAGCGAGAGCTCGACCGGCCCGGCGCTGACCACCAGCCCGACGCGGGTGCCGGCGGGGACGCTGGCACCGGGCGCGGGCGTCGCGGCGAGCACCAGTCCGCGCGCGCTGTCCGATGGTTGCTCGGTGACGTCGCCCACGGTGAGCCCCGCTGCGCGCAGCAGTCTGTCCGCCTCATCCCGCGACACCCCGACCACGGCCGGGATCGCGATCGTCTGCGGCTGCCCCGCACTCACATCCAGCACGATCTCCGCGCCAACGTTCACGGCGTCGCCGGCCACCGGACTCTGCGCCACCACGGCGTTCCTGGGGGCATCGGCGGACTCCCGCTCGGCGCCTAACGTGACGATCAGACCGAGCGACTTGAGCCGGCGTTCGGCATCCGGGTAGGGCAGGCCCATGACGCTGGGGACGCGCACTTCCTGCGGCGCGTCATCGGAGGGGAAGAGCACGAGGGCGACCAGCGCGAAGGCCAGCAGAAATCCCGACGCCGACGCCACCGCGTAGGGCAGCCAGGCACGGGCTCGTTTCCGGCCGTTGCTCCGCGCTGGTGGTGGTGTCGGCGCCGCCCGTTGATTCATACGCGCCGCCGCTCCTGGCGCCGGAGCCGAGCAGCGAATGCGCCGTCGACACCGTGTCGTTGCGGCAGTACGCGCAAACGGCCGGCGTCCAGAACCGAGGCGGGCACCGCTCCCGCGGGCGGCGGTTCGAGCGAGAACTCGGGATCGTCACGCAGGAACTGCTCGACCTGCGCGTCATTCTCCTCGGGTTCGAGCGAGCAGGTGCTGTACACCAGCAAACCACCGGGGCGGACGAGTGAGGCGGCGGACCGCAGAATGGACCGCTGGGCGCTCGCCGAGACCGCGATGTCCGAGACCTTGAGCCGCCAGCGCGCATCCGGATGACGACGAAACGTTCCCGTTCCCGTGCACGGCGCGTCGACGAGCACCGCGTCCAGGGACGTGAGCGGACATTCCCGCGCATCGGCCACGAGGGGGAGGACATTGGGCGCATCGAGCCGCTCGAGGTTCTCGCGCACCCGAGCCATCCGGGCGTCCGACTTGTCCACGGCGATCACTCGTGCGGCGACTCGCGAGAGCTCCAGCGCCTTGCCGCCCGGGGCGGCGCACAGATCCGCGACCGTGGACCCCGGATCGATCGCCGCATAACGAGTGACGAGCGTGGCCGCCGGGTCCTGTACGAAGAAGGCCCCCTGTCGCCACGCGCCCAGTTCCGCGAGGGAGACCGATCCCTTTGCCTGGAGACCATCGTCGAGCAGCGGCGCGTCTTCGACTTCGACACCAGCGGATTCGAGCATCGCCTCCAGCTGCTCGCGCACGATGCCGAACGGACGCAGCACCATCCGGGCCTCGGTGTTGTTGCTCTCGAGCAGCGCCACGGTTTCTGCTTCGCCCCATCGCGCGATCCATCGTGCGACCAACCACCGCGGGTGCGAGTAGCGGGTGGCGACGGCATCGACGGGGTCTCCTCCCGAGGCATCCACCTCACCCTCGAGCCGCGCGCGTTCCCGATCGAGGCGGCGCAGAACGGCGTTAGCGAGCTTACTCGCGCCCATGCCGTGGCGTCGTTTTACCTGCTCCACGGTTTGCGCGATGCCGGCGTAGGCAGGCACCGATCCCATGAACAGGATCTGATACGTGCCGAGCCTCAGCAGATCCGCCACGTCGGCATCAAGGCGAGCGAGACCGCCACGGGCACGTGCGCCGAGCCACGCGTCGATCTGGCCGCGCCGCCGCAGCATCCCGTACACCAGTTCCTGCGTCCATCGCCGATCCCGCGCATCGAGTCGCCCCGCCCGTCGCTCGAACGCGTGATCCAGCAGGTCGCCCTGACGCATGTCGGCAGCGATCTCGGCAGCCGCGGCACGCGAGTCGGTGACCGCGGACCCGGGGTGGCTCTGGCTTTTCCGAGGAGAGGGGCGGGGCATGGAGGAAAGATACGCAGCGGCAAACGCGTACACGGGTAACGGTACGCGGTTTGGCGTGATCGCGGCGGGGTTGTACCCGTTCACCTGTCATTGCCCCAACACGTCGACCGGATCGATGCCACGCCCCTGGGCGAGGTCGAGTGGCGTCATGCGGCGCTTTCCGGCCGGCTGCACGTACCCCACGCGAACGGCGCCGGTGCCGCATCCGACGAGCATCCCGTGCTCCTCGATGCGCACGATCTGTCCCGGGGTGGCGACGACGCCGCTCGCGGTCATCGCTCCGAACAGTTTGACGTCCGCCCCGCGTAGCGTGGTCCAGCCCCCCGGGCGCGGATCGTAGGCGCGGATGACGCGCGCCGCGTGCCCCGCGTCTGCGGTCCAGTCGATCCGGGCGTTGTCGCGATTCACCTTGGGAGCATACGTCGCGACGGCCTCGTCCTGCGCCACCTCGGTGATGCCCGTGCCTAACGAGAGCAGCGTCAGTGCCTCGATGATGCCCAGCGCGCCGAGCTCGGCCAGGCGCTCCGTGAGCTCCCCGCCGGTTTCGTCACTGGCGACGGGCGTGGGCGCCTGCAGGAGCACCGGGCCCGCGTCGAGCTTCTGGACCATTCGCATGATCGACACGCCCGTCTCCGTGTCACCGGCGAGGATCGCGGCCTGGATCGGTGCCGCTCCCCGCCACCGCGGCAGCAGCGAGGCGTGGATGTTCCAGGTGCCTAACTGCGGAAGGTCGATGATGTCGCGGACGAGGATGTGGCCGTAGGCGACGACGACGGAGAGGTCGGGGGCGAGGGCGCGCAGCGACGCGATGAACGCGTCGCCGCGCGGCTTCTCCGGCTGCAGCACAGGAATCCCTTCTTCCAGCGCGACGGCCTTGACTGGTGACGGCACCAGCACCGACCGGTGGCGGCCCTGCGGGCGATCGGGTTGCGTGACGACGGCGACCACGTCGTGACCCTCCCCGACGATGGCGCGTAGCGCCGGCGTGGCAAACTCCGGAGTGCCCCAGAAGAGAATTCGCACGTGTCTGCTTGCGGAACTGGCGATGATCCGGCGACCGAGCCGCCCTACATCCCCGGTTCGGGGTGCTCCGGATCGACCCCGTTCCGCTGCCCCGCGATCAGGTGGCGCAGGTTGTCGGGGAACTCCTTGCGGAGCTCCTCCCACTTGGAGAGTGCCGATCTCCGCTTGAGATAGCTCAAATAGTCGATGAACAGTTTGCCGTGCAGATGGTCGATTTCGTGCTGCAAGCAGCGCGCGAGCAGCTTGGTGGCATCGACCTCGTACGGCGTCCCCTCGCGATCGAGTGCGCGCACGATCACGCGCTTGGCGCGGTCCACATCGCCGTACAGTTCGGGAATCGAAAGGCACGCCTCCTCGGCGCGATCGCGTCCCTCCTCGAGCAAGATCTCGGGATTGATGAGCACCAGCTTCGTACCTTCGACGTCGACCACCGCGAGTCGTTCCTTGCGTCCCACCTGCGGCGCGGCGAGGCCGATGCCACTGGCCGCGTACATGGTCTCGAACATGTCGTCGATCAACCGTTGCAGCACATCGGTGATTTCCTCTACGACCTCGGTCTCCTCCCGCAGGACGGGAGAGCCGAGGACGTGGATGGGGAGCAGGCTCACTTGCTGGGCGGTGCAGTGGTGGCTGCGTCGCCCATCACCTTGGCGATGCGGCCGCGTTCGATGATCAGGCGCGACTCGGCGGACTTGATGGTGATGTGGTCGTCCATGCTGCGTTCGGTGCCCGTGTCCTTCATGTGCACGATCTCTCCCACGATGCCACCCGAGGTGACGATAGTATCGCCGCGCTTGAGGTTCCGCAGGCGCTCCTCGTGCTGCTTACGCTGCTTCTGCTGCGGCCGGATCATGAAGAAATAGATGATCGCCGAGATCGCGGCCAGCTGAAACAGGAACGGGTAGAGCGACCCCCCTGACGACGGGGCGGCTTGAAGCAGAAGCAAGTTAGGCATGAACGACGCGGTCATCGCGGAGTCGGGGAATTGGGAGATGAGGTCAGCCGTCGGAGCCACTCGTCGGCCCAGTGGTCAAACGATCCGTCGGTGATGGCCCGGCGCGCCTGGCGCATCAGGCTGATCAGGAAATGTACATTGTGCAGCGAGAGGAGGCGCAGCCCCAGCAGCTCATCGGCAACGTACAGGTGGCGGAGGTAGGCGCGCGTGAAACGGCGGCAGGTGGCGCAATCGCAGCCCTCGTCCAGCGGCGCGCGATCCGCGCGGTATTCGGCTCTCTTGATGTTGATGCGGCCCTCACGCGTGAACGCCGTTCCGTTCCTCCCCATGCGCGTCGGCGCCACGCAGTCGAACAGATCGACACCCCGCCTGACGCTTTCGATCAGATCCTCGGGGAAGCCGACACCCATGAGGTAGCGCGGGCGCTCCGCCGGAAGGTCGGCCCGCAATGCCTCGAGGGTCGCGTACATGTCGGGCTTGGATTCCCCGACGGAGAGTCCGCCGATGCCAAACCCAGCCCAGTCGCCGAGGTCGAGTGCGGTCCGCGCCGCTTCGCGCCGCAAGTCGGCGTACACTCCGCCCTGCAAGACGGGAAAGAGGGCCTGTGTCCCGTCGCTCCGAGCTTCGAAGGCCTGGTGGCAGCGGGCCAGCCATCGCAGGCTTCGCTCGCTCGCGTCGCGGGACGACGAGCGATCCGACTGCCCGGGAATCACGTGATCGAACTGCATGATCACGTCCGCGCCGAGGTTCCGTTCAATCTCCATCACGCTCTCCGGTGTAAACACCCGGGTCGACCCATCAACATGTGAGCGAAACTCCACACCGTCCTCGCTCACCGTACGCAGCGTTGCCAGCGAGAACACCTGGAAGCCTCCGGAGTCGGTGAGGATCGGACCATCCCACTGCATGAATTCGTGCAGTCCGCCCAGGTCGCGGACGAGCTGGTCGCCGGGGCGCAGGTGCAGGTGGTAGGCGTTGGA
>JBQTIW010000029.1:0-5078 GCA_052387735.1 Gemmatimonadaceae bacterium
CCGAAGACACGCTTCGAAGGATTGCTGAGCCCCAAGGAGCATGAAATGCACCACCGAGGCCAGTTGATGGTGATCGAGCGCATGCTGGGCATCGTCCCCCACCTCACGCGTCAGATGCAGGAGCGAAGGGCAGCGCGCGCGGCTGCGTCGACGACGACACCAGCGTCTTCGTAGCTCAGCGGTCATTTGAACGACGCTGAGTCGTCGTCGGCCGGCCAGCCGCTACCAGGCGCACCCGAGGACGCTCGAATCGCGACTACAACCGCCCGCTCACTCACCGCGGCCACCAGAACGGCTGCCGCCGGCGCGCGCCGCCGGGCGGTATCCGACGTCTGCCTGCACGCGAGCCAGCTCGGCCTGAACATCGGGCAACACCGCACGGCCCTTCTCCGTCCCTATGAGGTTCTTCACTTCGTAGGGATCAGCCTCGAGGTCGTACAGCTCGTCCATGCCACGTAGCTCCGTGTACTGGATGTACTTGTAGCGCGTCGTTCGCACGGCCTGATACCCCATGTTCAGGATCCGCGGAAACACCGTGTCGCTGAAGTACTCGATCAAGACCGACGAGCGCCACGTCGTTCCGCTCCCTTCGAGCAGCGGCACCAGCGACCTCCCGTGTCGCGGCACCGTGTCCCTCACACCGGCCAGCGACAGGATGGTTGGCGCCAGGTCGATCGTCTGCACCATCTCTGTCGGGGCTGCGCCTGGTCGCGCGACGCCGGGAAAGCGCACGATCAGCGGGATCCGCGCCGATTCTTCATACGCCAGCCGGCGCTCCTCGTTGAGCCCATGTTCGCCGTAGAAGTAGCCGTGGTCGCTCGTGAAGATGATCACGGTGTTGTCGAGCTGGCCGAGCGCCCCGAGTGTTGTCACGATGCGACCAAGGCCTTCATCGATGGCCAGGAGCATCTCGAGCCTCGCGCGGACGTCCGCGTCGCTCGTGCCGGTCGTTGGACCCAGCGGTGGAAGCGTGTCGATCCTCCGCTCCAGCGCCGGCTTGCCGGCCGGAGTTTTTCCCGCGTTAGGCCGCCGCGCAACTGTGGCCGTCGCGTAACGACCCCGGTGGCGCTCCGCCGGGATGAATCCCGATGCCTGCGACGCGAGTGCCACGGTGCTCCCGTCGTCGCGCTGCATGATGTTCGGGTGGACCGCCTTGTGCGCGAGGAAGAGCAGGAACGGCCCGTTCGTGGACTTGCGGACGAACTCGATCGCGTAGTCCGTGAGGACGTCGGTGACGTACCCGGGTGCCTCGATCCGCTCACCGTCGACGTTGAGCTTCGGGTTGATCGCTTCACCCTGGCCCTTCATCGCGACCCAGCGTGTCCAACCTGGCCGCCTGCTGTCGTCGTTCCCCATGTGCCACTTCCCCAGGAAGGCAGTCTGATACCCCGCTGAGGCGAGAGGGAGGGCGAAGGTCGGGAGCCGATGGCTCGCGGAATCTCTCGCCGTGTTGTCCACGATGCCGTTTTGATGTGCGTGCATCCCCGTGAGGATGGCGGCTCGGCTCGGACTGCAGAGCGGTGTGCTGGCAAAGGCGTTGAGGAACCGGGTTCCCTCACGCGCGAGCCGGTCGATGTTCGGCGTCTCGACGAACGGATGCCCGGCGACGCCGATGTCGTCCCATCGAAGGTCATCCACGAGGATCACGACCACGTTAGGCTGGCGCCGAGTCGTCGCGGGCTCGTGGCGCGTACAGACGGCGAGCACGATACAGAGCAGGAGTGCTCGGCTCCCAGCCGCGGTGAACGCAACCGCACCCGTCACGAGCGTCCATCTCGTCATGAGGGTGTTCCCTGTGCCGCCTTCCATCGGATCCACTGCGCCACCGTCATCACCGTTCGGAAGCCGATGTGTGATGCGCCGCTGTCGGGGGCGCCTGGGCTGCGCGCGCTCACCCGGTATCCGCGGCAGTAGGAATCGCTGCACAAGAACGAACCACCGCGTACTACCCGGCTCGGCACGCCTTCGCGCTGCGGATCCAGCCACGTCTCGGGACCGGTCGGATTGAAGACGAGGCCTCGTGCCGCGTCGATGGCGTAGGTGTCCGGACGATACCAGTCGCCGGTCCACTGCCAGACATTCCCCGCCATATCGTACAGGCCGAAGGCGGTGGGCCTGAAGGCACCGACCGGCTTCGGTGCGGCGTCGTGCGTGGGGAAAGTCCCTGTATATATGTGAGCCTGTGGGTGCTCGGCATCATGCGGTTCGTCTCCCCACGGGTGGAAGGTGCGCCGGTTTCCACCGCGTGCGGCGAACTCCCACTCCGCTTCGGTAGGAATGCGGCGCCCGGCCCAGGTCGCGTATGCCACGGCATCGTCCCACGCCACATGGACGACGGGATAGTCGTCCTGACCCGCAATTGAGCTGCGCGGCCCCTTCGGGTGACGCCAGTTGGCGCCGGGCATCCAGTCCCACCACTCTGACCAGTCGCGCAAGTTGACGGGCCGAGTCGTCGGTACGAAGACGAGCGAACCAGGGACAAGCTGCGTGGCGTCCGGTGGCGACGTGCCCGGCGGAAGCTGTCGCATGAGCTCCGCCACGTCCGGGGCCCGCTCGGCGATCGTGACGTAGCCCGTCGCATCGACAAACGCACGAAACTGCGCATTCGTGACCGTGTGAACGTCCAGGAAGAAGCCGTCGACACGAACACGATGCACGGGTCGCTCCGCTTCCGCTGCGTAGTGGTCGTCGCCACCCATCAGGAATTCGCCGCCGGGAATCCAGACCATGCCCGGCGGAGCCTCGCCCGGTTGGACTGTTGTCGCAGCAGTGGCGACCGTCTGCACGTCTTCCGCGCCCTTGCCGAAGGAGCACGCGGCGCCGAGCAGTACAGCGACCATCACCCCGATCGTGACGGATCTGACGCTCTCATGGCGCGCGCATTGATCTGGTGGACAGGATGACACGGCGCTCCGATTGGAGATCGGTGACGATCACTAGACTCCATCACGACGAAGTGCGCGTCAAGGGCGATCATCAATCGGGATTGCTCAATGCGCTTAGTCGCTCCTGAGCACCACGCTGGGATCGATCCGCGCCGCCCTGCGAGCGGGGAGATAGCTCACCAGGAGCGCGAGTGCGCAAGTAGCTTTCAGTACCGACGTTCGCACTTCCACGCATACTGTAATGGAGCAACACATCGACGGAACCCCGCCGAGAGCAGGCAGACGCGAGTGGACCGGCCTGGCCGTGATCGCGCTTCCCTGCCTGCTCTACTCCATGGATCTGACGGTCCTGCACCTCGCAGTGCCCCAGCTCTCGACCGCCCTCAAACCTAGCAGCGTGCAACTCCTGTGGATCATCGACATCTACGGGTTTCTGGTTGCCGGCTCGCTGATCGCTGCAGGGACGCTGGGTGATCGAATTGGCCGGCGCCGATTGCTCCTGATCGGTGCCGCCGCGTTCGCGATCGCGTCGGTGCTGGCGGCGTTCTCGACCAGCCCCGAAATGCTCATCGCGACTCGGGCTTTGCTCGGCATTGCCGGTGCCACGGTGGCGCCGTCTACGCTGTCGTTGATCCGCAACATGTTTCTGGATCCGCATCAGCGCACGGTGGCCGTCAGCGTTTGGATCATGAGCTACTCGATTGGCGGTGCCATCGGACCGCTCGTCGGTGGCGTGCTCCTGGAGTACTTCTGGTGGGGCTCGGTCTTTCTGATCAGCGTGCCGGTCATGGCGATACTGCTCGTCGTCGGCCCCTTGTTTCTCCCGGAGTACCGCGACCCAACAGCTGGTCGGCCGGACCTGCTCAGTACGGCGCTCTCGCTCGGTGCCGTGTTGGCGATGATCTTCGGCTTGAAACAGATCGCGCAGGACGGTGTGTCGTTGAGCCCGATCCTGTTCACTCTGGCTGGCCTTGTGATCGGCGTCCTTTTCGTGCGACGACAGCTCAAGCTCGAGGATCCGCTGATTGACCTCCGGCTCTTCCGGATGCCGGCGTTCAGCGCCTCCCTCGCCACGTACGGCCTGACGATTCTGGTGCTGTTCGGGGGCTTTCTCTTCTTGCCGCAGTACTTGCAGCTCGTACTCGGCCTCTCGCCGCTCGCCGCAGGTCTCTGGACGTTGCCCTGGGCCCTGGCGTTCATCGCGGGCTCCATCGTGACTCCCGCCATCGCACGACGCGTTCGGCCAGGAGTGTTGATGTCCGCGGGGCTTGCGATATCCGCCCTCGGCTACTGGATGCTGACGGTTCTCGATGCCGCCACCGGCTTCGCGCTGTTCGCCCTGGCGACGTTTGTCTTTTCCGTGGGTGTGTCGCCCGTCTTCACGTTGACGACAGATCTGATCATCGGATCGGCGCCGCCAGAGAGAGCCGGCGCGGCGTCGGCGATCTCGGAAACGAGCGCCGAATTCGGTGGGGCGCTTGGCATTGCTGTTTTTGGCAGCATCGGCGTGGCAATGTACCGCAGCGTGATGGCCGAGGCCATTCCGATCGGCGTGACGGCCGACGATGCCGAGGTTGCGCGGGCCACGCTTGGCGGCGCCGTTGCCGTGGCCGGGCGGTATTCCGCAGAGGTCGGATCGGCGCTGACCGAAGCCGCTCGCGGCGCGTTCATGCGGGGGCTCCGGATCTGCGCCGCAATCAGTGCCGTCGGCTCGGTCGCGCTTGCGATCTTCGCTGCCACCAGCTTCCGGCGCGTGCGACCAGCCTCGGAGCGCCATGCCGCGTTCGAGTCGGAGCCCGCGCGATCACCAACGATCGGACGTTCGCAGCCAGACGCCCTCTCGTAGCGCTCACTGACGCTACCGCCGCCGGCTGGGCACGAAGGGAGGTCACGGTCGGATCGCCGACAGTCTACGGCGAGTGCGACCGTCCACCTGATTCGATAGTGCGTCACCGCAGATGACCGCCCGCCATGGCGCGAGGCAGGCACCGGGAGGCGGGAGCGCTACTCTGCCTGTGCTGGAGTGACGCGTGACCCGACTATGTTGCGTGTGGCCGCGACGCCGTGCAGTTGCCTGCGTCGCACGGCGCTCAACATGCCGTCATCTCACCCTCGCAGTCATGCGAACTCTCCTGGAGGAGGGCGCTCAGCGCGCCATCCGCTATCTCGAAGGGCTCGACGCCCGTGGGGTCG
>JBQTIW010000030.1:0-4311 GCA_052387735.1 Gemmatimonadaceae bacterium
GAGGTATCGCTGAGCTCCACGCTGGCGCAGGCGATGACGCAGCTTGTTGGCGCGCGCAATGGAACGCTCACGCTGTCGGGTCGCAATCTCGCGTTGTGGACCCCATACGGCGGCACCGACCCCGAGAACTTTTTCACCTTACAGCAGTTTGTGCGGCTCGAGCAGGCGCAGGTGCCGCCCCTGTCGCAGGTGCTGTTCTCCGTTTCTCTCAACTACTAACCGGCAACCGTGAGGAGTGACATGACCATGTACCACGCTTTCCTTCGCGCACGCCGGGCGACCCGTGTGGGAACGGCCGGTGTGGCGGCCCTTCTGGCGACGGGGACGCTGACCGCGTGTGACACGCTGCTGGAGGCCGATGCGCCCAGCCGCATCCTCGAGTCCACATTGCTCCAGCCATCGAATGCATCGGTGATCATCGCCGGGGTCGTGGCCGACTTCGAGTGCGCCCTTGGCAATTATGTGCTGGCCGCCGGCACGATCGCCGATGAGTTCATGGATTCGCAGGCGAACGCTGCGACCTGGGACTTCGACCGTCGCACCGCCAATCCCTCCACGGCGCTGTACGCGACGGGAGGGTGTGGGGGGTTCGGTATGTACACGCCAGTGTCCGTGGCGCGCTTCCAGGCCGACCAGGCCATCAGGCTGCTTGGCGGCTGGACCGATGAACAGGTCCCCGGACGTGGAGCGCTCCTCGCACGTGCCAATGCCTACGCCGGCTATTCGTACATCCTGCTGGGCGAAGGATTCTGCTCGGCCGCCGTGGACCTCGGACCCGAGCTGACGCCAGCCCAGGTATTCGCTCTGGCCGAACAACGCTTTACTGCCGCCATGGGCACGGCCGGTGTGCCTGACGACATCAAGAACATGTCGCTCGTAGGACGCGCACGCGCGAGGATCAATCAGAACAAACGCACCGAAGCCATGGCAGATGCCCTACTCGTACCGAACAACTTCGTGTTCAACGCACGGACGACGGCTGCCAGTGGGCGCGCCGAGAATCGGCTATTCCGGCTCAACAACACCACGGGCACGGTCACGATTGATTCGTCGTTCCGTAATCTCACGTTCGGTGGGGCGCCTGACACCCGCGTGCCGGTTGTGGATGCAGGTCGAGGCGGCTCCCTGCCCACGGTGCGACTCTGGACGCAGAACAAGTACCGCTCGCTGGGCGACCCGATTCCGGTCGCGACCTGGCGGGAAGCGCTGCTGATTCGCGCCGAGGTGGCCGGCGGACAGGAGGCGGTGACCCTGATCAATCAGCTGCACACCCGGGCCGGCATTCCCGCCTTTGCCAGCACGGATCCCGCCGTGATTCAGACGCAGGTACGGGAGGAACGCCGCCGGGAGTTGTTCCTGGAAGGACATCGGTTGTTCGACACCATCCGGTTCGACGTGCCACTCCGTCCGCCAGTCGGCGCCGTGTTTCCGAACGGTGGCGGCACCTACGGCACCAACAAGTGTCTCCCGCTGCCGGACATCGAGCGGTTGAACAATCCGAACATATAGGATCCTGGTCAGGCGACTCGCCCGCGACCATAGGGCTCGCACTCCGAAGACGCGGGGTGCGGGCTCTTTGTTTGGGTACGGGACACGGGACACATACACTCGAGGCGTGGACTGCAGATGGCGACTGCGACAGGGATGTCCCGCGTGTGGCGCTGGCGTATGACGGGCCTCCGGCTCGCGGCCGGATTCACGGTCCTGTCTCCTGCCCTTCGGGCACAAGAAACCATCGGGCCCGATCAGCGGTATGCGGAGCTCGCATCGCTCATGGAGCGCTACATCGGGCATGAGATGAAAGACAAGGCGCTCCCGGCGCTGTCGATCGCCCTGGTCGACGGTGATCGTATCGTCTGGGCGCGCGGTTTCGGTGTTGAAGATCCGCAGCGCAGAACGCCGGCCACGGCGCAGACCGTGTATCGCATTGGCTCGGTGTCGAAGCTGTTCACCGACATCGGTGTCATGCAGCTCGTCGAACGCGGCGTACTGGATCTCGATGCACCGATCACGCGTTACCTCCCCGACTTCCGCCCGCGCAACGTTTCGGGGCAGGCGATCACGCTGCGGCAGCTCATGTCGCATCGTTCCGGTCTGGTCCGGGAGCCGCCTGCAGGAAACTACTTCGAGACAACCCAGCCGACGCTGGCACGAACGGTCGCGAGCCTCAATCGCACAGCGCTCGTCTATCCGCCGGAGTCACGGACCAAGTACTCGAATGCTGCGATCGCGGTGGTGGGGTACACGCTCGAGCGGACGCAGCGCCAACCCTTCGCGAGCTACCTCAGGCGCGCAGTGCTGCAACCCATGGGGCTCACCTCCGCATCGTTCGAACCCGACGCGGCGCTACTCCCGCGCCTGGCCAAGGCGCAGATGTGGACGCGACATGGGACAACCTTCGACGCGCCGACATTCCAGTTGGGCATGTCGCCCGCCGGCAGCATGTACGCCACCATGCCGGAGCTCGCGCGGTTCATGACGGTGCTGTTCAACGGAGGCACCGGCCCCGGTGGGCGGGTGCTCACGCCCGAGACGCTCGAGCAGATGTGGACGCCGCAGTTCGCGCCAGCGGGTGCCAGCAGCGGGGTCGGGCTTGGCTTCGTGATCGGGCGCATGGAAGGCCAGCGCCTCGTCAGGCACGGAGGGGCGATCTACGGCTTTGCCACGGAGCTCGTCGCCATGCCGGAGACAAAGCTGGGAGTGGCGGTGTCGACGTCCAAGGACTTCGCCAACTCGATCGCCGGGCGCATTGCGCTGCAGGCGCTACGCTTCGCACTCGCCGTGCGCGCTGGTCGTGAGCTTTCCCCGGCTCGCGTCACGGCGGCCCTCACCCGTGACGAAGCGCTCGCGCTCGCCGGCACGTACGGCACCGGCGACCGGCAGTTGGAACTGACGGCGCGAGACACGTCCCTCTACCTGACCTTCGCGCGCGGAGAGGAACGTGCGCGCGTGCGACGGCTTGGGGGAGATACGCTGGTCACCGACGACGAAGGCAACGATGGGCTCATCGTGCGCCGGGTGGGCGACCACCTGATCGTGGGACGGGATTCACTCCGCCGAAACCCGACCACCAATCCGCCTGGCGAGGTGCCGGCACAATGGCGCGGACTGATCGGCGAGTACGGCTGGAACCACGAGGTGCTGTACGTCTACGAACGGAACGGCCGGCTCACGGCCCTGATTGAATGGTTCGCCGAGTATCCGTTGCGCGAAGTGAGCACGAACGAATTCGCCTTTCCGGACTATGGCCTCTACGCTGGTGAGAAACTGCGGTTCTCGCGTGACCCCCGAGGGCGGGCCACCCGGGTCGTGGCGGCCGAGGTGGTTTTTGGACGACGTCGCATTCCGGGTGAGGACGCCGCTGTGTTCCGCATCAAACCCGTGAAGCCGGTCGACGTGTTGCGACGCGACGCGCTCGCGTCGTCACCACCGCAGGAAACGGGCACGTTCAAACCGACCGACCTCGTGGAGCTCGTGCGCCTCGATTCGACGATCCTGCTCGACGTGCGGTATGCAACGCGTGACAACTTCCTGTCCGTGCCGGTCTACTCGCAGGCGCGTGCTTTTCTCCAGCGCCCTGCTGCGGAAGCCCTGGTCCGTGCCCACCGCAGACTCGCCGCGGCAGGTTACGGGCTGATGATTCACGACGGCTACCGCCCATGGTACGTGACGAAGATGTTCTGGGACGGAACGCCCGAGGAGAATCATGTCTTTGTCGCCGACCCGTCGCAGGGGTCTCGTCACAATCGCGGGTGCGCGGTCGACCTCACGCTGTACGACCTCAAGACAGGAAAAGCCATTCAGATGGTCGGCGGCTATGACGAGATGTCCAATCGATCATATCCGGATTATCCGGGTGGAACGTCCGCACAACGCGCGCGGCGCGAGATTCTTCGACAGGCGATGGAGGCCGAGGGTTTTCGCGTCTATGAGGCCGAGTGGTGGCACTTCGACTATCAGGATTGGCGGAGCTATCGGATTGGGAATCAGCGCTTTGAGGAGTTTGGGCGGTAGAGCAGATGGGGCAAGGCGGCGGACGGGCAGGATTTGGCAAGGTCGCGCCGGTAGTGCTCCGGCGTGTTACCGCCTACGATCGGGCTGGCCCGTCTGCCCGTCTGCCCGTCCGTCCTAAAACGCCATCATCTGCGTCACCTTCACGATCAGCGACCGTCCGCCCACGGGTGCGGCGGCCGTGAGGAACCGCTGATCATTGTATACGATGAACAGGTCGCTCAACGGATGATGGATGAGGTTGAACCTCACATTGGCGTTGAGCTGCTTTGACGAGGGGTCGTACTGCGACAGCGCGTC
>JBQTIW010000031.1:0-10793 GCA_052387735.1 Gemmatimonadaceae bacterium
CCGACAGACTGCGGCAGTCGCAGCGGGCCTTGGCGCCCAAACGCTCCCTGCCGGTAGCCAACAATCTTCGATGCCGACCGCTAAGGCGCGCGCGTTTATGGAGCGGTTCGGCCTCACGCGGCCGATCGGAAAAGCTGGAATGGGCTTCTTCGCTACCCCGGCGCTCGCCATTGCCGTCTCGGAAGCAGGTGGATTGGGAGCCGTCGGGACCGGGCTCACACCGGCCGCCGAGACGGTAAAGGACTACGTCACCCGCGCTCGCGCCGCGACCCGGCGACCATTCGCCGTGAACTTTCTGCTCGCCGCGGAACCTCGCACCTTGCCGATCGCGCTCGACGCGGGAGCGCCAATCATTCAGTTCGCGTGGGGATTACCGGGCCCTGACATGGCGGCGGCCGTTCGGCAAGCGGGTGCCAGAATGGGCGTGCAAGTCAGCAGTCGTGCGGGAGCCCGCCAGGCCCTCGATCTCGGCGCAGACTATCTCATTTGCCAGGGCACGGAAGCAGGAGGCCACGTGCAGGCGATCCGGGGCCTCTACGAAACGTTACCGAGTGTCGTGGAGGAAGCTGGACCGGTGCCGGTTCTCGCGGCCGGTGGGATCGCCACCGGGTCGCACGTCCGGACTGCGCTCCTGGCTGGCGCGTCGGGGGTTCTCATCGGTACCAGATTCATCGCGACCCGCGAAGCCGAGGGGCACGATGAATGGAAGAAGGCGCTGGTCCGAGCGGAAACGGAAGACAGCGTGCTGACCGTCTGCTTCCAGGATGGTTGGGAGAACGCGCCGCACGGCGTGCTCCGCAACCGAACGGTCGAGATGTGGGAGGCTGCTGGGTGCCCGCCACCAGGACGGCGGCCCGGGGAGGGTGACGTCCTCACGACGAACGCGGACACTGGGCTGGTCAAGCGGCGGTACAGCATTGGCGGTCCGCGTCGCGCCGATCGAGGAGAAGTGTTGGACCTCCCGCTCTACGCGGGCAAAGGGGTGGGGGCGATCCGCGACGTTCCCAGTGCAAGCGAATTGGTCGACCGATTATGGAAGGAGTGCCTGACAGCCAGGGCGTGAAGCCTCCTGCCGCCTAACCCAGCGCTGCAGCTGACGGCACAACGCGTGGCCGCTGCCTCGCTTCGCTCGGCTGCGGCAACTATAAGATAGGGGCGCCGCAGCTGAGCGCGATTCGTTGGACTGCACCGGCCCTGCGAACGGTGACAACATGGTCTTTGACGCCCGACTCCCATGAACGCCGCCCGAAATGACTTCCGAGTTCCGGAAGACTGCTCTTGTGTGCGGCGCCGAACGATGGTAGCCTGAGGCTGGGCGTTCAGGGCGCCTCCCGTCCGCGGGAAGGACTGAGTCCACCTGGTGCATTCGGGGTTTTGTCCACCGAACGAACCTCCTGCCCGACGACAGCGGACCACGGGCGTTCCGGAGGCTCGTCATGTTCGCAGCGTCCTGTAGCGCACGCACCCGCACCACCGCCACCCGCGCGACTCGCGGCGCTACTCTGGCCTTGGCCAACCTGCTCGCCGCGCTCGTTCTTCTCGCCGCGCCTGCGCTCGCATCCGCACAGTCGGCGGCCGACCCGGTCACCGGCACCTGGTCCGGCCGCATCGGCCCGACCGCCGAACCGAACTACGCCGTCACGCTCGAGCTGCGCCTCGACGGCACGTCCGTCCGCGGTACGATGTCCACCATCGACGGGAGCGGTGAGATCAGGAGCGGCACCTACGACCGCGCGTCCGGCACGCTGCACGTCGGGATCGCGCGCGCCGGCGAGCAGTCGATCTCGCTCGTGCTCGACGGCGTCGCCGTACAAGGGATGGCGACCGGCCTCGTTACCAGGGGGCAGAGCACCGGGACGTTCGTGCTCACGCGCAAGGGAGCGTCCGCGGGCGAGCCGGGAGCGAACGCCGGGTCAATCGATCGCGCGCAGCTGCGCGCCGCGTTCGCGGAGCTGACAGGCAACATCGCGAAAGCCGCCGAGCTCGTGCCGGCGGACCGATTCGCTTGGCGGCCGGTCGGTACGGTGCGCACAGTCGGCCAGGTCGTGGGTCACGTCGCCGACGCCTCCCTCTACTACTGCGGGCGCGCCGCGGGCCGCCCGGTGCAGTGGTCGGACGCGATCGCCGAGGGCGCGATTGACAAGCCGGCGCTGATCGCGAAGCTGAACGACATCGTCGCACAGTGCAGCGCCGCCTTCGACGCGGGTGTCGTGGGGCCGCTGATCGTGAACTACGGCCACGCGAGTCTGCATTACGGCAACCTCGTCACCTATCTCAGGCTGCTGGGACTCGTCCCACCGACGAGTGGCTAGTCATGCCACACCGCCGACTCCCTGTGCGCCCGGATCTCGAACAAGTCCGGCGCCAGGCAAAGGAGCTGCTGGACGCGATCCGCAGCGGCGACGCCGCCGCGAGCTCGGAGCTGCGCGAGCACCATCCGGAATCGATCGACCCGTCTGCCGCGAAGTTGGCTGACGCGCAGCTCGTCCTCGCACGGAGCTACCGGGCTTCGAGCTGGACGAGGCTCGTCCACGCCGTGCGGCTCGCGGACGCGATCTGGCGCGATGACCCCGACACGGTCCGCGAGCTCGTGACGGGAAATCCCGCGCTGCTCCACGAGCATGTCCTGATTCGCGCCGACAGCAATTGGGGCCCGCCGATGACGTACGCGGCGAACCTTGGCCGCGACGCGATCATCCGGCTCCTTCACAGTCATGGTGCCAAGGACCTCGAGTCGGCGGCTGGCCGGGCTGCGCTGCAGGGCAAGCCCGACACGGTGCGCCTGATGTACGATCTGGCGGGGCGACCGTCGCTCGAAAAACTATCGCTCGCCGGTCCCGCGTACACGCTGAGCGTCGAAGGCACCGCTGTCCTGCTCACACTGGGTGCGCGCGTCGTGGGGCCCCTGGGTGTGGACTACAACACGATGGAGCACCTGCTCGGGACCGACAGCCGGAACCCGCCCGCGAAGCACCGCATCCTTGAGATGTACGTCGAGCACGGCTTCGAGCCGCCCGACACGCCGGTGATGGCGCTCCATCGCGGGCGCATTGACCTGCTCGAAGCGCACCTCGCGCGCGACCCGGATCTCCTCACGCGGACGTTCGACATCACCGACGTTTTCCCACTCGCCCCTGCCTGCTCCCAGGCTCCGTACACCGCTCAGGGGACGCCGGTGCACGGGACCACGCTCCTCCACGTCGCCGCCTACTTCGACGAGTTGGAGATCGCGGAGTGGCTGCTCGATCGCGGCATGGATCCGGACGCCCGGGCGGCGACCGACGCCGACGGCTTCGGCGGCTACACCGCGCTTTCTTCCACGGTCGTTTCCCAGCACAACTTCTGGGTCAACTACCGCAGGGGACAGCCGGACGAAGCGCGCTTCACGCGCCTCCTGCTGGATCGGGGCGCCGACCCGAACGTCAGGGCCTCCCTCCGCCAGCGGCTCGAGGAAGGACACGGCGGCGGACCGCTTCGCGAGTATCGCAACGTGACGGCGCTCGGCTGGGGCGAGCAGTACCACACGAAGATCTTCGTGAGCCGCGAGACGCTGCGGCTGATTGAGGCCCGGGGCGGTGGTCGGTAACTGACTTGAGCGGCGTGCGCGTCAATCGGCGCGCGCAGAGCTACGACAGGGTCGACGCGGCTCGCACGACGCGCCGGCAGCCACGATGCAATGAGGGCAACGACGGACAAGAGCGCCGCAACCGCGCCGAACGACGGAGCATCGTGCACGCTCATTTCGTACATCGATGCGCGCAACACCCGCACAGCGACGATCGAGACGGTTCTGCCGGGGTACCTGATGAGGAGGCATCACCGATGGACCTCCCCACAGGAACGTGAGGCAAGTTGAAACGAAAGTAGCTTCCGATCAGTGTCGCCCATCCCACCCAGAACGGGGTCACGTCTGCGATCAGCTTAGCGGAGAGCGGGCGTGAGTCAGCTGCGGCTGCGACAACACGAGGACGAGAATGCGAGGCTCAAGGCGGCTCGTCGCCGAGCTGACGCTCGACAGATCGACAAGCACGTCCTCCCGTGCGACCCCTGCCGGCGGGCGCTAAATTGCCGACATGATCGAACCAACCGAGGTGCAGCGACGTGCATGGATGGCGCAATGGCGCTCGGCGGCGACTGCAGTGGAGCGCTCCGCCTGGCTGAACTCGATCGTGCCGACCTGGCGCGGATCGCCGCCGATCTCGACGATGCCTCGCTGGTCGCGGCGCAGGCGCGTGGTCTCTCCGTCACGTCCGGACTGGTCGCGCAACAGCGCCTGCATCGCCGATTCCACCCGTGACGACGCTCCTGCAGGCCGGCGCCCGGGTGCAACTGCTGCTCGAGCGCCACGGCTGGCAGTTCTGCTTCATCGGCGGGGTGGCGAATTTTCGATGGGGCACGCCTCGCCTAACGAACGATCTCGACCTGACGCTGCTCACCGGTTTGGGTGAGGAAGGCCGGTACGTCGATACCCTTGACGACGCGCCAGCTCGACATCCGTGCGGCTCGAGCGCACTGACGCGAAGATGATGGCTCTACACCGCACTCATCCATAAGCGTCGCTTGACAGTGCGCAACTCCGCCCGCAAGCTCGGGCGTCAGAGTGACGGCACCCCCGATTCGGCCGCGTTCTGCGACGAGACCATGAATCGTCCGCCCATGGGCTCCCGGCTGATCGAGCAACCCTGCCTTGCCTGGAGGCCGCATGCATCGCGTCGCATCAGCACGGCTTTTTCTCGTGAGCCTCTTCGCTCTTAGCGTCCCGGCACTCGCGGCTGCGGCGCCGGAACCTGACCTCACCGGAACCGTTCGAGGGCGCATCACGGACCGGGGGACAGGCACCTCCCTTGTCGGGGTACAGGTGCAGGTCGTCGGCACGCGGCTCGGGGCGATGACCGATGCGCAGGGTCGCTACGTGATCGCCCAGGTTCCGGCCGGAGCGCAGAGCATCACCGCGCGAATGCTCGGCTTCGCACCCGAGACGCGCGCGCTCACGGTCACGGACGCGGCGGAAACCACCGCCGATTTCTCGCTGAGTCGCATGGCGACGCAGCTCGGTGAGGTGGTCGTCACCGCGACCGGCGATCAGCGCAAGGTGGAGATCGGAAATGCGGTGGCGACGCTCAGGATCGATTCCATCGTGGCCGCCGCGCCGGTCACCAGCGTGGGTGAGCTGCTGCAGGGGCGCGTTGCCGGCCTCCTGACGTTCTCCAACAGCGGAGTCACCGGTTCATCCCCACGCATCCGGATCCGGGGATTCAACAGCCTCGCGCGTCCGAACAACCCGCTGATGATCATCGATGGCGCGCGCGTGGAAAACACCACCGGTGCCGCGGGCGGCAACACCAACATCGCGTCCTACGGTTGGACGGCCGGCTCCGTATCGGCGATCAATCCCGAGGAGATCGAGTCCTTCGAGATCGTGAAGGGGCCGGCGGCCGCCACGCTGTACGGCACCGATGCCGCCAACGGCGTGATCGTCATCCGGACAAAGCGAGGACAGCAGGGCCCGGCGCGGCTCACCATCTACGGCGAAGGCGGCATGATCCTCGGCCCCACGCGCTGGAACACCAACTATTACGCCTTCGGCAAAACGCCGGCGGGGAATCCGATCAACTGCGTCAACCTCGCGCGGTCACAGGGACAGTGCACACTGGACAGCGTATCGGCATGGAGCGTGATGCGTGACGCCCCCAGTTCGCCGGTCGGCACTGGCGAGCGCGCCCAGCTCGGCACTCAGATCTCGGGAGGGGCGCAGGGGTTCCGCTATTTCCTCTCCGGAGATCACGAACGCGAGACCGGCTACCTCGAGCTGCCGAAGGTCGAGATCACCCGCATTCGCGCGCAGCGTGGCGGGGCGGAAATCCCCGACGAACAGATCCATCCCAACTACCTCCGGCGCACCTCACTCCGCGGCAACGTCTCCACGAGCGTGGGAACGAAGGCCGAGTACGCGGTCGCGAGCAACCTGCTCTTTCAGAAGAGCCAGATCCCCGGGACACAGATCTTCTCCGACGCCGCCTGGGGGCCTGGATACAAGGATGCATTCGATGGTTGGAACGCGGGCCGGCGGCCGGGTGAATCGTTCGCGATCCGATCGTCCGAGAACCTGATCCGGATGACGACGTCGGTGAACGGCACCGTCACCCCGCTGTCCTGGCTCACCTTCCGCGGCATCGTTGGTGTCGACGCGTCCAGTAATTTCTCCGACAACCTGCAGCGTCGTGGCGAAGGCGGCACCGCGGCCGTGCCAAGCCTCGGACGGCGCAACGAGACACGCGCCCAGACGGTCCTCTACACCGGCGACCTCGGTGCGTCGGCCTCGTTCAACCTCTCACCCTCGCTCACATCGCGGACGTCGGTGGGAGGGCAATACAACCGGCGGGATCGTGGCGCCGTGTCGGCGATCGGAACCAACCTCCCTCCCGGCTCCAGCACACTCGCAGGGGCGGCCGCCGTGCAGAATCTCGAGTCGACGCTGGAGTCTGTGGTGGCGGGCGCGTACGTCGAGCAGAATCTCGGATGGAAGGACCGCGTCTTCGTGACAGGCGCGGTGCGAGCGGACGGTGCCAGCAGCTTCGGGAAGAACTTCCGGACGGCTAACTACCCCAAGGTCAGTCTCTCCTGGCTCGCGTCCAGCGAGGAGTTCTTCCCGCAATCGAACCTCCTGACGAGTCTGCGCTACCGTCTCGCGTATGGGGCGTCGGGCGTACAACCAGCGGCCGATGCCGCACTGCCGCGACTGCTGCTCTCCACCGTGTTCGTGAATGGCACCACGAACTCGGCGGCTCAACTGCAGACGCTCGGGAATCCCAACCTCAAGCCGGAGTACACGTGGGAAGTGGAAACCGGCTTCGACGCCGAGCTGTGGCGCGGCAGGTGGAAGCTGGAGAGCACCGTCTATCAGAAGCAGAGCCGGGATGCGCTGGTTCAGCGCGCCTACCCGCGCTCGTTAGGCGTGCTCGGCACCGGTCAGCTGGACAACGTCGGTGCCGTGCGCAACCGCGGCATCGAAGGCATGCTGTCGGGGACTGTCTACGCGGGGCGTGGCGCCGAACTCGACATCAGTGTGAACGGCTCCATCAACAGGTCGACCCTGACCAGCCTGGATCCGACGACCCGCCCCCCCGAGGACCGCTTCATAAAGTTCGTCGAGGGTTACCCGCTCTTCGGACAGTGGGATCGCAAGGTCCGGAGCTATGCTGACGCGAATGGCAACGGACTGCTGGAGCGGAACGAGGTCATCGTCGACGATTCCATCACCTACCTCGGCGTCACGAATCCCACGCATCTCCTCAACGTGACGCCGTCACTCACGCTCTTCAACGGCCAGCTGCGCCTCAGCTCGATGTTCGTGTACAAGGGCAACTACATCCAGACCAACTTCTCCGAAGCAAACAAGTGCAACATCGGCGGGTGCCGGGCGCGCAACGACCCCCACGCCCCGCTGCGTGATCAGGCGGCGTACGTCGCCATCTCCGGTCCCTCGCTCACCTACGCAGGCTATGCTGAAGACGGCACGTTCACGCGCTGGGCCGAAGCATCGGTGACCTGGGAGGCCGGCACTGTCTTCCGCCGCTGGGTGGGCCAGCGGAAGGCGACGTTCAGCTTGAGCGCGCGCAACCTCGGACTCTGGACAGGCTACAGCGGCGTCGACCCGGAGGTCACGCAGAACCCGGAGCTGACCGGCAACTTCGGCACGCTCTGGGATCTCGGCTACGACAACCCCGTTTCACCGCAGCCGCGGGTGTACATCCTGCGGGTCACATTCGGCTACTGACCATCCACCGACACCTGGAGATAAGACGATGACGCGTTCTCCGATGGCTGCCGGCGGGTTGCGCCGCGCGCTTTTCCTTGCACTCACAGCGGGCAGCCTGGGCCTGGCGCCGGCGTGCTCGGGGCTCACTGATGTCGATACCCCGGACATCGTGCAGCCCGAACAACTCGCCAATGCAGCAGGAGCCGAGGCGCTGACGAATGGCGCCCTCGCGGCCCTCTACCCCCCGTTCGTGACGTTCGTCTACAACACCGGCGTTTTCAGTGACGAGTTCAACCTGCCGACGCCGTTCACCACCTTCCTCGCGCTCGACTATCGCACCCAGGCGTTGACCTTCACGGAGTACATACCACTCGCGCTTCATCAGGCCCGCGTGCAGGCCCAGAACGCGATCGAGGCGCGGCGCCAGTTCGCTCCGACTCCGCGGTCGCGCACCGGTCAGCTCTTCGCCGTGAAGGGCTTCGCCGAATTGTTCCTGGGAGAGGTGACCTGCAACGGAACACCGCTCACCGACATCATCGATCTCACGCCGGTGTGGGGTGGACCGATCACCAGTGACAGCATGCTCAAACGAGCGGTTGCGAGCTTCGACTCGGCACTCCTCTACTCGACGGATAGCGCGCGCGTCTCCAACTACGTGCGGGTGGGGCGCGGACGCGCGCTTCTCAACCTTGGTCGGTTTGCCGACGCCGCCACTGCGGTGAATGCCGTTCCCACCAACCACGTGTTCAACGCCGAGTTGACCGCGACTGTGGCGGCGCAGAGCAACACCGTCTGGCAGAACAACAACACGCGCACGATCTCCGTCTCGAACCGGGAGGGGACCAACGGGTTGGACTTCGTCACGGCCACCGACCCTCGCGTGGTCACCCAGTCGACGGGGCTTGGCACCGACGGACAGACGCAAACGTATCTCCTGACCAAGTACACTTCGCTCGGCTCCCCCATTTCCGTGGCCACCGGTATCGAGGCACGCCTCATCGAGGCGGAAGCAGCACTGCAGGCCAACCGGAACGATACGAGTCCGACCGGCACCGGCTGGTTGGGGATTCTCAACGCGCTGCGCGCAGCGGCCATCACCCCTGCCCTGCCACCGCTGACCAGTCCGGGGACGTTCGACGATCGCGTCAATCTGCTCTTTCGCGAGCGAGCATTCTGGCTCTTCGCCACAGGACACCGCATGGGTGACCTTCGCCGATTGCTGCGACAATACGCTCGCACGGAGAACCGGACATGGCCCACGGGCGTGTACAAGGCCGGGGTCAACTATGGAACGGACGTCGTGTTCATCCTCACGCTGTCCGAGCAGTCCAATCCCGCCGGTCGGCAGTGTCTGAACAGAAACCCCTGACAGCGACACTGAACATGACGCGATGCACGAGCGCACGCGTTGTTGCCGGGCTGGTAGGACGGCCACGTCGTCGACCGGGAGCGCCTGCCCCTCAAGCCCATCTACTTCCGCACCGTTCAATGACCTGGGGGCGCGGTCCCGACGAGCGCCGGCACTGAGATCCGACGGCCGCTGGTAACGATGGTGATACACTCTTCCACGTGGCCATCTCTTGACGCAGCTTCACACCGGTCACCGAAGCGTCAGGACCTGATCGCACGGAATCGCGGTGGCCGGTGCGCCCGCGGCGTCGGATTGGACGCTCGCCCCAACACGAAGAGGACCGATGGCCAAAGACGATGCCATTCGAATCACCGACACGATCGCCTTCATCCGCGGGGCGAACGTTCCAGTCGTCCACCAGCCAAAGCGGGCGGTGATCGCCGACGCCCTTCGCGATCGCAACGTCGCCGGCCGCATCCCGACAACCATCAGCCCGGCGATGTCGCAGGGCTCCAATTACGCCATCAGCGGGCGAGATCAGGTGCAAGAGCACCGACACTATCGGCGGGCGATGATCCTGATCCGGGCGGTGCTCATGGGCCAGGATCGCAACTTTGCCGCCGGGGAGGTCGCCAGGATCGCAGACGCCAACCTCCCCGCAGCGTTAGGCGGGGACCTCGATCAGGTGACGACAACGCTGCAGGACCTTGCAACGAAGGTCGCCCTGCTCAAGACGAACCCGATCGCGTTCCTGACGGCGAACAGTCTCCAGGTCACTGGCGTGGATACGTCGGCGCCCATGGCTTACGCCTTCTACTTCGATACGCTGAGCAACGTCTACAACTTCGCGCCGGTGCCAACGGTTGCGACGTGGGCGCTCGTGGTCGAGAACGTGTATCACGTTCACGTACAGCAATACGCCGCCCTCGCCAAGACCGACCGGGTCGGCGGCGGTCAGCACATCAACGTGTCCGGCAACGTGGTCGCCGGCGCCGGGGCCGACCTGATGCTGACGACGCAGTTGACCGGCTGCGCCGTGGTCTATTACCTCAACGGCGCGACGCTGGTGGCCGCACACGTCCAACCATCGGGTGGAACGATCGCCGAGACGATGTGCACGAACCTGAGAGCCGGCGCGAGGTTGTCGAGTGCGCCTGGAAGCGCTGTCACCGGCGTGTTCGGGGCCCAGACCTCGAAGGGAGTCGATCCCAACAACTATGTGAAGGGTGGCTTCTACAACTACTGCGTTGGAGTCAGGGATGGCGGGGCTTGGGATCTGTATGCGCAACAGCGCCCGCGGAGCTACGGGAATGCCGTGGGAACGGCGATCGTTGCGTGGAAAATCACGTAGCCAGGCGCCGTGTGTGCGAGCACCTGTGCGCGGCAGCTGCGCCATCACGGGCATTTCCTGACCGAGGTCCGCGGGAAGCTCAGGGAAAACGTGGAACGACCGTACGGCGTTCTCGCCATCGATGAAGAGAGCGGCGCTAGACTTCTCTCCGTTTCACGAGCGCTGTGATCCGGTCGGCGGCGCGGAAGGCCAGGGCCTGGATGGTCATCGTCGGCTGGCCGCGGCCCGCCGTCACGAAGCTCGACCCGTCCACGATGAACAGGTTTCGCACGTCGTGCGCGCGGTGATCGGCGTTCACCACCGAGGTCTTCGGGTCCTTCCCCATGCGCGCG
>JBQTIW010000032.1:0-58925 GCA_052387735.1 Gemmatimonadaceae bacterium
CCGGGGCGTGTCGTTCACCAACGAGGCGAAGACGTGGGGCCTGGAGACGCCCGCCTTCTCCAATGGCGCGGCCTACGGGGATCTGGACGGAGACGGGGCGCTGGACCTGGTGGTGAACAACGTGAACGATGAGGCGTTCGTCTATCGCAACAATGCCCGAAGCGTCGTGCCCGACAACACCTCCTTGCAGATTCAGCTCGAGGGCGAGGGGACCAACCGATTCGCGATTGGCGCTCGCGTCACCTTGTGGAGCGGTGCTGAACGATTGGCCCAGGAGCTCCACCCGACGCGCGGCTTCCAGTCGAGTGTGGACTACCTGCTGACGTTCGGCGCCGGCACCAGGAGCGTGATGGATTCGCTCACCGTCGAATGGCCCGACGGGCGCCGCAGTGTGCTCGCTGCCGTGAGCACCAACCAGCGCCTAACGGTGCGACAGGCGGACGCACGAGCCGTGGTGCTGCCCACGCAGAAGGCGCCGGCTCCCCTGTTCGCCGATATCACCGCGAAAGTGGCGCTCGACTTCGTGCATCGGGAGAACGAGTTCGTCGACTTCGACCGAGAGCGGTTGATTCCACGCATGGTGTCGTCGGACGGGCCGACCCTCGCCGTGGCTGACGTGAACGGCGATGGCCTCGACGACATGTTCATTGGCGGGGCCAAAGAGCAGCCCGGCGCGCTCCGGCTGCAGCGGCGCGATGGGAGCTTTGCACGCAGTAGTGCACACGTGTTTCAGCAGGACTCGACGTCAGAGGACGTCGGTGCGGTGTTCTTCGATGCCAACGGCGATCGGACGCTCGATTTGTATGTGGTAAGCGGCGGGAATGATTTCTCTGACGCCTCGCCGGCGCTGCAGGACCGGCTGTATCTGAATGATGGTCGAGGGGTCTTCCAGAAGGCGGCGCCCGGCGCGATTCCCACGGAGACGATCGCGGGCTCGCGCGTGGTCGCGACAGACTACGACGCCGATGGGGACGTGGACCTGTTCGTCGGTGGCCGGGTGATTCCCTGGCACTACGGGCGCACACCGCACAGCATGCTGCTCCGCAACGATGGACGGGGGCGGTTTGTGGACGTGGCCACCGAAGCTGCTCCCGATTTGGCGCAGGTCGGGATGGTAACCGATGCCGCATGGCAGGACGTGAACGGCGATGGCCGCGTCGACCTGGTGGTCGTGGGAGACTGGATGCCCATCACCATCTTTCACAACGAAGGCGCTGGGCGCCTGACGAGAGCGACGGTGCGCGGACTGGACAAGAGCAGCGGCTGGTGGAATCGCATCGTGTCTGGTGACTTCACCGGCGATGGCCGCGTGGACTTCGTGGTGGGAAATCTTGGACTCAACTCGATTCTGCGAGCCAGCGGGACCGAACCGGCGACCCTGTACATAAAGGACTTCGACGGAAACGGGTTCGAGGAGCAGGTACTGGCCTGCTACAGTGAGGGTCGCAACTACCCCTTCGTGATGCGAGACGAGCTGGTCAAGGCGATTCCTTCGCTCAAGGCCCGGTACTTCAACTATACGGACTACGCCAAGAGCACCGTGGCGGACATCTTTCCGGAAACGACCATGGCTGGGGCGGTGGTACGTACGTCGCACACGTTCGCCACCTCGCTCGTGCGGAACAACGGTGACGGCTCGTTCACGGTCGTGCCGCTGCCGCCCGAGGCGCAGAGGGCTCCGGTGTTTGGAGTCTTGTCCGGCGACTTTGACAGGGACGGCACGACGGATCTTCTGCTCGGGGGCAATTTTGACGGCGTGCAGACCCAGATCGGGCGATTGGGCGCGAGCTATGGCCTGCTGCTGCGCGGAGAGCGCAAGGGGGGGTTTGTCGCGGTCTCGTCCAGCCAGAGTGGCTTCTTCGTCACCGGACAGGTTCGCGACATTCAGCGCCTGCGGACTGCAGGCGGGGAAGTGATCGTGGTGGCGCGTAACAACGACCGCGTCCTGATATTCGGCGTCTCACCGTGAACGGCAACATGCATCAGAAGGTCGCGGCCGGCACCCTGCTTGGGATGCTGCTGGTTGGTGGTTGCGTGCGATCCGGAACCACGACCGCGGCCGGTCAGGTGGACGCGAGCTATCTGCACAAAGCGGTTCAGCACGTCTCGGATGTCATCGTGTATGACATTGTCAGCCCGCCGCAGGCGAGCCGCGTGTACGCCTACAGCAGCATCGCTGCGTACGAGGCCCTCCGGTTCGGCGACACGACCTACCGATCTTTTGCCGCCCAACTGACGGGCCTTACTCCCGTGCCACGGCCCGATGGGGACGCCGCCGTTTCGTTCGCGGTCGCCGGCGTGCACGCGTACTTGACGGTCGGCCGGGCGCTCACCTTCTCGCGGGAGCGCATGGACTCGCTCCGCCGTTCGGTGGACCAGGAGATGCGTGCATCCGGGATGTCCGCGGCGGTCTTCGAGCGGTCGATCGCGTACGGCGAGGAGGTGGCGAAGCACATCCTCGCCTGGGCAGGTTCCGACGGGTTCAAGGAGGCGCGTGGCCTGCCCACGTTCAGCGTGACGAACGACTCCGGTCGCTGGATTCCCACGCCCCCTGCCTATATGGATGCGGTGGAACCCAACTGGGGGACGTTGCGGCCGATGGTCATGGATTCGTCGAGCCAGTTTCGGGCCGACCCGCCGCTGGTGTTCGAAACGACGAAGGGGAGTCCGTTCTTCAGAGAAGTGATGGAAGTCTACACCATCGGCAGGGGCCTCACCGAAGAGCAGCGCGCCATGGCCGCCTTCTGGGACTGCAATCCCTACGTGATGCACGTGCAGGGGCACACGATGTTCGCGACCAAGAAGATCTCACCGGGAGGTCACTGGATGGGGGTCGCTGGAATCGCAAGCCGAAAGAGCGGCGCGGATCCGCTCCGATCGGCCGAGGTCTACGCGCTCACGGCGATTGCACTCTTCGAGGGGTTTCTGAGCGTCTGGGAAACGAAATACGCGACAAACGTGATCCGTCCCGAGACGGTGATCAACTCGCTCATCGACGTGGGCTGGGAGCCGTTGTTGCAAACGCCGCCATTCCCGGAGTACACGAGCGGTCACAGCGTGATCTCGACCGCGGCGGCCACGGTCCTCACCTCCCGATTTGGAGATGGCTTTGCCTACGTCGATTCCACGGAGCTGTCCTACGGACTCCCTGCGCGACCGTTCGGTTCGTTCAACGAGGCGGCCGCCGAAGCAGCAATCAGCCGGTTGTACGGCGGCATTCACTACCGTCGCGCCATCGAGCAGGGGCAGCGGCAGGGTCGTCGGGTCGGGGATCTGATCGTGCAGCGGGTGCACACCGGGGCGGCAGCGCAGGTTGCCGTGCGCGTCGCGCCGACGAGCACCTTCAGGTAGCGTCCGCGCGAGCCCGGAATGATCGCCACGCCCGTGCCGTCCGGCGCATGAGGCACCTCCTGCCGAATGCATCACGCGGCCTGGCTGCGAGCGTAGTCGTCGCGGTCTGCGCCGTCACGGCGTGCGACTCCCCGGGGTCAGCGATGACCGGATCGACCCCTCCACTGTTCGAGCGACTGACACCCGAACGAACGGGCATCCCGTTCATGAACACGCTGCCCGAGCGACCGGAACTCAACATCCTCAACTACCTGTACTACTACAACGGCGGTGGCGTGGCGGTCGGGGATGTGGACAACGACGGATTGCAGGACCTGTACTTCTCATCCAACCTCGGCCCGAACCGTCTGTACCGCAACACCGGTGACTACCGGTTCGAGGACATCACGGACCGCGCAGGAGTGGCCGGCCCTCCGGGGTGGAAGACTGGCGTGACCATGGCCGATGTGAACGGTGACGGGCGG
Organism: Gemmatimonadaceae bacterium; assembly: GCA_052387735.1. Classification (GTDB taxonomy): domain Bacteria; phylum Gemmatimonadota; class Gemmatimonadetes; order Gemmatimonadales; family Gemmatimonadaceae; genus RBC101. The sequence goes on from JBQTIW010000032.1 coordinate 3,816, forward strand.
GTCGACATCTACGTTTCCGCGGTCAACTATCTCGCGATGCGGGGGAGAAATGCTCTGTACCTCAACATGGGGGACGGAACATTCGCCGACCGCACGACGGCCCTGGGGCTGGACCAGGAGGGCTATTCCACGCAGGCCGCGTTCTTCGACTACGACGGAGACGGCGATCTGGACGCGTACCTGCTCAATCACTCGACGCATTCCGAGCGCGGCATCTATGCGGCGAAGGGGGGCGTGGCACATCCAACCGCTGCCGACCGGTTGCTCCGCAATGATGGAACGCGCTTCGTCGACGTGAGCGCACGCGCGGGAATCATCGATGGGGCCGGAAGCTTTGGCCTCGGCGTCGTGGTGAGCGACTTCGATCTCGACGGCTGCCCCGACGTGTATGTGGCCAACGATTTCCAGGAGAACGACTTTTTGTGGGTCAACAACTGCAACGGGACGTTCCGGGAGTCCATTGTCACCGCGACCAGGCACACCAGCCGCTTCTCCATGGGCGTTGATGCAGCCGACATCAACAACGATGGCCGGCCGGACATCTTCGTGGCCGACATGCTGCCCGATCGCGAGGACGTGCTCAAGACGTCGGCGAGCTCGGAGAGCTTCAACCTGTTCGATCTCCGGCTGCGGGCCGGTTATCATCCGCAGTACGCGCGGAACACGCTGCAGCTCAACCTGGGGCAGGGCAGGTTCAGTGAGATCGGCTACCTGGCCGGGGTCTTTGCCAGCGATTGGAGTTGGGCACCCCTGTTCGCGGACCTGGACAACGATGGTCGCAAGGACCTGTTCGTGACCAGTGGCATCTACCGGCGGCCTAACGATCTGGATTACATCAACTACGTGGGAAACGAGGCAGTGCAAGCGTCGCTGGCTCACGGCATCACCCAGGCCAATCTCGCTTTGCTGAAGCGGATGCCGCAGATCCCGGTGCCGAATCGCGTATTCCGCAACAACGGCGACCTGACATTCGAGAACGTGGCCACGGCGTGGGGCGTTGCGCACGCCGGCTTCTCCAATGGGGCCGCCTATGTCGATCTGACCAACCGCGGGATGCTCGACCTCGTGACAAACAACATCAACGCACCGGCCACGATCTACCGGAACCGGTCGCGCGAGATCAACGGCCACGCCTATGTCACCGTGCAGCTGCGCGGTACGGGCGCGAACACGTCGGGAATAGGCGCACGAGTGACGCTCATTGCGGGCGGTGTGCGCCAGGTGACGGAACAGATGCCGACACGCGGCTTCGAGTCCTCCGTCGATCACCGTCTGCACTTCGGCCTTGGAACCGCGACGCGAATCGACACCCTGACGGTGATCTGGCCGGATCGCCGGTTTCAGGTGGTTACCGGTGTCGAGGTTAACCGCACAATCACGCTGTTGCAGGACAGCGCATCCGGCCGTTACGCAGAATCCCGGGACACCGCGGCGCCGCTGTTCGAGGATGTCACGACTCGGTTGGGCCTGGACGTGCGGCATGAGGAGAACGCGTTCCTCGACTACAATCGGGAGCCGCTGATGCCGCATCGGTTGTCCATCGAGGGGCCAGCGCTGGCCGTGGCGGACGTCAACGCCGATGGGCGGGACGACATCTACGTCGGGGGCGCCAAATGGCAGAAGGGCCGGCTCCTGCTCCAACGGGGTGACGGCACCTTTGAAGTCACAGTCCCTCCGGCGTTCGCTGCAGACAGTTTGGCGGAGGATGTCGACGCGGCCTTCTTCGACGGTGACGGAGATGGCGATCAGGATCTGTACGTGGTGAGCGGCGGCAACGAGTTCTGGGGAGACGCTGAGGCCTTGCGGGATCGCCTGTATCTCAACGACGGCCTGGGACGGTTTCGGCGCGCCGACGGAGCGCTCCCCCCGTTCTTCGAGAACGGCTCGTGCGTAACGCCCGGCGACTTTGACGGCGACGGCGACACAGACGTGTTCGTCGGCGGCCGCGTGGTGTCTCGTCAGTATGGAATCATCCCGCGGAGCCATCTGCTGCGTAACGACGGTCGCGGACACTTTGTCGATGTCACGGCGGAGCTGGCGCCGCAGCTGTCGCACGCCGGAATGGTCTCCGCGGCCACGTGGCTCGACTACGACGGAGATGGCCACCTGGACCTGATCGTCGTCGGAGAGTGGATGCCAGTACGCGCCTTCCGACAAGAGAACGGACACTTCGTCGACAGGACATCGGAGGCAGCACTGAGCGGGACGGAAGGGTGGTGGAACAGTGTCACGGCCGCTGACGTGACCGGCGACGATCTCCCGGACCTGGTACTCGGCAACCTCGGGCTCAACTCCTACATCAAGGCAGCGCCTAACGAGCCAGCGCGCCTGTATGTGAGCGATTTTGGCGGCACGGGATCGCTCAAGCAGATTCTCACGTTTTACAAGCATGGCGTCGACTACCCGCTGGCGGGGCGCGATGACCTGGTGCGCCTCATGCCACCGTTGCGCAGCCGGTATCCGTCCTACACGGCGTTCGGGGCGAGCCGTATCGACGACATCTTCTCCGCGGCCGAGCTGGCCAGGGCCACGGTTCTGGAGGCACGTGTCTTTGCGAGCGTCATTGCGGTGAACCAGGGACGCGGCACGTTTCGCCTCGAGCCGCTGCCCGTGGAGGCGCAGGTTGCTCCCATCTACGCTTCACTCGCTCAGGACCTCGATGGCGACGGCTACACCGATCTCCTGCTCGCCGGGAACTTTCATGGCGTGACGCCCGTGCGTGGCTGGTATGACGCCAGCTACGGGACCTTGCTTCGCGGGACGGGAAACGGTCGCTTCGTCGCCGTGGACATGGCACGCACCCACTTGATGCTCGAAGGGCAGGTGCGGGACCTGAAACAATTGCGGCTCGCTTCCGGACGACGCGCCATCGCCGTGGCCCGGAATGGCGCCACACTCCGGATTCTGCAAACGCTTCCGTGAGACCTCCCGTCGACCTGACGTTGCTCCCTAACGAGGCCCGCGGGCGCGAGACGCGCCTCGAGGCCTGAGGGTACCACCCCCGTGCGATTTCCCCGGACGTGCGGCATTCTCCTGCACCCGACCTCCCTGCCGTCGCCGCACGGAGTCGGTGACCTCGGGCCGGAAGCGCGCCAATTCGTGGACTGGCTCGAAGCGGCGGGGCAGTCGCTGTGGCAAGTGCTCCCGCTCGGCCCCACCGGCTATGGGGATTCGCCCTATCAGTGCTTCTCGGCGTTTGCAGGCAATACGATGTTAGTCAGCCTCGAGGACCTGGTCGAGGAGGGCTGGCTGGACGCGACTGAGATCTCCGGCGGCTCGTTTGCGACGGGCCCCTGCGGCTTCGCCGCAGCGATGCAGTTCAAAGGGCCTCTGCTCCGGATGGCGAGCGCTCGCTTCCAGCGGGACGCCGCCGCTGCCGATCGAGCCCAGTTCGACCATTTCTGCACCCACAGCGCCGACTGGCTGGACGACTACGCGCTGTTTCGAGCGATCAAGGGGCAACACAGCGAAAGCGCCTGGACCGACTGGGACCCTGCACTCGTCCAGCGGGATCCCGCGGTCCTCGCCGAGTGGGGCAGACAATGCGAGCGCGAGGTGAACGCCGAAAAATTCGCCCAGTGGCAGTTCTTTCTCCAATGGGGCCGGCTGCGTGAACGCTGCCGAGCGGCGGGCATTCATCTCATGGGAGATGTGCCCATCTTCGTCGCCCACGACAGCGCCGATGTTTGGGCGCATCCCGACCTGTTCCGTCTCACTGCCGCTGGTCGCCCCGAGTTCATCGCAGGCGTGCCACCGGACTACTTCTCCGCGACCGGGCAGTGCTGGGGAAACCCGCTCTATCGCTGGGACGTGCTCGAGCGGCGTGGCTACGGCTGGTGGGTTGCGCGGTTCCGGCAGGCGTTTGCTATGGTGGACTGGGTTCGCGTGGATCACTTCCGCGGGTTTGAGGCGTTCTGGGAGATCCCCGGCACCGACACCACGGCAGTCAACGGTCGCTGGGTGAAGGCACCAGGAAAGAAACTGTTCGAGGCCGTGCGGCGTGCGCTTGGAGATCTGCCGATCGTCGCCGAGAACCTCGGGCTGATCACGCCCGAAGTGGAGACGCTGCGCGAGGAGTTAGGGTTTCCCGGGATGGCTATCATGCAATTTGCCTTTGGGGGCGATCCGCAAGCTCCGGGCTTCCGGCCGCACAACTACACACGCGATCTCGTGGCGTATACAGGGACTCATGACAACGACACGACGGTCGGCTGGTGGACCTCGACGGGCGCCAGCGACTCCACGCGTACGCCCGAGGTGGTGGCGGCGGAGAAAGAAGTGGCGCGCCGCTATCTGGACATCGATGGCCGGGAGGTCCATTGGGCGATGATTCGTACGCTCCTGGGGTCGGTCGCCGATGTGGCGGTGATTCCCTTGCAAGATGTACTCGGGCTGGGCAGCGAGGCGCGCATGAATCTGCCAGCGCGCGCCGCTGGCAATTGGGGATGGCGCTACGAACGCGGCGACCTGACCGACTCGCTGGCAAGACGACTGCACGGGCTCACGCAGGTATTTGGGCGCTCCCGAGCGGCCTGATCCCGCACGCCTACGGACCGAGGGAGCATGGAGCGACCACGTCTCGGCTTTGGCCAGATCTTCAACATGAACTTCGGCTTCCTCGGCATTCAGTTCGGCTGGGGTCTGCAACTGGCGAACATGTCGGCGATCTATGCGAAGCTGGGGGCGCGGCCTGATGAGATTCCGATCCTGTGGCTCGCGGGTCCGATGACGGGGTTACTGGTGCAGCCGATCATTGGGGCGATGAGCGATCGCACGTGGAACCGACTGGGGCGTCGCCGTCCGTACTTCCTCACTGGCGCGCTCATGGCGTCGGTGGCGCTCGCGCTGATGCCGGATTCGCCCGCGCTGTGGATGGCGGCCACACTCCTATGGGTCCTGGACGCATCCATCAACGTGAGCATGGAACCGTTCCGGGCGTTCGTCGCCGACAAGCTGCGGCCCGACCAGCGTACGGTCGGATTTGTCACGCAGAGCTTCTTCATTGGCGTTGGTGCCGCGATCGCCAACGCGTTGCCATCGATCCTGCAGTCGTTCGGTGTCACCGGAAACGCTCCCAACGGCGTGCCGCTGACCGTGCAGTACGCCTTCAGGCTAGGCGCAGGAGTGTTTCTTCTGGCCGTGCTGTGGACGGTCCTGACGACGCGCGAGTATCCGCCTGACGATCTTGCGGAGTTCAATCGCCGGAAGCGCGAACGCAAGGCGTTCCATTTCCAGCCGTCCCTGGTAGGCGGAGGTGCGGTGTTAGGCGCCCTGTTTGGCGCCTCGCGTGGTGCCCTGGTCGACCAGCAGCTCGGCCTGGTGCAACCGCTGGTGGGCGCGCTGATCGGCGCTGCACTGGGGGTGGCGCTCTCCGGACCCGAGGTATCGTCGGCGCTCCGCGACATGCCACGGACGATGCGACAGCTGGCGGTGGTGCAGTTCTTCACGTGGCTCGGACTGTTTTGCATGTGGATGTTCTTCGGTCTGGCGTCTGCGCAGCAGATCTTTGGCGCGACCGACCCGCTGACGGCCGACTTCGACCGAGGCACGGCGTTCGGCGGTCAGACGTTCGCGATCTATTCCATCGTGTGCCTCCTGGTGGCGTTTGCCCTGCCGCCTCTGGCCCGGGCGACGAGCCGGAAGACGGTGCATAGTGTCGCGCTGGGCTGCGGGGCTGCCGGACTGCTCGCCACCGGATTCATTCACGATCCTACGCTGTGGAAGGTGACGATGGTCGGCGTCGGGGTCGCCTGGGCCTCCATCCTGTCGATGCCGTATGCCATGCTTTCCGGGGCCATCCCGGCAGCGCGCGTTGGCGTGTTCATGGGGATCTTCAATTTCTTCATCGTCATCCCGGAGATCATTGCATCGTTGACGCTGCAGCCGATCGTTGGTCGGCTCTTTGACAACGACCCGGTAAAGGTGGTGATGCTGGGCGGGGCCTCGCTGGCGCTTGCAGCGCTGGCCACGCTTTTCGTTTCCGACGACGGACACTGAGTCACGCATCGCGACGCCCCCACTTTCCGAGGAGTCAATGCCGGTTACACAACTGACAGTGCTCGACTACGTCGTGATGGGTGCCTACTTCGTCGTGGTGCTCGGCATCGGCTGGGCATTGCGACGCGCGATGCGTACCTCGAACGACTTCTTTCTCTCGGGGCGTTCGTTGCCGCCATGGGTGACGGGCCTCGCCTTTCTTTCGGCGAACCTCGGTGCGCAGGAAGTGATCGGGATGGGAGCGTCGGGGGCGAAGTACGGCATCGCGACGAGCCACTTCTACTGGGTCGGCGCGATCCCGGCGATGGTGTTCGTCGGGCTGTTCATGATGCCGTTCTACTACGGCTCCCGCGCCCGCTCCGTCCCGGAGTATCTCAAGCTCCGCTTCGATGAGAAGACGCGCACACTGAACGCCGTCTCGTTCGCAGCAATGACCGTTTTCTCGTCGGGTGTGTCGATGTATGCGATGGGGAAACTGCTCAACCTGCTGCTGGGCTGGGACTTCGATACGAGTGTGCTCATCGCCGCCGGCATTGTGCTCGCGTACATCCTCCTCGGCGGACTGACCAGTGCGATCTACAACGAAGTGTTGCAGTTCTTCATGATCGTGTTTGGGTTTGCGCCATTGGTCTGGATCGGCCTGCGCTCGGTCGGCGGATGGGACGGGCTCACGGCGCGACTCACGGAAACCGCTGCCGCGCGTGGCCTGCCATCCGGTGCCTATACACATGCGTGGCAGGGGATGAGTAATCCCGCGGACAACCCGATCGGCGTGGAGTGGTTCGGACTCGTCATGGGACTGGGGTTCGTGCTGTCGTTCGGCTACTGGTGCACCGACTTCCTGGTGGTGCAGCGCGCGATGGCGGCAGACTCGATGACTGCGGCCCGGCGGACGCCGCTGATTGCGGCGATACCCAAGATGCTCTTTCCGTTTCTCGTGATCTTGCCGGGGATGATTGCCCTCGTGCTCACGGCCACCGGGTCGGGTGGCGCAGAGAGCGGCGGGCCCGGAATCATTCCGCCCAAGCTGACCGAAACAGGAGCGCCGCTGCTCGATGCGGCCGGGCGCGTGGTGCTCGACTATGACCTCGCCACGCCCATGATGCTCGTGCACCTCTTTCCGACAGGGATGCTGGGGCTCGGCCTGACCGCGCTGATCGCGTCGTTCATGTCGGGAATGGCGGGCAACGTGACCGCGTTCAACACGGTGTGGACATACGACATCTACCAATCGCACATCCGGCCCGGCGCCTCGGACGATCACTATCTCTGGATGGGCCGCGCAGCGACGGTGGGGGGCATCGCATTGTCGCTGGCTGCCGCCTACGTGGCCAGCGCCTTCAACAACATCATGGATTTTCTACAGCTGGTGTTCGCGTTCGTGAACGCGCCGCTGTTCGCGACGTTCGCGTTAGGCATGTTCTGGCGGCGGAGCACCGGTCACGGGGCCTTCTGGGGGCTGATGGCGGGCATGAGCGCCGCGGCCGTGCACCACGGTCTGACGCTTGCCATTGGGTCGGTGCCCGGGATCAAAGGCGGCTACTTCGGCCTGGTGCATTCGTACCCCAGCGACATGGCACAGACGTTCTGGACGGCGATCTACGCCTTTTCCACATGCCTCGTCGTGACGCTACTGGTGAGCCTGGTGACCTCACCAAGACCGGCCGAGGAACTCAGGGGCCTCGTCTACACGCTCACACCGCGGCCAGCCGACGCTGTGCTCCGGTGGTACGAGCGTCCCGCCGTGCTAGCAGTCGGAGTGCTGTCGCTCACGCTGATTCTCAACATCCTCTTCTTCTAACCGACCACGGAGCGCTGCATGAGTGGACCGGTGTCACTGGACCTGCGATACCCGATCGGCGGGCTCTTCATCGTGCTCGGCTTCATCCTGGCGGGCTACGGACTCGTGACCGCCGACAACGTGGAGACGTACCGTCGCTCGGCGTCGGTACACATCAACCTGGGGTGGGGGGTGGTGATGCTGGCTTTCGGCGCGCTGTTCATGCTGCTTGCGTGGCGCGCGCGGCGACGCGCGTCTGTTGCCGGCGGCCTCTGAGCGTACGATGCCTGCCCACAACACCATGCGGGTCATTCACCCGACGACCGCGACTGGTGCGTTGCTGATGACGATCGTGCTGGGCGCGTGTGAAGCGCCGAGCCGCGACCGCGCCGCTGGCGGGACAACGACCGTCCCCGCCTCGGGCTACGATCCATCACACGCACTGGGCCCCTTGTTCCACGATGTGCAGATGGCGGCGCTGTTTCCCGACTCCAAGACATTTGCCGATGCTCGGCCCGTTCGACCTCCAGAGGAGATCGGCGCGCGATACGCGGCGGCCAGAGACTCGGCGGGTTTCGTGCTGTGGTCATTCGTGGACGCGAACTTCGTGTTGCCCGGGGCGGCCGGTGAGGGCTACCGTGGTGACTCGACGCACACGATGGAACAACACATTCGAGCGCTCTGGCCGGTGCTCACGCGGCCACCGGACACGGCGGACCCGCACTCATCCCTGATCCCCCTGCCTAACGCCTACGTGGTACCGGGTGGACGTTTTCGCGAGGTGTACTACTGGGATTCGTACTTCACCATGCTCGGTCTGGTGGAGAGCGACCGGCTCGACCTCGTGCGCAGCATGCTGCGCAACTTCGCGCACCTCGTCAGGACAGTGGGACACATTCCCAACGGCAACAGGACGTACTACCTGAACCGCAGCCAGCCACCGTATTTCGCCGCCATGGTGGCGATGTACGGGCGCGCGACCGACACCGTGCAGGCCCTCGAGTTCCTCGATGCGCTGGAAGCCGAGCACGCCTTCTGGATGGAGGGCGCCGACCGTCTCGCGCCCGGGGAGGCATATCGGCGAGTCGTGAAGCTTTCCGACGGGTCGTTGTTCAATCGGTACTGGGATGACCGCGCCGAGCCGCGACCCGAATCGCACCGCGAAGACTTTCGTCTCGGCGCGTCGCTGCCGGAGAGCCAGCGCGAGGCATTCTTTCGCAACGTGCGCGCGTCGGCGGAGAGTGGCTGGGACTTCTCGAGTCGATGGATGCGCAACCCGTCGGACCTGCGAACGCTCGAGACGACGGACCTTGTTCCGGTCGATCTGAACAGCTTGATGTACAACGCGGAGCAGGTGATCGCAGCACTTCGGCGGTCCCGGGGGCAGGCAGGTGACGAGGCTGTTGCTTCGCGCTTTGCCGCCGCGGCGGCGGCCCGTCGTACAGCGATTCGCGCTCATATGTTCGACAGTACCGCGGGCTTCTTCTTCGACGTCCGATGGAAGACTGCCGAACGCGTCACCGATCGGCCGACGCTCGCGGCAGCGGCGCCATTGTACTTCGGCGTTGCGACGCAGGCGCAGGGCCAGGCAGTGGCGGCGCGACTCGAGCATGAGTTTCTCAAGCCAGGTGGATTCGTGACCACGCTGGTCACTTCCGGCCAGCAGTGGGATGCGCCTAACGGGTGGCCGCCGCTGACCTGGCTCACGATCGAGGGGGTGCGCCGCTACGGTCGCGCTGACCTCGCCGACATGGCGCGTGATCGCTGGCTTGGGCTCAACCGGCGCACGTACCGGGCGACAGGGAAGATGACGGAGAAGTACGACGTGGTCGATCTGAATCGGGTGGCAGGTGGCGGTGAGTATCCGACGCAGGATGGGTTCGGATGGAGCAACGGTGTGGCGTTGGTATTTGCGGCGCAGGAGGGGAGGCGCACTACCGCAGCATCGCGGCTCAGGCACGAGGTTGGGGCCATTGGTTCACACGGCAACCGACACTGGACTCCTGCGTTTGCAGGAGCCCGACCTCAATGAGGAAGCTCTTCGCATCTGGTGTGGTTGGGTTGATCCTCCTCGAGATCGCCAGCATCTATTTCATCATGCCGCTGCCGGGAAGCCAGCGGATGCGGAGCATTGATCTGGCGTTCGCCATCTACACGTGGCGGTGGTGGCTGCGTGCGGTGTTCGGCGTCCTCGTCCTCGTCGGCACGTTGACGGCCTGGCGGACGTCAGGGTGGCGGCGTTGGCTCGTGCCGTTCTCGCTGGCCATTGCAGCCGGCATCACGTGGGTTGTGAACTTCCGCATGGCGGCGGACCAGATGTTCCGGCTGCCGACACAGCTCATCATGGCGCCGCCTGAACGCAGCACCGTGGCGCGGGATCGGTTGATCGTCGGGATCGAGATCAACGGTGACGCGCGCGCGTATCCGCTCCAGTTCATCGGATACCATCACCAGGTGCGCGACACGGTCGGCGGTCAGGACGTGCTGGTCAGCTACTGCACGGTGTGCCGCACGGGCCGCGTGTTCATTCCCGCCGTCGGTGGGACGATGGAGCAGTTTCGCCTCGTTGGGATGGATCATTTCAACGCGATGCTCGAAGACCGTTCGAGCGGCAGCTGGTGGCGGCAGGCGAACGGAGAGGCGGTGGTGGGACGTCGCAAGGGAGAGACACTCCCCGAGATCCCGAGCCGACAGGTGACACTGGAGCAGTGGCTCGCTCTGTATCCGCGAAGCCTGATCATGCAGGGAGATCCGGTGTTCGCCGACGAGTACGCCAAGGACTACGCCTTCGAGCGGGGCACCAGTCGTCGTCCCCTGACCGGTACCGACACGTCATCGTGGGACGACAAGTCGTGGGTGGTGGGATTGACGGTGAAGGGGCAGAGCAAGGCGTACGACTGGAATCGGCTGAAGCGCGAGCGCATCGTACATGACGAGTTGGGAGGTGTGCCCGTGCTGCTCGTGCTGGGCGCCGATGATGCCAGTTTCTTCGCGTTCGAACGACCCGATGATGCCTCGCGGTTTGAGCTGAAGAGGGACTCACTCTTCTCTGACGGACACGCCTACGCGTTGAGCGGTCGCGGCGCCTCCCGATCCCTCGAGCTGCTCAAGGCCAGCCAGGAATTCTGGCACAGCTGGCGGACCTTTCAACCCGGAACGGAGCGGTACTGATGAAACCCATTCGCGTTCTGGTGCTTGCCCTTGGGGTCGGGCTCACCGCGTGCGGCGGCGCGATGTCACCGGCCGCCGCGCCGGAGCCGGAGCCCCAACTACCGGATGCTGACGTCAGCGTGGTTCCCGTCCAGGATCCCGGGAGCAGGCTTCCCACGGATTGGAAGCGGGGCCCGTTCGCCGAGATCTACGTTCGCGGCTACAAGGACAGTGATGGCGACGGCATCGGCGACCTGCAGGGGCTCACGCAGCAACTGGACTATCTCAAGGATCTGGGGATCACCGGCATCTGGCTGATGCCCGTCACGAGCTCGCAGGACAAGGACCACGGTTACGCGGTGACGGACTATCGTGCCATCGAACCGCAGTACGGATCACTCACCGACTTCGACGAACTCCTCCGCCAGGCGCACGCGCGCGGGATCGGCGTCATCATCGACTATGTGATGAATCACAGCGCGGCGCAGAATCCGTTGTTCCTCAACTCGCGTGCCGGGAGCAGCAGTCGCAGACGCGATTGGTATGTGTGGTCACCGAGCAAGCCCGTGGGCTGGAGCATCTATGGTAAAGACCCCTGGTACCCGGCCAGCGAGGGGTACTACTTCGCGGGATTCTGGGACCAGATGCCCGACTTCAATCTCCGCAACCCGGCCGTTATCGCGTATCACGAAAGTGGGCTTCGATTCTGGCTCAACCGTGGCGTCGACGGATTTCGCTTCGATGCGGTCGGCAACCTGGTGGAAAACGGGCCTAACGCCTGGGAGATGCAGCAGGAGAATTACCGGATCATGGGGGGCATTCGCGCCCTGGTCGACGGCTACGCCAACCGATATCTCGTGTGCGAAGTGCCGGCCGATCCGCTGGGCTTCACGGCCCCGTCAGCCTGTGGGAGTGCCTTTGCCTTTGGCCATAACTACGAGATCATGAAGGCGGTCAAGGGAGACGGCAGCGCCGTTGCCAAGGTGGCGACCTACTTCACCACCTCGCCGGCGAGTCTTGCGACCATGGTGTCGAACCACGACCACTTTGCGGGTGAGCGACTGTGGGACCAGGTCGCGGGAGACATCGCGCAGTACAGGCTCGCGGCGGCAACCTACCTCCTGCAGCCCGGCGTGCCGTTCATCTACTATGGGGAAGAGATCGGTATGGCAGGCGGCGCTGGTCTCACCGGCGATTGGAAACTGCGCACGCCGATGAGCTGGACGGGCGATGGAACCACCGCCGGTTTCACGGTGGGCAGGCCATTCCGTGCCGTCTCGGCGAACGTGGGGACGCACAACGTGCGTGCGCAGCTTGGTGACCCCAACTCCTTGCACGCGTTCTATCGGGCGCTGATCGGTTTGCGCCACAAGCACACGTCGCTCCTGCGCGGGAGCTACGACGGTGCTGTGGTGAGCGGCGCGACGATCAGCTTCAAGCGGAACTCGGGGAACGAGACGAGCCTGATCGCGATCAACTACGGTGGGACTCCGTCGCGGGTGGCATTCAGCGGCCTCCCCGGTGGAACAACGGTGATGCCCGTGTACCCGCTGGGGGGCACGGCGGCGACGGCGACAAGCAACGGCGAGTACGTCACGTCAGTCGCGGGGCAGTCGGTGGTGGTGTTTGTGTTTAGCAGGTGAATAGAGAAGAGCGTGTATCGCGAGAAGCGCTGACACTCACGTGTCCATGCTCCATTCCTATTTCTTCGTCTCGTAATCCCTATTCTCTACCCCACCGTCGCTCTGCACGATCGGGTTCCCATAAAACCGCCACTGCGTCCGGTACTCTTGAGGCAGTGTCTGCCGCAACAGCATCACCCGCACCATCTCCACAGGCATTCGCCCGCCCTGCAGAATCCTGTCGTGGAACTGCTTCGCTGTCATCTTGCCGTTTTTCACGAGCTCGGTCTCCAGCGCCCGGAACTGCAACGCGCCCAGCATGTACGCCGCCTGATACACCGGCGGATACGTGCCGATGAACGACCGCCGCACCTCGGCCTCGGCGTTCGCCCGCTCGTGGCCCACTTTCTGGACGAGAAGGTCAATGGCCTGCTGCGGTGTCATGGTGCCCTGGTGGACGCCTAACGAAAACATGATGCGCGCCGCGCGGTGCATCCGCCAGAAGAGCATCCCCACTTTCTCCTCCGGCTTCTTCGCAAAGCCCGAATCCCACAACACCATTTCCCAGTAGAGCGCCCACCCTTCGCCCCAGAAGGGCGTGGAGAACTCCCCGCGATGGCTGTTGAAGCGTTGGGTCATGAACCCTTGCAGGTGATGTCCCGGGATGAGCTCGTGGTGCACGGTGGCGCGAGAGAAGTACGGGTTGTTGCCCCGCATGCTCATCATCTTGTCGTCATGCTCCATTCCGTCCGTGGGATACGATACCTGAATCACTTCACCGCCAAGAAAGAACGGGCTCACCTTCTGGCGTTCGGGCGTCATCATTTCCATACGCCAGACTTCCTTGGCGAGCGGCGGCACCGTCAGCAACCCACGGCTTTCCACGTAGTCGATGGCTTCGAACGCGAGGTCGCGAATGACCTCGGTCTGCTTGCCCGGCTCGACGTACATGTTCTTGACCTTTTCGAGCGCTTTCAGCCAGTCGTCGCCGAAGCCCATGTCGCGTGACGCCTTCTTCATCTCCGCCTCGCACCACGCATACTCCTTCTCGGCGATGGCGATGAGCTCCGCCGGCGTGTAGGGAATGAATTCCACGTCGAGGTCGGCCTTGAGTCCTTCGACGCCGATCGGGTCGCCGATGATGGGTTCGTCTTCGCCGTCCTTGTAGCCGACCACGCGCTCGCGGAGCGTTTTCACATAGCGAGTGATGGCGTCGTCTGTGCGCTTGTAGGGGTCCTTCACCCACCAGGTGAAGGTGGGATCGTAGCCCGTGTAGTAGCCATACCAGCGGGCGAGGCCGTTCCGGCGGAGACCGTCGAGGGCATTAGCGGATCGGTAGGCGATGATGCGTGTTTTGCGCTGTGCGGCCGTGTCCGGGCCCTGGGGCGCCCGGGCCAATTCCTCCACGGCCGTCCGGGCGCTGTCGATGGACTTGGCTACCGACGCGAGCGTGCGGGCGAGGGCGGCCGCATCGGGAGCCCCAAGCCGCCGGCGGGCTTCAGGCATCGCACTCAGCGTCTCGAAGAAGGGCGCGAAGCGGCGAATCTCAACGAGCTGCTCGTCTTCGCGGTTGAGCAGACTCAGCTCATATGCGAGTCGCCTGGAGAGGAGCACGTGATCAATGCGTCCTTCGGGTCCCAGCTTGTCATAGTGGATGTCGCGCAGCCGCGCCTGCCACGCTTTGTAAAAGTCGCGCATGCGGGCGCGGCGCTCGTTCCCGAACTCCACGTCGTACCGGCGTCGAAGGGCGGCCTGGTCTGCGCTGTATCGACGCACTACGGAGGACATTTCACTCTCCGTCTCCGACACGAGATTGGCCAGTGCTGGGGCCAGCTCCGCAGCGGGGACCCGCTGGCTCGTTGTTTTCGCCTGTCCGAGGAGCGCCGAAGGGCAGCACACAACTGCCCAGGGGACGAGGATTGCGCGGAGGCAGAGCGACATAGCGGAATTCCGAAGGGGTGCAGGTGGTCTGTGGACGACCCATAGTATGTGGCCGTGCGCGCGACTTGGGAGCGGTGTATTTCGACGTGGGGGTCGACGCCTGTTCGCTGAACCGGCACCCTCACGAACGAGAAGAGCTCCGGACCCCGCCGCTCGGGTCCGGAGCTCCAGGTGCCTAACGTGTCCGCTTCAGTTCATCCAGACGTCATCGAGCACCGTGACTGTCTTCGTGTACTCCTTGCCATCCACTGTCAGCGTCACGAGGTATGCTCCGGGCGCTGCAAGGCGGCCAACACGCGGACCACCCTGACCCGCCTGTCCGCCGCCACCGCCGCCAAAACCGCCCTGAGTACAGGGATTCCCACCGCCGCCGCCACCACCAAAGCCGCCGCCTTGGCCTTGCTGCACCTGTCGGAGATCGCTGCAGAGATTCCACTGCACGCGATTCAGTCCCGCCGTCTTCGTCCCGTCGATGCTGCGGACGAAGCCCCCGTTGCCGAGGTCGCGGATCGTGACCTTCACGTCGCCGGGAGCCGGATTCTTGAGGTAGTAACTGATGGCAGTTCCGGCCGGTGCGTTCTCGCCCTGGAAGTTCTTCTGACCGGTGACCGAACGGCGCAACCGGATGTCCTGCTTCCACGCGACGGCGTTACGTGGCTCGAAGAGCACTACGTTTTCCTGCAGGACGGCCGGTGTCATCAGTTGCAACGCACTGATGTCGTCCATGATCCACACGCTGCGGCCGTGCGTCGAGAGGACGAGGTCGTTGTCACGCGGATGCACGATCACATCGTCGATCCGGACCACGGGCAGGTTTGTCATGAACTTGCTCCACGTCTTTCCTTCGTCGAGCGACGTAAAGAATCCGAACTCGGTAGCGGCATACAGCAGGTCCTTGTTGCGCGGATCCTGTCTGATGGAGTTGACGTTTCCGAACGCCGGCAGGTTGCCGATGATCGGTGACCACGTGGCTCCGAAGTCGCGTGTGACATAGACGTATGGCTTGAGATCGTCGTGTCGGTGGCCATCGAGCGAAACGTACGCCGTGCCAAGATCGAAGTACGACGGTTCCACACGCGAGATGTAGTACTCGCGGGAGCCACCCGGAATGTTCTTGCCGACTTCGGCAAAGGTCTTTCCGCCGTCGCGGGTGACCTGGATGTTGCCGTCGTCAGTGCCGACCCAGATGACGTCCGCAGAAATGTGCGACTGTCCGACCGCGATGATGGTGCCGTAGAAGGACACGCCGTCGTTCTTGGCATTGATGCAGAGTCCTGCACGCTGACGATTGCACGATGGCAGCGAGCCCTTCAAGCCCAGAATCTCGCGGTCGTCGCGGTTTGCGCCTTTGGTGAGTTCGGCGCTCATCCACCAGGTCTCCCCGCGATCCTTGGAAACGAAGAGCCGATTGGCACCCGTGATCACCGTGCTGGCGTCGTGCGGCGAGATCTGAATCGGCGTGTTCCAGTTCCAACGAAGCACGGTCCCCGGCTCCGGTGTCGGGAAGACATTCGGTCCGCCAGCGCCACCGCCAAAGTTCGTGCCCCCGTCAGGGCCCCTCTGCGGGGCGCGGGGGCGAATGCTCGTCGAAGTTCCGGTGCGCAGATCGAGCCTGTTGATGTTTCCGTTCTGCGACTCGGTGTACATGATGTTCGGGTCCGTCGGGTCAACCTGACTGTAGAAGCCATCGCCACCGCCGACACGGAACCAATCCTGTCCGAGAATCGGGCCCGAGCGTACAGAGCTCGGCCCGCACCACGATCCGTTGTCTTGCAGGCCGGTACACACCGTGTAGGGTCGCTTCATGTCCACGGAGGCGTGGTACGGCTGGCCCACCGCCCAATGCCGGATCGACTCCCACGTCTGCGCGCCATCCCAGGACACGTCGACGGACCCATCATTGCCGTACATCACGTGCCTGCTGTTCCCGGGATCGATCCAGATCGCGTGATGATCGACGTGGCCGTACCCGGTTAGCTGCGTGAACTTCGCTGCGCCATCGGTGGACTTCGCCGCCTGCACGCCACCGACGTACACGGTGTTCTCGTCGTTAGGGTCGACGCGAATCTGCGAGAAGTACATGGGGCGCTGGTTTTCGTTGCTGCGGAACTGCCAGCTACGCCCGCCGTCGCTCGAGCGCCAGATGCCGCTGACGTTCTCGTCGGGGGGCAGGTTCTGCTGGTCGAATCCACCGCCACCAGCGCCTCCACCCCCACCCCCACCTCCCTGTGGCTGACCCGCGCGCGCACCAGCCCCGATCGGCTCACCGCTCGGTCCCACTTCGATCTGTGCGTAGATCACGTTAGGGTTGGATCTCGACCAGTCGAGCGCAATGCGGCCCATGACGCCGCGTGGCAGCCCGCCGCCCGAGACGCGTGTCCACGTCTGACCGCCGTTGGTGCTCTTCCAGATCCCATCGCCCGGGCCGCCGGCCGCAAATCCCCAGGACGTGCGCCGCCGCGTGTAGGTCGCCGCAAAAAGCGTGTTGGGATCACGTGGATGAATGATCAGGTCCGTGGCGCCGGTGTTCTCGTCCACGTACAGCACCTTGTTCCAGGTTGCCCCGCCATCCGAACTCTTGAAGACGCCACGCTCCGGATTGGGACCGAAGAGATGCCCATTGGCCGCCACCCAGACCGTGTTGGGATCGCGTGGATGGACGAGGATGCGGGCGATGGATTGTGTTTCCCTGAGCCCGACCTGCCTGAACGTCTTACCGCCGTCGGTGGTCTTGTACATCCCGTCGCCGAACGAGGAACTCTGGCGATTGTTCGGCTCACCCGTTCCCACGTACACGATGTCGGGATTCGACGGTGCGATGGCGATGTCGCCGATGGAGTGCGTGGTGTACGTGTCGAAAATGGGTTCGAAGGTGGTCCCCAGGTTGGTCGTCTTCCAGAGGCCGCCAGTCGCAAACCCGACGTAGTAGGTCGAGGGGTTGCCCTCCACGACGGCGATATCGTTGACGCGTCCCCCCTGACCGGTGGGGCCGATCGAGCGCCACCTGAATCCCCGCAGGAGCGGATCGTCGGCGGCATTGACTGTGGGCGTTGGGGTCGTTTGCGAGGGCACCCCTTGCGCAGCGAGACCCAACGGCGCGGTGAGTGCAATGAGCGCGAGGGAGGCAAGCCGAGACAGCATGTTCACTCCAAGGATGAGGGCCAGGCTGGTGCAGAACCGACATACGTGTGAGACGGTGGAATCGCTAGGTAGGGCGTCTGGGTCGCCCTCCTTTCGTCACGTGCCGCTTGACGCGGTGGCCGGTGAGGCTGGTAATAGAGGGCGCTGGGGGAGCCCGGCTCTCCGGCGTGCGTGTCACCACCTCTCACCTGTGGGTTACGCTCATGATCCGTCGTCGCTGGCTCTCATTCCTTTCGGCGCTGCTCCTCATTGCCTGCACCGCACCAGCCACGGAGCAGCCCGCGGCGGCAGCGCCCGATCCTGCTGGCGCGCGTCAAGCCATCGAAGCGGCGAACACGCAGCTGGCGGCGGCTCTCAACCGGGGCGACGTACCCGCCTCGCTGTCGCACTACACCGCGGACGCAGTGATCATGCAGCCCGGGATGCCTGCCTTGCGGGGCCCCGCCGCGGCGCAGGAGGCGTTCACGGGGATGCTGCAGGCCATGTCCCTGTCGAGCGTCTCGTTCCGAACCGATGAAATCACCCTCGCCGGTGACTACGCCATCGAAGCCGGATCGTACACGATGACGGTCACTCCCAAGGGCGCGGCGGCGATGGCGGACAGCGGCAAGTACCTCACGATCTGGCAGAAGCAGGCGGACGGCACGTGGAAGGTCGTGCGCGACATCAACAACACCGACGTACCGCCCAAGATGTAGCGCGTCGCTAGGGGACTCTCACCAGAAAGACGCGCACCACCGGCTGCGTCGTGGCCAGCCGCACGGTGTCCCGCTCCACCGCCGCGCGAATGACGGTGGGAGCGGGACTGCTGCTGGCATAGTTGCAGTCGTCGGGACGAGTGCCGGAGACCCAGACGGCCACGCTGGAATCCGCAGCGTCGGCGAACTGCCAGTCGGATCGGGTGCGCGGGGGCGGACCACTGGCGATGACCCGACTCATTCGCATGCACCGCCCGCGGACATCCACCGTGCCGGCAATTCCCGCTCGCTGCACCAGGTCCCGCACGGCGTAGACCGCCGGCTGCGGTTGTGTTGTGTCGCGCGTGGCCGGCGGCGGCTGTTGCTGTGACTGGCCAGCGCCGCAGCCGGCGAGGCTGCCGATGCTGACCAGCAGCACGACGCTCGACCTCATTGCCGCTTCGTGAGCGACTGCAGCTGTCGCAGCAGCTGATCGCGCACTGCCGGCGACACATTGCGAGGGGGCATCTTCGCTCGCGCGGCCCGAATCGCCTCGAGCGTGCGGACCTGCGCCGCGGTGATCCTGGGCGACGCACCACCGTTCCATGCACTCTCCGGCCGGCTGAACGCACCCGCTCCGTTTGCCACGATCGGATCGCCCAGCGGCGCCAGCCGTCCGTTACCTCCACCCGCCGGTGTCCAATTGATGATGGGAATCAGGTCGGTGTACTGGCCCGTCGCCATCTTCTCGAGGGTCAGTCCCGGGTCGCGATACCACTGGAGCCCAGCGCGCTGCAACCGTGGAAGCGTTCCCTGGAATCTGGCGGTGAAGGCGCCGGTGGTCCCGAAGCGGTGATACAGCTGAACGGCCGGGCGCACGTTGTTCGGGTCATCGTACAGCCAGGCAAAGAAGAAATAGGTACCGCTGGCGACATAGCGCTTGGATGACCAGCCCTCCATTGGCGTTCGCGAATCGTAGCTGTCCGGCGTGAACGTCCCGTTAGGCGTGACCGAACCGAACCACGGCACCTGCAACGTGACGCTATTGGGATTGTCGCCCGGCTCGGCAACGAGAAAGTCGATCTCGGCGGTGTTCAGCAGGTCGCCCAGGCTCCAGATGATGTACGTCTGCAGCGTCTGCGTGCCGACGTCGACGAATGCCCTGCTCGGAGCGCTGCTCAGATAGGTCCTGAGGAACGTGGTCCACCCGGAATTCGGCATCTGTGCTGCGTAGGATGCGAGGCTCGACTCTCCGGCCGACGGCAGGGCATCGGACGACGCGAGTGCAGGAAAGACGATCGAGAGTCCCGTCGATCGCGCCACCGGCAGCGACGACGATGCGTTCCCGAGCCTGATCCGGTTGCGCAGCATGAACGCGGGCTTGCTCAATTCCGATTTGACGGCGTCGATCAGCGCTTGCGTTCCTCCGGTCGTGCGCGCCCGGAGCGAATCCGCTGCATTGCCGACGTCGCGCACCCACTTGGTGCTGTAATTCTGCGCGTTCGCGATCGCCTGGGAGATCTGCACCGCATTCTGCGGCAAGAGCCCGTTCAGCGTCGTGCCTAACGTGTTGACGGCGGCGATCAGCGGATCCGCCGCCTCGATGTTCACGGCCGACATGGTGAGCGACGGCCGCGGATTGGTGGAATAGCCATTGATGAACGCGTCGGCCACTCGTGCTGCCATCTCGGTCGTCGAGATGCCGAAGTTCTGCTCCACGGTGCGCAGGACTTCGCGATAGTCGTTGCCTTCTCCGGGCACGACCTCCTCGGAGAACACCGCCGTGCGCGCGACTCCGCGCAGCGCCACCACCGTTTCGAAGGTCGCCATCAGGCACATGTCGAAATCAACCAGATCGATCGGCGTGTCACCCGTGAGCGCGGTGCGCATTTCCGACAGCGTCATGAGTCTGCCCGGATTGGTGGTCTCGTCCGCCAGCAGACCACCCGCGCCGTTTCCGTGATTCCACAGCACCAGCAGATAGCGCCGTGCTGGCGCGGTTTGCTTTGCCCAGGCGATGAACTCGCGCAGCTGCGCGGGACTGGTCATGTCCCGGTTGCCGATGTCCTCGACGGTCCCGTTGGGGCCAAGTCGTGGAGCTGCCGTCCCCCGTGCCGGGAGCACATAGCGGAACGTGTTCCAGTTTGGGCGACCCACCTGTGCGGGAGACGTAATGCCATTCTCGCGCAGCCACTCTCCGCTATACTCGGCCTGCACGACCACCTTCATCGTGGATGAGCTCCCGATTTCTTCCATCTCGTCGAGGTCATCGATACCTGGCTTGGCGAGATTGTTGTCTCCGGCAAGGAAAACCATCACGGTCCAATCCACTGGCACGGCGACCGTCGCAGTGCCGGTCTTGCTTTCACTCGCCGCGGTAATGACTGCCAGGCCGTTGGAAACGCCTGTCACCTGGCCCGTCGGGGAAACGGTCGCAACGGTGGGGGCGCTGCTCGACCACGAGACGACCCGGCCCGACAGCGTGTTGCCGGCCGCGTCCTTCAACACAGCCTGGGCCTGTGTCGATTCGCCAACCCGCAGGCTGGCATTGCCTAACGTGACGGAGACGGAAGCCACCGGCGGGGGCAGGACTCGCAAGTTGACGGAGCCGTTCCGCCCCTCACTCGTCGCGGTAATTGCGACGTCTCCCGCCCCGACGGCAGTCACGAGGCCGGTGCTGTTCACGGTTGCTACGGCGTTGTTGGACGACGACCAGACAATGACCCGGCCCGTCAGCGGTGCACCCCTGGCATCGCGGAGCGTGGCGGTGGCCTGAGCGGTGAGCCCGGCGAGCAGCTCGGTGACTGGCAACGTCACAGCGACCGTGACGACCGCAGGGAGGATCACGACGATCTGCGATGTCCCGGTTCGTCCATCAGCCGTCGCCGTGACGTTCACCGTCGCCGGGGAGACTCCCGTGACCAGCCCCGTCTGCGACACGGTTGCCGCGGCGGGATTCGTCGAGGTCCAGGTGATTGGTCGGGTGAGCACGGTTCCGGATGCGCTCTTCGCCGCGGCCGCGAGCTGGATGGTGAACCCAACCTCAACGGTCCCCGTGGCGGGCGAGACTTCCACCACGCTCACGGTGGGAGGTCCCGACGAGTCACCGCCGCCGCAAGCCCCCGTAACCAGCGCGACCAGTGCCGCGGCCACCTTCCGCCGCGTACCCAGTTTCAAGCCCGATGCCATAACCCGGTTCCTCATGATGTTGCCTGGCCGCTGAACGTCTCGACTGACGCCTTTTCGCTTCCAGGTCGACCCGCTCCAACTCTCACAGGCGAGAACTGCTCTCCTCGCGGCTCATCGCCGCGCGCGAGGCGCCGAGATCAAGGTCTCGGCTACCGTGGATTGCGGCGAGGGTCGTTTTACCCATCACGATGACACGCCCTGTCGACACCGCTACATGGCACCCAGCTCGGAAAGCATCGCGCGGCACTCCGGCTCGAATCTGGGCGAGACTTGCATCGCGTTTCGCGCAAGCTGGATCGCCTTCTCCTTGTTGCCAAGTTGCCTCTGTCGATCCGCTTCGATGAAGATCCCAAAGGCCTGCACGTCGTTTCCCCCCGCGTTCTCGCCCGAACGACGTGGCTGACCGGGGGGAGCTTCGATACTGAGCAGGGGGCTCAACGATTTAGTGAGCTTGCTGATGAGCTCGAAGATGTCCTGTCCCTTCCCCTTCACCTTGGTCGCGCTACGGATCTGGCCCGTTTCGACTTCCACGACGCGCGATGTCAGCTCCATTTCCTCCTTGGGGTCCACGAGGAATC
This sequence comes from Gemmatimonadaceae bacterium, assembly GCA_052387735.1. GTDB lineage: Bacteria > Gemmatimonadota > Gemmatimonadetes > Gemmatimonadales > Gemmatimonadaceae > RBC101. The sequence continues at coordinate 25,891 of JBQTIW010000032.1, forward strand.
CGCCCAGCACCAGATACTGTGCGTTGAGGAGTTTGCCAACCTTGACGGCAGTTTGAGCGTCGACCCTGTCGCTGCGTCCGAGATCCAGCTCGTTCAGCACGCTCCGCAGTTGTTCGCGCTCCACGAGCTTGATGGAAGGATGTGTCACGAGCTCCGTTCCGAGCACGATGGGGATGCCATCGGCCAGGGCGGCGTACTGGTCGCGCTTGACCATTGCGGCGGCCGTGAAGCTCAACACGGCAACGGTCACTTTGCGGGGGCTGTCCTGGGTCCAGCCGCTCCGAGGTGACGCCGACATCACGCATGCCGTGGCGAGCGTCAGGATCAAAGTTCGTTTCATGGGAAGTCTCCTGCTACGTCGAAGTCTGGACGGATACTCGCACCGAACGCCTCGCCTGCGCTATCCGAGGTTACCCAGTCTGACTGACTGGACCAACGGTTACGAGCAATGCATCGTTCGCGCCAGAACCCCGAGAGGGTTCTGGATCTGGCGACGGTGACGCGAGGCCGCGGATGTCCACGGAAACGGTTGTCTGGAAAGCACTTACGAGACTTGCACCGACCAGGGTCCTCGGCTTCTTCCCCGGGGCGATGGCGGACGGGCTGGTCTGCGCCGTTCCGAGTGGGGTCGGCTCAGGTTCACCGTCGATTGCATACAGAGGCTTTCGGCTCGTGACGTCGAGCGCGGGCCCCGAGCTCCTGGAGGAATGGGAGGTCGGGGGTTTGGAGATTCTCCCTGATGTCGCCGCTGCCGTTCGTGTTCCGATCGACAGCGGAACGCCGCTGACCCGCGGGAACATCATTGCCGCGGTCCGCTCGGTGTTGCCGGGCGAATCAGTGATGCTTGGAGAACTTAGTTCTTCGGACGCGACGTGCCTCCTGAGCATTCGCGATGGAGCGGACGGCCCGCTGCGGACAGTGGCCGCATGGTGGGAAGATGCGACCACGCTGCTGATCCTTCCCATCCGGTTATCGGTCCCGATCACGTCGCTCCTCGCGCTCCGTGGCCAAACCGCAGAAGACCGCGACACCCACCCTGCAGTCGAGCCTGTGAGTGCTGCCACAACTCGTGTCGGAGTGGTGTCGGCACCACAACGTCGCACTCGTAAGGCACTCATCACTTCTGCTGTCGCGATGGTCCTGGCTGCAGGCACATGGCTCGCCATGAAGGGTGGCACCGAAGGCACTGAGCCCACGAAGCCGGAGACCGCGCGCGCCATGTCAGCTCCGACCGACTCGGCGCCGTCGAGGAGTGACAGTGCACCATCGGCGGGCGTCGGCCCCGGAGTGGTTCCGGTGCCCGACACATCGCAACCTCGGGAAGGCCAACGGAGCAGACGGGGCAGCGAACGGGTAGCGCCAGGGACGGCAAAGGAGAGGCCTGAACCGCTCCCTACTCAGGTTCCGACGGCGCCGACGACCGATACGCCGCAGGACGAGCAAGCACTGAAAACGCTCCAGGATCGATCGACGGATACAACCACGCGAAGCAGCGAGCAATGGCAAGCACTTGGTGCCAGGGCGGAGCAATTGTTCGCGCGACTCATCGAACCGCAGAACCGCAGCGAGGCGGCGCGCGTGGTCCTGCGCCTGTACATGAACGCGGGTGGGCGTCCCGAGGCATGCCGGTACTTGTCGGAGGTCCGTGATCTGACTTCCGGCGAGCGCAGTTTCTTCAGTAGTCAGAATCGGTGTAGCTGAAGTCCGGCTCAGAATCTGAGGATGAGCGTCAATCCGGCCGCGAAAGCGCTGAACGTCGAGGATTCGGTGCCAGGCTCGATCGTGCCGGTCCCGACACGAACAAACGGTTCGAAGACACCGCTCGCCCCTCGCGCTCTGATACCGAGCAGTACACCGACGTAGCTGGCCTTGGCGGTCATCAGGGTGTTGTCGACCTCCAATCCGGAGTGCACGAGGCCATCGCCTGCGATATGTACATCGATCGTTCGGGTGACCACGACCCCTCCTTCGATGCCGGCGCTGAAATACACCCCATCGCCGCCCGACACGGTTTCCCCATCGCGCGAGAAGGACGCCCGTCTGCGCACGGCACCGAAGGCGCGACCATCCCGGATTCGGGTGCCACTGAAGCTGAGCGACGACTCCAGCGAGATCACGGGACCGAGTTTGAGGGTCGATACGCCGGCGTCTGTGGTCAAGCGGTCGTCACTATAGAAGTCGGCGCCTCCCTGTACGCTCAGGCGGCTGTCGCCGACGAACCCTTCGAGGCCCAGAGACACGCGAGTGGTGTTTCCGGGATCAAACTCCGGGTCCGCCCCCGCCTGAAGTGCGGCGATCGGAGAGAACCTGCCGCGGAACTCGTATGACAGTCCCAGTGCGCCGACCCAGTTGCCCAGAAGCCTCGTGCCCACCAGGCCGACCGCGCCCGAGGGACCGAAACCGAACGCGGGGAGATTGATGCCGAGGGCCGGCGCGGCGAGGACGCGCAACGCGGCCAGCTGCGCCGTATCCAGCCCCGTGGCCCCGGTCGGAAGGTTTGCCCCTAACGAAAGAATCAGGCCGTCGCCGAGCAGCTTGCCAGATGCCCGAACCCGCACGTCGCTGATTCCATTGATCTCCGTGGTGGCGCCGTTGTCGTATTCGACGGTTCCCGTCGTGAACGCAGCCGCGACATCGAGCGTCCAGCCGCGCGCCGTAGAAAACGAAGCACCGAACGGAACGGAGACCTGCTCCACGGTCTTGATCGGCGATCCGGTGTCGCCGTCCCTGATACCGCTATCGGCGAAGGTGATTCGCTCGAGACGTGGAGACACCGAAGCCTGGCGCCGCTTGAGGAGCGCACCCTGTGCACCCAGCTCACGCCCAAAAGCAACAATGCCGAGCAGGGCAACCCCGAGTCGATAGCTGAGTCGTGACATCGTCCAAACCCTCAGGGCCGGCTGATGGTGACCACGATCGTCCCGCGGGGAAGCGAGAGCCCGGGAGTGACAATCGTGCCCGCCGGCGGTTGCGTGGGAACGTGGGGGAGCGAGGGGTTCACGACGTCAACCACGCCCTGCACGATGGTGCCTTCGGTCCGGATTGCGATCGCGTTGGTCTGTTGCAGACGTGTCACTGCGGCGCGAAACGAAGGATCGAGCGTGGATGCGCGCCTGAACGCGCGTCGTGCCCCGGCGAAATTGCCGTTGACCTCCTCCTGCACGCCCTGCCCGTATGCCAGCAGGGCGCCGAGGTTGCGTGTCGGCCGCTGCTCGATCACAGACCGCTCACGCGGCGTGAGTCCGATGCCAAGTCTCCCCAGGAGCCCAAACGTGATCTGCTTCTGGGCGTCGAGTATGTCGGCGACGTTCGCAGTGGCGCGCTGCAGCGCGGTGTCCACGACTCCGCTCTCCACGTTGACGATACGCGCCTCGAACACCAGTCGATTGCTGGCTCCTGTGACGAGAGCGCCGGCCACGAGCCGATTGGCCCGCATCAATCGTCCCACTCTCGGGGCGACGGTCCGATCCACCACTCCGGTGCGGGCCAGCTGTTGCTCACGGAGCACCTCGCCCAACCTGAGGCGCTCGACGACGCGCAGGCGCTGCACCATCGCGAAGTCCGTGGCAATGAGATCGGCAATCGCGAATCCCAGCGGGCGCAATGCGGTGTCGGCACGCGTCGCATCGAACGGGAGCACGCCGATCACCAATGGCGTGCCCTGGGCGTGCGCGACGGCGGGACCGAGCTCAAACGGCAGCAGCCCAATGGTCAGACAAGCGGCCAGCCACCGTACACCTGTGCGGAGGACACCGTCGCGTCGCGTGAGCAGCTGATCGTCAGGCATCGGGGAATCGGTGAGAGAGGTCAGCGGCGGATCGATCTGGGCTTCTTCAGAACGCGACGGAGCGTGTTCCGCATGAAATTGAGATCGATCTCCGCTGTCGTCTCCGGGGAGAACGGCGAGAGGATGCGCGCCGGCTGGGTTCCGTTGTAGGCCACCATTCGGTTGATCGTGGTGATCGTGGTCCCGTTCAGCTCGAACACAAACCACATGGTCCCGGCCAGTTGAGGGGCAGTGAATGTCCGCACCGGTACAGTCCCCGCTCCCTGGAAGACCTCAACGATGGCATTGGACTGCGCCAGCGTCGCGGGGTCGCCCTCGAACTGTCCGCTGAAGTTGTTCACGTAGTAGCGGTAGACTCCGGGGATGACATTCTGGATGGTGATGGTCTCGGGGCCGAATCCGTCAGTGTCGTCGATGTCGAGACAGACCGGATCAACGGTGCAGACACCCGGGCTGTCGAACTGCACCCATCCGCGCGCACCGCTGACGGTTGGGAAGGTGATGTGGGAGTCGAGATCCGTAGGCGTGGCTCCCCAACGAAGGACAATGCGGACGGCGCCGCCGGTCAGCGTAGGCGACATCAGGAGGTCTTGCGTCGTCGTCTGCGCGCCGATCGACGCGGCAGTAGCTTGTCCATCGGAGTAGCCGGCAACCCTTCCGAGGAGCGTGTACGTCCCCACCGGGACGCTGGCGAACGTGTAGTTTCCGCTGGCATTCGTTGTGGCGGTGGCCACGGTCGCCCCCGTGCGGTTGTTGACGTTCTGCCGGAGCTCCACCGTGACGCCGGCACCAATGGCGGCGCCGGTGGTGGCACTCCGCGCGGTGCCAGCGATCGCACCAGCGGTTGCACTGGCCAGCGCGAGCGGCACGGGAGGCGCGGTCAGCGCGGCGGATACATCCAGGCTCACGATCGACGTGGTCACGAATCCGGAGGCGGCAACACCAAACGTGTACCCATTGGCCACCGGCAGGTCGAACGCATAGGCACCCTGAAGGTCGGTCGTGGTAGAGTTCACCGTGCTGCCCAGTCGCGTGGCGGTGACCACCGCCCCAGCAATCCCCGTGTTGTTCGACGCGTTGAAGACGCGTCCGCTCACGGATACACCGGGTGTGCCGCTGCTGATCACGTAGGTGACATCCAAGAACTGCGGAGAGTTGGTCACCCCGGGTGCGGTGGAACGCACTTCCACGCGCGCGCTTCGGGTCCCCACCGGCTGCGTCGTGTTGGGACGCAGGAACAGCGTCGTCGGCGCCGTCGGGCCGCTGAACGAGCGGTCCAGCCATGTCGGATCCCCGCCGGTGGCGAGGTCCACGACGGTACCGATGCTCAGGCCGCTCAGCGTACCCGTGCCTCCGTTGGTGACGACCACACTCAACTGGTTAGGCAGGACGCTCCCGGCGACCGCGCTGAAACTGGCCTGCGGCGGATTCAGCACGATGCGCGGCGACTGCGGAGCGATCGTGAACGTCACCGGAATCACCACAGCGGTCACATCCGGACGCGTCGACGAACTGACCGTGACGGTCGCCGCGAATGTGCCCGGATTCAAGCCGGTGGGATTGCTGTTGACGAACACCGTTGCCGGTGCCGTGGTGGTGGTCACGGTTGCACTGAGCCAGGGCGCGCCAGCCGAGACGGCCGCCTGAACTCCCGTCAACGAGCCTCCGCCGCCGTTCGTGACCCTGAGCGTATCCACCCGGCTGATCGTCTCCCCCTGTCCCGCGGATCGCGTCACCGCCGCCGGCGTCACGACGACGCGTGGAGGTACCGAGCAGGTCACGGGCACGTCGGCGGTACGATCGCCAACGGTCACGCGCACCGTCACCACGCCGGGCGACACGCAAGTCACCACACCCGCGGAGGACACGGCGACGATGGTGGGGGCGGTCGTGGTGAACGTGACGGCGGTGCGGACCACCATCACGCCAAACACGTTTTGCGGCGTCACGACCAATGTCTGCGTCCGCCCGACGTCGAGTTGCACGGGTGACGGCGTGACGACGATGCGATTGACCTCGCGCAGGACGAGCGGTTGTGGCACCGTCCTGCGTTCGCCATCGGCAAGCGTGAGCGGAGCCGACGATGTCTGATCGAGCACGCGGCCGGTCGGGTCCAGCAATTCCGCGTTCAGCTGCACCCGACACGATGCCTCGCCCGATTGTCCGAGGCAGGACGAAAGGTCGACTTCGATCTCGACCACATCGCTGCCAGGGGTGTCCAGCTGGATGGTGCGCTGGCCCAGGGCGGCGTTTCCCGGGACACTAACGACTGAAAGCCGCACACGCAGTCCCGGCGTCGACGTGTGCACGGCCAGCGCAGCGCCGAGGCCGCCAGACGCGCCTGACGTCGAGGCGGGTCCTTCGCCCCCGCTGCAGGCCAACAGTCCGGCAACGAGCGCGGCTCCGATGGTGGAACCACGCAGTCCGGCCCGTCGCCGTGCTCGCGGCAATGACACCTCCCGTCTCCCGTGCAGTCTGCTCATCTTCTCCACCGCCCTTCGCGGGGCGCGGAATATGAGAGCCCCTCGGGAACGCGGCAAGTCAACGAAGAACTACAGCAATGGTGATGCCCACAAATCCCGAAGCCAGCGCTCGAGATCGCTCGTGGCGACTCGTTATGGAGCGACTGCGTGTCGTCGTGCGAGACGAGTACGAGGTCCTGGCGCTCCTCGGATTTGGCGGAATGGCAGGGGTGTTCCTCGCGCAGGAGCGTCGGCTGCGCCGTCGTGTGGCGCTCAAGGTCATGTCACCCGAGATCATGGCCGACCCGGGCATGATCGAGCGCTTTCACCAGGAAGCCGTCACGCAGGCAAATCTGGAACACCCCAACATCGCGGCCGTCCACGCGGTGCGAGAACAGGGCGGGCTCTACTTCTTCGCAATGCAGTACGTGCCCGGCCGCACCCTGCAAGGTGCGCTGCGAAAGGAGCTCGATCTCGGACGACTGCTCGACGTGTCGGTCGTCCGCACCCTGTTGCATCAGGTCGGTTCGGCCCTCGAGCACGCGCATGGGGCCGGTGTCATCCATCGCGACGTGAAGCCCGGGAACGTGCTGCTCGCCGCGGATGGCCGCGCGGTCGTGACCGATTTCGGGATCGCCAAGGTTGCCGAGGGCCCATCGCTGACGATGACCGGCCTGGTGCAGGGGACCGCCAGCTACATGAGCCCTGAACAGTGTTACGCCGCCAGCCTCACGGGAGCCAGTGATCAATACTCACTCGGCGTCGTGGCGTACGAGCTGGTGACGGGGAGCGTGCCATTCACCGGCGATGCCTTTTCCGTGATGCAGGCGCATGCCGGCACAGAAGCTCCGGTGCTGACGTCCATACGGGCCGACTGCCCCCCCGAGCTGGCGGCCACGGTGCAACGCATGCTCGCCAAGCGGCCCGAGCACCGGTTCCCCACCATTCTCGCGGCCCTGGAGAGCATGGGTGCGACGAGCCTGTCACCACGCCGCGACGACCCCGTGCGCGTGCAGCTCATGGGTCTCGCCGACTGTGACGGCGTCCTTGCCTCGTTAGGTGACGATGTCAAACGGGCGATGCTGACACCGCGTTCCTCGGAGATTCTCGCCATCTCCGACCACGCCGCGCGCGGATTGCCGGGGAGTGTGACAGGGACGGCAGCGGCGACGCACGGGATTGCGATCCCGCCGCCGATCGTACAGGAGCCGTCATCCGGCACGCAGCGCGCCGCCCGGTCGCGCGCGATCGAGATCGTCGCGCACCCCGCCGTCATCGCCCTGGGGGAGCGACTCACGCTTCATGCTGTTTGTCGCGATGCCGCGGGAGCGCCGGTCGCCGACTATGTGGTCTGGTCGGTCGATGCAATGAACGTCGCCGCGATCGACTCGGCGGGCGAGCTCTTGGGTCAGCAATGGGGGCGTGTGCGCGTGCGCGCGACCGTCAACGGGCTGATGGCCGAATCGCTCGTGATCGTCGGCTCGGTGCCGCTGCGCCAGGTCGAGGTGATCGGCGTGCCGGAGCGAATGGTTGCGGGGAGCGCCGTGGCCTTCGGCGTGCGGCTTGTCGACATGTCGGGTCAGGAGCGGGCGATCCCGGTCGTCCTCTCGACGTCGGATCCAACGATCCTGCTGGCGGAACCGCCGGGAGTGGCGCGCGCACTCGCGCCGGGGCGCGCCGAGATCATCGTTGCCTGCGGCTCCCACGAGAAACGCCTGACTGTTCACGTCACCAACCTGACCTGACCATCCCGCCGCGTTCCAACCGCGGCTCGGACCGCAGATCAGACTGGGTCATTCGAGCGATGCCGCGCTCCACAGGCCGCGATTCTCTGTGCAGCGAGAATAAGAGCGGTACATCTCCGTTTGACTACTGGCCAGCGCGTGCAATATTCGTTCGCGCGCAGCTCCATCGCTTCTTCGCTCGTGGGCCAACCTTCACCCTGGAGGGGTTGTGGGAAGAAACAGATTGCTCAATGCGGCCGTCGTGGGGTGTGTCCTCCTTGCCGGCTGCTTCCATCAAGTCGTGGCGACGGGACTTCCGGCTGGAGAAACCAAGGTCGAGAAACCCTGGACGTCGACCTGGATCTGGGGTCTCGTCGAGGCGAAACCGATCGACGTTCGCACGCAGTGCCCCAACGGCGTGGCGTATGTCGCCTCCAAGTTCACGGTCATGAACTGGGTGGGTGCTGCCGTCACACTCGGCATCTGGTATCCGTGGACGGTCACGGTGACGTGTGCCGGCGGCGGCCGCGCCTCACTCGACGCGTCGACGACGCAGGTCCACCTGGGCGACTCCAGCGCGGAGGCCCTTGATCGCGCCGCCAAGATTGCCCGGGTGACGGGTGAACCGGTTGCGATCGTATGGGACGTTTCCACGCCTGGCCAGCCGGAGGGCACCCGATGAAGTCGCGCATTCTTGGACTCATGGTATTCGCCGTGCTCCTCACCGGCTGCTTCCGCACGACCGTCATCACGGGCGCTCCTGAGGCCGACACCAAGATCGACCTGCCCTGGCAGAAGTCGTGGGTCTTCGGTTTGGTGCCTCCGGACACGATCAACGCCCGCACCCAGTGTCCCAACGGCGTTGCCAAGGTGATGGTGGAGCACACATTCCTGAATGGGCTCGTCGGCGCAATCACCTGGAACATCTTCACGCCGATCCATCCGGTCGTGACTTGCGCGAGCTCAGCTCGCCCGCGGTAGAAGCGGTGAGTTTTGGGGCGCGGACGGCGATGGCGCCGCGCCCCGGCTACGGCGGGAGCTGCCGCCAGGTGTCCACGAGGTCCTCGGCGACGCGATCGGCCAGTGCCATGATCGTGAGATAGGGATTGATCTCCAGCGAATCCGGGAACAGCGACGAATCGGCAACTCGCAGCCAGGGTACGCCGTGGACTCGTCCACGCGAGTCGGTCACCGCGGTGCCCTGCAGCCCCATGCCGCACCCACCCATCAAGTGCGCTGCCGAGACTGAGATCCGACCCGGCAGGAAATGGTCATGCGCAATCAGGTCGTCGAGGCGATACGCATCGTGCCGCTCGATCAACGGCGGATCCGCCGAAGGCGCGTGCACGCGCTGTGCCCCCGCGGCAAAAAAGATTCTCGCCGACGTCCGCGTCGCCGCCACCATTGAGCGGATGACCTCCGGCGTGAAGGTGTAGTGCACCACGGGCTTCCCCGTCCTGTCCACGGTGATGCGGTTCTGCGGTACGGCCTTGTCACACGCGAGCACGAGGATCATCTGCAGACGCGGGAACGCGTTCATCAGCGCGCTGTGCTCGGCCCCAAAACCCGTCAGGTTCTTGGCCGTGATGAACGGGAAGTACATGCACGTCTCGAGCACGAACCCTTCCTCGGCCGCGCGATCGAGGAAATAGCTCTTGGGATGCCCGACATCGTTGGTGATCTCGCGGTCATGCTCGGCCACGAGGATGTGCGCGGGGTGACAGGTAAAGCCGCGACCCAGCCCGTGCAGCGAGGCGGTGACGGGTGACCGCAGAAGCAGCGCGGTTGTGCCGATCGATCCGCCGCACGACACGATGATCCGAGCCGAAATACGGTACGTGCCCGGCATCCACTCCGAGGGGCGGCCCTTCGTGCCGGCGACCTTCTCGTGGACGCGCACGACGGCTGCGCGGTCCTCCAGGCGCAGCACTTCGGCGCGGGTCACAACCTCCACACCCTCACGTTCCGCGTTAGGCAGCTGCACCCGGTGTGTTCCCATTTTCGCGGCGTTGGGGCAGCCGAGGTTGCATAACGAGGAGCCCTTGCAGCCGCGGAGGTTGAGCGGGAACTGTTCCGCTCTGAAGCCGGCGCGGTAGCATCCGGCGAAAAAGAGCTTGTTGTTCTCGTTCACGAGCACGCGCGGCAGATAGTGCACGTGGTTCTCCGCCATGTACTTCCGGCAGCGACGCTCGATGTCGGCGTGCTCGAGTCCCGGTACGCACCAGCTGCGCACCACGCGGTCGGGGGCGATCAATGACGTGCCGGTGTACACCACGGTCGAGCCCCCGTAGAGACGGCCGAACGCCAGCGTCATGGTCCCATCCGCCGTGAGGAAACCGCCGCCATCCTCGAACAGCACGTCCGCCATCTCGATTTCGCGACCCGTGTATTCGTGATCGTCCAGCCGCGGGCCCTGCTCGAGGACCAGGATCCTGAGACCCTGCCCGACCATCGGCGCGAGCGCCTGCGCGACCGTTCCGCCACCCGCGCCGGACCCGATGATGACGATGTCGTATCGGAGGTCGGTGCTCATGACGCGCCGCGCATCGGTCCTGTATCGTCAGGCGGTCCGCGCTCGTCAGGCGGCAGGTCGATGACCGGGTACTCGCCCGATCGACGGCGCGCACTCCACCCGTCGGGATGCGCGCAATAGCCGAGTCGCGTCTGGATCTCGGGCTGCGCGTAATAGCCCATCATGACGAGCGTCCGAAGTCCCCAGAAGCCGCGTCGCACGAGCAGGATCGGGGAGCGCTCGAGTTTCTTGAGCACCGCAACGCGCGCTCCCGGGCCGAGTCGGCTGAACCTTCTCCGGTGCGATAGGGCTGGCAGGTACTCGATGACGCGCAGCAACGTGACGAACTGCCGTCGCAGGCGCTCCGGGCGTTTAGCGAGGGCATGTTCGACCAGCTGTTCAAGCGTCGACCACTCGTCCGACTGCAACGCTTCCGTCTCCGGTACTACCGCCGCCGCTACCGCCCGAAACGTCGCACGGACCGGCTCGAGCACGGTTACGGTCATCGAGCGATTCTGGCGTGATGAGACGCCGAGAAGGTATCCGAGAGCGTCGAGGCCGGCAACGGATGCGTCACGTGTGGCGGTGGCGGCGAGAGAGCGGCTGCGCGGATACCCGCGAGATGCCCGACACTGGGGCGCTGCGTCCGCCGGAACACGAGTCAGTTCAGCACGCTCGATCTGCGTTGCAGCAGACGATCGGCATCCGGGACGTCACCATCATTGACGCCTTGTCGCGATTGCCCCGGCGGCAGCACGCGGTGATGACTCCCTGACTGCAGCATCGGACGCACGGCGTGGGGTCCCGGTCGACATGACCGGATGGACGATGCGGGCGGTTACGCGCGATGCCGAAACCGTCACACCGCGGGCGGCTGGAACGGGTGTGGATCGTCCAGCATCAAGGGACGTTGCCATTCACGCCGCATCGCATGTCAAGAGACGACGCCGTCGCCGAAGCCGCCTCGCTCGCCGCAAGTCGATCGGCTGCGGACACGAGCCGCGAGGTGGCGGCATCGGAAGTCCTGGCCGCGCTGTCGCGCGCACTCGACCTCACCGAAGGACAACCGCTCGGACACTCCGTGCGCGCATGTGTGATTGGCATGCGGCTTGGTCGCGACGCAGGACTCGGCGACGAAGAGCTTGCGCAGCTGTACTACGCCCTGCTGCTCAAGGACTCGGGCTGTTCGAGCAATGCCGCCCGTATCGCCTCGATCTTCGGTTCCGACGACCAGGCGGTCAAGCCACGCATGAAGATCGTGGACTGGGATGACCGCATGCGGCTGGCCGTCGCGACCTGGCACAGCAGCGGGATGCGTGACTCGTTATGGTCGCGCCTGCGCTATTTCCTGGGCATCGTGCGGCAGGAGCGCATGACGAGGGACATCATCGAGGCACGGTGCGAGCGTGGGGCCGACATCGCACGCCGACTCGGCTTCGCTAACGGCACGGTGCAGGCGATTCGCTCGCTCGACGAGCACTGGAATGGTCAGGGCTATCCTGGCGGCACGCGCGGCGACGAGATCCCCGTGATGTCGCGGATTCTCAATCTTGCCCAGACGGTGGAGGTGTTCCAGGGGACGGAGGGGCCCGACGCGACGACCTCGATGCTGCGCCATCGTCGGGGACGCTGGTTTGATCCGAGGCTCACTGACCTGGTGCTCACCTGGGTTCATGACGAGCCGTTCTGGGAGATGGTCCAGAGCCCCGATGTCGAGAGCCACGTGAAGACGCTGGAACCGGCGCACTGGGTCCGTCGCGTCGATGAGCATTGCCTCGACCAGATCGCGCAGGCGTTTGCCGACATCATCGACGCGAAGTCACCGTTTACCTATCGGCACTCGTCGCAGGTGGCGATGTATGCCTGTGCGATCGGCGAAGGGCTCGGATTCGACGCTGCCACCATGATTCGCACGCGTCGCGCGGGGCTGTTGCACGACGTCGGGAAGGTGGGAGTGTCGAACAGGATTCTGGACAAGCCTGGTCCCCTCGGACCTGAGGAGCGCGCCGCGGTCGAGCGGCATCCGCTGTACACCTGGGAGATCCTGCGACGCGTCGCGGTCTTTCGCGACTTTGCCCGACAGGCGGCGACGCATCACGAAAAGCTCGATGGGAGTGGCTACCCGTGGAACCTGGACGGCGGCGAGCTCGATGTCCCCTCGCGCGCGCTCGCGGTCGCTGACATTTACGAGGCGTTGACCGCTGACCGGCCGTACCGCGAGGGAATGCCGGTGGAAGGCGCGCTCAGCATCCTGGAACGTGAGAAGGGCGCCAGGCTGGACGCCGATGCCGTCGATGCACTCGCCGCCGCGGTCACGCGCGCGGCCCACGACGAGGTGCTGTAGCAGCCCGGACGCAGAGATCCCGGGGCCTGCCGCTCGCGCGCGGGAGGTTGAAGCGCACGAAGCTCTATCGACTCTCCTCGTTCGGGCCTGCCGCTCGCGCGCGGGAGGTTGTCGTGGTCTCCTCGCCGGGACGTGAGGGGCATGTCGAACGGGTTGCCGAATCGCTCCGGCTGATGCAGCTTCCCCGCGCCGTCGCGGCCCGTCGATGACGACCAGCATGCCTAACGCGGATCCTGGTACGTCACCGGTCATCTCTCATACACGCGGGATTGGGATGTCGGACCACCAACAGCGCCTTCACACATTGTCCGGCCGCCGACTGCGGCTTGCCGTGGTGCTCACGGCGGCGATGATCGTGGTGTATTTCGGCTTCATCCTGCTCATCGCCTTCAACAAGGAGATGATGGGTTCGCTCCTGCGGCCTGGCCTCAGTGTCGGCATCCTGATGGGCGCACTGGTGATCGTCGTCTCGTGGGTGCTCACCTGGGTGTACGTGCGCTGGGCGAACACGCACTACGACCCCGAGCTGGAGGACCTGTCGCGGTGATGCCGCTGCTCACCGTGTTGGGAGCAGCGGTGCAGGACACTGCGACGGCGGCCACGCGGATTGGAGAACCGAACCGCGTCGCGATGGCGTTTTTCTTCGCGTTCATCGCCATCACCCTTGGCATCACCGCGTGGGCGGCACGGCGCACGCGCACGACCGAGGACTTCTACGCCGCGGCACGCACGATCACGGCGGGACAGAATGGATTCGCCCTCGCCGGAGACTACATGAGCGCGGCATCTTTTCTGGGCATTGCCGGCCTGGTCTCCACGATGGGATTCGACGGACTCATCTACTCCACGGGCTGGCTCGTGGGGTGGCCGGTCGTGCTGTTCCTCATCGCCGAACCCCTGCGGAACCTGGGCAAGTACACGTTCGCCGACGTCGTGGCGGCTCGCCTGCGCCAGACGCCTGTCCGCATTGCTGCGGCGATCGGCACGCTCGCCACGGTCACGTTTTACCTGATCGCCCAGATGGTGGGAGCCGGGGGGCTGATCCGCCTGATGTTCGGCCTCTCGTACGAGACGGCGATCGTGATCGTCGGCGCGGCGATGATCGCGTACGTACTGTTCGGCGGGATGATCGCCACCACGTGGGTACAGATCATCAAGGCCTTCCTTCTGTTAGGCGGCGCCACGATCCTCGCCCTGATGGTGTTGTCGAAGTTCGGCTTCAGCCCGGTGGCCCTGTTTGCCGCGGCGGCGGCAAAGTACGGCGCGGGTGTGCTCGCGCCGGGGGGTCAGGTGGCAAACCCGTGGGACGCGGTCTCGCTGGGCATGGCGCTGATGTTCGGCACCGCCGGGCTTCCGCACATCCTGATGCGATTCTACACCGTGCCCGACGCGAAAGCCGCGCGCAAGTCGGTGTTCTACGCCACGGGACTGATCGGGTTCTTCTACCTGATGACGTTCATCCTCGGGTTCGGCGCGATGGTGCTGGTGGGACCGGATGCGATCCGGGCGGTCGACCGAGGTGGCAACATGGCGGCGCCGCTTCTGGCCGAGTCGTTAGGTGGCACGCCATTCCTCGGCTTCATTGCGGCGGTAGCCTTTGCCACGATCCTGGCGGTGGTCGCCGGGCTCACGCTGTCCGGCGCCGCCGCGCTCTCCCATGACCTGTGGGTCAGCGTGGCGCGCAAGGGCAAGGCCACGCAGCACGAGCAGCTGCGGGTCGCCCGCATCGCCACGGTCGCGTTAGGCGTCGTGGCCGTCCTCTTTGGCATCAGCTTCAAGGGACAGAATGTCGCGTTCATGGTGTCGCTGGCCTTCGCGATCGCCGCCAGCGCCAATTTCCCGGCGCTGCTCCTCTCGATCTTCTGGAAGCGCGCGACCACCACCGGTATTGTGGCGTCGATGCTGGTGGGGACCGCTTCGACCCTCGTGCTGATCTGGCTGTCACCGACGATCCAGGTCGACATTCTGCAGCGGGACACCGCCTGGTTCGCGCTCAAAAACCCCGCCCTCGTGACGATTCCGCTGTCGTTCCTCACCGGCATCGTGGTGTCCCTGGCGACCAAGGACGCGGTGGCCGCTGCGGGATACGCTGCGGTAGAGCGCCAGATCCACATGGGCCACGCCGGCTAGCGTCCGGCGCGCGGCAGCGTCATGTTTCTCCAAGTTAGTCCGTCGGGAAGCAGCGGCCTCATCACTGGACCAACCGCGACATGACGACGCCGGCGGAAACAGAGAGGCCGCGGATACGGGCATTCTCTCACCAGAGCACCAATCGTGCGGTCTTCGACATCGTCCGGCCGCTCCTCGGCGCCGCGGTACGGGTGCTCGACGTCGGAGCGGGGGAAGGGTTCTTCTCCAAGGTCGTCGGAGACCACCTGCAGAGTCGCGGCATCGCGCCGCCCACCGTACTGGCGGCCTGCGACGTTGCACCGGAGATCTTTCGGTACGACGAGATTCCGTGCAATCGAGTCGCGGCCGATGGGACGCTGCCGTACGCGGACGAGTCGTTCAATGTCGTCTGCAGCCTCGAAGTCCTGGAGCACGTCGAGGATCAGTTCGCATTTTGCCGCGAGATCATGCGCGTGCTCAAGCCCGGGGGAACGGCGGTTCTGAGCACGCCGAACGTGCTCAACATGAACTCCAGGTACCGGGTGCTCCACTCGGGATTTGCCACGCTGTTCAATCCGGTCTCGCTTTCGGGGAGAGACGCCTTGCACACCTCCGGCCACATTCATCCCGTGAGCTACTACTACGTGGCGCTGGCCATGCATCGTGCCGGCGCGGCGACAGTGACTGTCGCCTTTGACCGCTTCAAGCGATCGGCACTCGCGCTTCTGTTCCTCACGTGGCCGGTCGTGTTGCTCGGACACATCGGCTTTCGGCTCAAGTTGCGGAGAAAGCAACCGGACGTGCTCCGCGACAACCTCCACCTCCTCGGTCAGATGCAGAGTTTTCGGATGCTGACGTCGCGCAGCATCGTGGTTCTTGCCACCCGGGCACCTGCGTTTGCCGGGCGTGGTTGATCGTCGGTCCGCGCAGGCATGACTGACGCGTCGTTTGCCGCCGCGCTCGAACTGCTGCGTCGAGAAGTTGACACCACCTACGAGCAGGTGCGCGAGCTGCCGGTCACACCGACGGTCACGGTCGAGCACCTGCGGCGTGAGGTGGCCGCGCGCTTCGCGCTCGACACCGGGCAGCCGCTCGCCGAAGTGGTGGCCACCGCGAGCGATCTGCTACGCCGGTACTCCCTGCACGTCACCCACCCGCGGTACTTCGGGTTGTTCAATCCCAGCGTGCACCCGTCGGGGATTGTTGCGGACGCGCTCGTGGCGTTGTTCAATCCCCAGGTAGGCGGCTGGACGCATGGCCCGGCCGCCAACGAAATGGAGCGCCTGGTGCTCCAGCGACTCACCAGATCGTTAGGTCTGAATCCCGATGTCACTGCGGCCCACTTCACCAGTGGTGGGAACGAAGCCAATCACACCGCGGTGCTCGCGGCGCTCGCCCATCGACATGCCGACTGGGCCACCGGTGGCGTGCGCGCGCTCGCGCGATTGCCCCTCATCTAC
Organism: Gemmatimonadaceae bacterium; assembly: GCA_052387735.1. Classification (GTDB taxonomy): domain Bacteria; phylum Gemmatimonadota; class Gemmatimonadetes; order Gemmatimonadales; family Gemmatimonadaceae; genus RBC101. The sequence continues at coordinate 42,289 of JBQTIW010000032.1, forward strand.
GTGTCCCGGGAGAGTCACCACTCCTTCCTCAAGGTGGCGCGCGCCAGCGGGCTCGGACTCGAGGCACTCCGGCACATCGACGTGGACGCGGCATTGCGCATGCGCCCCGACGCGCTCCAGCATCAGGTCGTGCAGGACCGCGCCGCCGGTCTCGAGCCCATGATGCTGGTGGCCACGGCGGGTACAACCGGTGCGGGGGCGATCGATCCGCTGGACACGCTCGCCGACGTCGCGGTTCGGCACGGACTCTGGTATCACGTCGATGCGGCATGGGGAGGAGCGGCGGCGCTCGTCCCCCGGCTTCGCCCCCACCTCGCCGGCATCGAGCGCGCCGATTCCGTGACCTGGGACGCACACAAATGGTTGTCGGTCCCGTTAGGCGCTGGCATCGTCTTCACCCGGCACCCGGAATCCCTGGCGCGCGCCTTCGGCGTGGATACCGGCTACGTCCCGCCCACCATCGACGGCGGCGTTGACCTCTACAAGACGTCGATGCAATGGTCGCGCCGCTTCATCGGGCTCAAGCTCCTGTTCGCGTTCGCCGAACACGGGGAGTCGGGCCTCGCCGCTTTCATCGACACCCAGGCCCGTATCGGCGATCTGATCCGCGAGCGCCTGACGAGCGAAGGGTGGCGCGTGGTCAATCAAACCCCGTTTCCTCTCGTCTGCTTCACGCACCCGTCGCTCGGCACCGACGAGGGGTCCACCAAGGCGCTGGTGCAGCGCGTGCTCGAGCGTGGCCGCGTGTGGATCAGCGATGTCACGCTGCCCGGCGTGGGCTGGGCGCTGCGTGCGTGCGTGACCTCGTTTCGCACCAATGCCGAGGATGTGGACGTGCTCGTGCGGGAGCTGCAGGACGCACTGTAAGACGGCCGCGAGAGATCAGGCGACATCGCGGGGTTATCAGTCAGGCACACGGCTACACCCACCGGATTCCCCAAACAGACTGCCGAGACGCGTGGTAAGTATCCTTGACGTTATATCAAGCATACTCATCTTGCCACCTCGACGGCCGGCCTTGCCCGAGCATGATGGGTTTTCGCAATCGGTTGCTGAGCCGAGCGGAGAGTGCGTCTCGGTTGGGCGGGTTATTATCCGCCGCATGTCTGCCATCCGAGAAAAGATCCCCTATCTCCCCGAGCGCATCGAGGGGCTCGGGGTCATTGCCAGCAACCTCTCCTGGAGCTGGAACCGGAACGCGCGACGGCTTTTTGCCATGGTGGACGACTCGCTGTGGCATCTCACGCGGCACAACCCACTCTCAATGCTTCGACGCATCGATCCGAGTCGTCTGAGCGAATGCTCCCGCGATCCCCAGTTCCTGGATCTGTATGATCGTGTGATCCACGAGGTGCAGCGGGAGCAGTCGTTCGACGACACCTGGTTTCACGGTCAGTTTGGGGGCACCGAGGGCCGGACGATTGCCTACTTCTGCGCCGAGTTTGGGCTGCACAACTCGGTCCCCATCTACTCGGGTGGGCTTGGCGTGCTGGCGGGAGATCACTGCAAGTCGTCATCGGACCTGGGCGTACCGCTGGTCGGGATCGGGTTGTACTACCAGCGGGGCTACTTCGACCAGAAGCTCAACCTGGATGGCTGGCAGGAGGACTCGGACGAGCACTTCGACGTGGCGAACACGCCCCTCGAGCGCCTCCACGGTCCGGGGCGCGAGCCCTACCTCACGACGGTGCGCACGTACGGGCGTGACGTGCACGTGGCGGCGTGGCGGATGCAGGTGGGGCGCGTGCCGGTCTATCTGCTCGACACCGACCTCGAACAGAACGCACCCGCCGATCGTGAGCTGACCTCCAAGCTCTATACCGGCGGTCCGGAAGTGAGACTCAAGCAGGAGTGGATTCTAGGCGTGGGCGGTGTGCGGGTGGTGCGTGCCGTCGGCATCCGACCGGCGGCCTGGCATGCCAACGAGGGCCATGCCGCGTTCATGCTCGTGGAGCGGGTTCGCGAATGCTGTGCCGCCGGCATGCCCTTCGACGTCGCGGTGCAGCAGATACGCGCCTCGAGTGTGTTTACCACGCATACGCCAGTGCCGGCAGGGCACGATGCCTTTGACTTCGCCAGCATCGAACAGTGTGCGGGAGCGATCTGGAAGGAGATGGGCATCGAGAAGGAGCGCTTCTTTGCCATCGGCAGGCATCCGACCGACAACCTGGGCCAGTTCCAGATGACGGTCTGCGCGCTGCGGTTGTCTCGTTATGTGAACGGGGTCGCACGCAAGCATGGGGAAGTGTCGCGCCGGATCTGGTCGGCGCTCTGGCCGGATCGTGAGGTGTCCAGGGTCCCGATTGTGCACATCACCAACGGTGTGCACAAGGCGACCTGGATGGCGCGCGAGCTCATGGATCTATTCGATCATGAGTTTGGTCACGACTGGCCCGCACACGTGAGCGATGCAGCGTTCTGGGAGCGCGTGCTGGACGTCGATGACGCGAAGCTCTGGCACATCCATGACGGTCTGAAGACCCACATGCTGAACTTCGTGCGGGACGAAGCTCGCCGCCGGTGGTCGCGTCACTGGAAGGAGGCGGCACACGTGGTGGGGGCGGGGACGCTCCTCGATCCGAACACGCTGACGATCGGTTTCGCTCGGCGCTTTGCCACGTACAAGCGCGCCAATCTGATCTTCCAGAACGCGGAGCGTCTCCGCGAGCTCCTCGTCAATACGTCGCGTCCGGTGCAGATCATCTTTGCCGGGAAGGCTCATCCGGCCGACACGCCGGGCAAGGAAGTGTTGAAGGCCGTGTATGCGTTCACCCGCGATTCGCGGTTCGAGGGTCGGGTCGCGTTCATCGAGGATTACGAGCTGCACCTGGCACATCGGCTGGTACAGGGCGTTGACCTGTGGATGAATCTGCCGCGGGTCCCACTGGAGGCGAGCGGCACCAGCGGGATGAAGGCGGCGCTGAACGGTGTGCCGCAGCTCTCCACGCTCGACGGCTGGTGGTTCGAGGGATACGACGGCCTCAACGGGTGGGCGATTCCGCCGGCGTCGTCCCGGGCGACGCCTGACGAGTGGGACGCAGAACACCTGTACCGCTTGCTCGAGGAGCAGGTGGTACCGCTGTACTACACGCGGGACGACCGGGGCATCCCGCATGGGTGGATCCAGAAGATGAAACACGCGATCCGAGTGGCTGGACAACAGTTCACTTCGCGGCGCATGCTCCAGAACTACGCGCAGCTGTTCTACGTGCCGGCGATGCGCGGGACTGCGGAACCGGACGATCCGCCAACTGCATGAGGTGAGGGGCATGGCCGTTCGCAAACGAAGCACGACGGGCACCGCGACCCGCAAACCTCGCAAGGCGCCGAAGGCGTCGTTGCCGCCGGAGGTCGCCGTCCCCGCGCCGGCCGCACCCTATCCGCTGACGACGCCGACCGGGGAGCCGGTGAGCGTCGTGCACGTGGCGGCAGAGTTGGCGCCGTTTGCCCGGACTGGCGGGCTGGGGGAGGCAGTGGCTAACCTGGCATTGCAGCAGATCCAGGCGGGGCTCAGAACGTCGATCATCATGCCGATGTACAAGCAGGTGCACGGCGTCGTGAGCGACTTCGTGCCCGCGAGCGAGCCGTATCAGGTGCAGATCGGTCCACGCACGGAGCAGGCGCAACTGTTCGAGTCGGCCTCGCTGAGGGCGCGCCAGGGTGATGGCAAGCCACGCGTGTATTTCGTCGCCAACGCACATTATTTCGATCGGGAAGGCATCTACGGGGACAAGAACGGCGACTACAGCGACAACGCGCGCCGCTGGGCGTTTCTGGCGATGGCGGCGCTGAACGGACTGCCGCAGGTCGCCGACGCGCCGGTGATGCTGCATGCCCACGACTGGCACACGGCGCTCGCGACGGCGTACCTGCGCGCCTACGACGTGGGACGCCCGTACTACCGGAAGACCTGGTGCACGCTCACCGTGCATAACGCTGGCTACCAGGGGCATTTCCCGACGGAGACGATGGCCGACATCGGGCTGCCGTGGGAGTTCTACAATTACCACATGTTCGAGTGGCATGGCCGCGTGAACCTGCTCAAGGGCGGACTGGCCTGTGCGGATGTCGTGACGACGGTGAGCCCGACGCATGCCCACGAGCTCCGCACCGCCGCGGGCGGCTTCGGGCTGCACGACCACTTCGTCGCCATGCGCGAACGGTTCATCGGCGTGCTCAACGGCATCGACAACCACGACTGGGACCCATCCTCGGACCCGTACATCGCGGCCAATTACTCGGTGACGGCCCTGGGCAACAAGCGCAAGTGCAAGGCCGCCCTGCAGAATATCTTTGGACTGCCGCCGCGACCGGGGACGCCGATCATCGGCATGAGCGCGCGCATGGTGGCGCAGAAGGGCCTCGACCTGATCCTCGGGAGTCCCGCCTTTCTGTCGCTGGATGCGCAGTTCATTTTCCTCGGACAGGGCGAGAAGCGCTACGTCGACATCCTGCGCGAACTCGCAGCGTACGCGCCCGGGCGCATCGGGGTGCAGACGAACTTCACGGTAGAGCAGGAGCATCGCCTGCTGGCCGGCGCCGACATGATCGTCATGCCCTCGCAGTATGAGCCATGCGGACTCACGCAGATGCGGGCGCAGCGCTACGGCACCCTGCCGGTGGCCCGCCGTGTCGGCGGGCTCGCCGATACGATCGACGACGAAGAGACCGGTTTCCTGTTCGACGAGTACACGCAGGCGGCTTTCCTCAGTGCCTGCTCCCGCGCGATCGACCACTATCGGCATCCACAGGTGTGGACCGCGCTGGTGCGCGAGGCCATGTCGCGTGATTTCGGCTGGCACCGCTCCGAAGCCAGATACCGCGACCTGTACCGGCGAGCCATCGCTGCGCCTCGGTGGAGGCGTTAGGCGCGCCGCACATGCGACAGACCGACTTTGTGCTGATGCTGCACAGTCATCTCCCGTACGTGCTCAACCACGGGCGGTGGCCGCACGGCAGCGACTGGATCTGCGAGGCGGCGATCGACACGTACCTCCCACTGCTGGAACAACTGCGCGTGCTCGATGCGGCCAATGTCGCGGCGCCGGTGACGATCGGATTCACGCCGATCCTCGCCAACATGCTCGAGCATCCCACCTTCGCGAAGGAGCTCGACGCCTACTTTGCGCAGCGCTTCGCGTTCTGTGCCGAAGCGCCCGAATCGATGCGTGGCACGCCTGACGAGTCGCTGCTCTACCTCGTGGACTACTGGGAAAGCCGGCTGCGCCGGCTGCACGGTCTCTGGCTGGCGATCGACAAGGACATTCTCACGCAGTTCCGCTCGCTCCAGGACCGGGAGCGGCTGGAGATTACCTCGTCCGCCGCCACGCATGGTTTCCTGCCGCTGCTGGGCCGCGACGAGAGTATCAGACTGCAACTGACCGTTGGGCGCGCCGAGCATGCGCGGATCTTCGGGAGGCCCCCCGAGGGCTGCTGGGTGCCGGAGTGCGCGTACCGGGCCGCCGGGCACTGGGAGCCTCTGCCGGGCGCGCCGAACGCCGGTCCCCGGCGCGGGATCGAGGAGTACCTCGCCGACGCCGACTATCGGTACTTCTACGTCGATTCGCACATGGCGCGGGCTGGGGAGCCGTTAGGCATCTACGGCACGATGTTCGGCGGCGAGGCCGAACGCATGGTCGTTCCTCCGGCCGTCCGGGGCCGGCGCGAGTACTCGCCCTACACGGCCTATCGGGTGACCGATGCCCTCGACGCGCGCGAGGTCGCAGCCTTCGTGCGCGATCCGCGCACGTCACAGCGGGTGTGGAACCGGCATGGCGGATACCCCGGCGACGGCGCGTACCTGGAGTTCCACAAGATCCGCTGGCCCGGCGGCCTGCGGCTCTGGAAGGTCACGTCACGCACGAGCGACCTCGGATCAAAGGAACCCTACCTCCCGGATGCAGCACGGGCGCTGGCGCGGGACCACGCACACGACTTCGCCGAGCTCCTCGCCCGCCTGGCCCGTGGCCGCCCCGAGGAGGAAGGAACGGTCGTCGTCGCGCCGTTCGATACCGAGTTGTTCGGGCACTGGTGGTTCGAAGGCCCCGATTTCCTTGGCGACCTGTACTCGGCGCTGCCTGGGACGTCGGGGGTTCGTGCGGTCAGCGCGGGAGCGCACCTCGACAGTCATGGGGCTCCGGTGGGGATTCAGCTGGCTCCCGGCTCGTGGGGCCGGAACGGCGACTACTCGATGTGGATGAACGACGAGGTCGCGTGGACGTGGCCGGTGATCTGGGAGATGGAGAACCGGTTCTGGGATGTGGCGCCGGAGGCCATCGAACGTGGTCATCTGCGGCCGGTGCTCGAGCAGGCAGCGCGGTCGCTGCTGCTGCTCCAATCGTCCGATTGGCAGTTCATCATCTCCACGGGCGAAGTGGAGGACTACGCGATCAAACGCTTCAACGGTCACGCCGACGACTGCCGAGAGTTGTTGGGGATGGTGGACGCCGGTCTGCGGGGCGAGCCCGTGGACCGCATGATTGCGCGAGCCCGAGAGCTGCAGGAGCGCGATGACGTGTTTCGCACCATCGGGCCGGCGCTCGAACAGGCGCTGGGACTGCCATCCCGGTGAAACGGAGCATCGTCCTCCACGCGCATTTCTATCAGCCGCCTCGCGAGAACCCGTTCTTCGAGGACATCGAGGTCGAAGCGAGTGCGGCGCCCTTTCACGACTGGAACCAGCGCATCGAGCGCGAATGCTATCGCGCCGTTGTCGGCGCGCGAATTCCGGGAACGGACGGACGCATCGCGCGCGTGATCAATACGCTGGAATGGATCTCGTTCAACGTCGGGCCGACGCTGTTCGAATGGATGGAACGTTACGCGCCGGACACGTACCAGCAGATCCTTGCCGCCGACCAGGCGAGTGTCGCACGACTGGGACACGGGAACGCGATTGCCCAGCCGTACCATCATGCGATCCTGCCACTGGCCTCGCGTCGCGACAAGACGTCGGAGGTGCGATGGGGGAAAGCGGACTTCCGGCGCCGCTTCGGCCGCGAGCCCGACGGCATGTGGCTCCCCGAAACGGCGGTGGACGAGGAAACGCTCGACGTACTCGCCGAGGAGGGGATCCGCTTCACGATTCTCGCTCCGCATCAGGTGACGGCGCCGCCGCCTAACGGTCTGCCGGGCCGGTACGTCACGACGGGTGGCCGGGAGATCGCGCTGTGCCTGTACAACGGCGATATCTCGCACGGCATTGCGTTCGGAGGCCTGGTGCGCGACGCAGGCCAGTGGCTCGAAGCACTCTGGAGCGTCCGTCCCACGCGACGGAAGGCTTCGGGGACGGGTGCGAGCGCCGGCGTGACGGCCGAGCATCCCGCGACAGCGCCCCTCCTGGTGAGCGCCGCAACCGATGGAGAGACGTACGGTCATCACCACCGCTTCGCCGAGATGGCGCTGGCCCGCGTGCTGGAGGGCTCGCGTGCAAGGGGTGGCATCGTCGAGAACTACGCCAGCTTTCTCGCGCGGTACCCGGCGATGCACGACGTGACCCTCGTATCGCCGACGTCATGGAGCTGTTCGCACGGGGTCGAGCGCTGGCGCTCCAATTGCGGGTGCCGGATGGACCAGCAGCTGGCCCCCAGCCAGGCGTGGCGCACGCCGCTCCGCACGGCGCTGAACGCGCTGTCGGAGGAGCTGCACGATGTCTTTGAAGACGAAGGGCGTCGGCTCATCCGGGATGTGTGGGCTGCCCGCGACGCCTATGGCCCGGTGATCGGGTCCGGCGATCTCATGGAGCGTGCGAGATTCCTTGGCGAGTGGTGTCTGCCCGACGTGGCGGGAGAGGCACGATCGCGCGCGCTGGAACTGCTGGAGATGGAGCGCGACGCCATGCGCATGTTCACGTCGTGCGCCTGGTTCTTCGACGACATTGCCGGCATCGAAGCACGCCAGGTGCTGCGTTACGCGATGCGGGCGATCGAGTTGTCCGGTGCCCGGGAGCGGCTCGAGCCGACATTCCTGAGTACGTTAGGCGACGCGCGCAGCAACGACCGCAGCGCCGGGTCCGGTGCCGACGTCTATCGTACGCTGCGGCATCCGGCGACACCCGACGCGCGCTCGGCCGCGGCGGCCCGAGCGCTGCGCGATCTCCGCCTCGACGTGGAACGCCACCTGCCTCCCGGCTTTGATGCATCGGTCGACGACGCGGCGGTGCATACCATCACGCGAGCCACGGCCCGGGCGCGCGCGTTCCGCGTGGCGCTCTCCCGACAGACGTCGAACGATCTTTCCTACGAGATCACACCCCTCGATCGCACGGAGTTGTCCCCGCCGATTGTGCCACTCGCCGAATTTCCGGAACGATCACGACTCGCCGTGCGCGCCGCACTGCGTCAGGCGCTGTTGCCGCGCTGCCTGTCGCTGGACGAGCTCGAGCAACTGGCGTCCGGCGAGGTCTCTCTGCAAGGTGTCTCCGCCGTCGCGCTCACGCGTGCCATCCAGCGGCTGGCGCACGACCGCAGTCCGGATGCGCTCGACGTGGGGCATGCGGCGCTCGACCTATTCGAGCAACTGGAAACGAGCATCCCGTTCGACGCGCAGACGGCCTTCTGGCGCGTGTGGGAAGCAATGGGTCCTGATGAGCGACCGGTGCTGCGACGCTTGGGAGAGCGGCTCGGCTTCGTCCTGACCTGACGCGCATCGCGCGTGTGTCTTCTCGACGCGGCCTGGTGGCGCCTGACCTTCCGCGGCGGCAATGAACGTGCGAGCTTCGCGCTAACGCTGCCCAGGCCCTGCTCCGCTGATGCCGTTCGCCGTTTTCGCCGCGCCGCTGCTGTCAGACAACGCCTTCTCGATGATCGAGGCAGCGGCGTCGCTCCCGGACGTCGAGCTCGCCGTCATCACGCACGACGAGGACCACCGGATGCGACACCTCCTCGGTCGCGTGGGGCACTGGAAGGTCGCGGACATTCTGGATGTGCAGCAATTGCTGTGGGCGGCGCGAGAGCTCCAATCGCGTCGGGGACCGATTCACCGGCTGTTCGGGGCGTACGAGCAGCTGCAGGAACCGCTCGCTCACGCGCGCGCAGCGCTGGGCATCGGCGGGATGAGCGTCGAGGCGGCGACCAATTTCCGGGACAAGGCGCGGATGAAGACGCTGCTGCGAGCCGCTGGCCTTCCCTGTGCGCGCCACCGGCTCGCCGGCAGCGTCGACGATGCAGTGGCGTTCGCCGAATACTCCGGTTTCCCGATGGTGGTGAAGCCCCCGTCGGGCGCCGGCGCGATCTCCACGTTTCGGGTTGATCGTATGGAAGCGCTCCTCGGCACCCTGGCCGTGGCCCCACCGTCGAGCGCAAAGCCGGTGTTGCTGGAGGAGTTCATCGTCGGCGAGGAGCACTCCTTCGAGACGATCACGATCGACGGGCAGCACCGATGGCACTCGGTGTCGCACTACTATCCAACGCCACTGACGGTCATCGAGAATCCGTGGATCCAGTGGAGCGTCGTGGTGCCGCGCGAGGTCGACGATGCGCGCTATGATGACATCCGTACCGCCGCCCGCCGCGCGCTCGAGGTGTTAGGCATGGAGACCGGCATCAGCCACATGGAGTGGTTCCGGCGTGGCGACGGTTCGGTGGCGATCTCGGAGGTGGCGGCCCGCCCGCCCGGAGCGCAGATCACCACGCTCATGTCGCACGCCAATGACTTCAACGTGATCCAGGAATGGGCGCGCGCAATGATCTTCGGGGAGTTCAACGTCCCACAGCGCCGTTATGCGACCGGGGCAGCGTACCTGCGGGGTCTGGGGGATGGCCGCATCGCGGCCCTTCACGGTGTCGAGGAGATCCGGCGGGCGCTCGGTGATCTGATCGTGGATTTCAGGATGCCCCAGATCGGGGCGAGCCCCTCTGCGAGCTATGAAGGCGATGGTTTCGTGATCGTCAGGCATCCGGAGACGAGGCGGGTGGAAGAGGCGGTGATGAAGATCATATCGACCATTCGCGTGAAGCTCGCCTGACACGTTCACCCGCTGACCCGTTTACCCGTTGACCCGTTCACCCCTCATGAACGTCATCATGCTGGCCCCGGGGTATCCGGGCGAAATGCCGTACTTCTGTCGCGGACTCTCGCTGCACGGCGCCACAGTCTATGGTGTGAGCGACGTGCCGGAGAAGGACCTGCCGGCACTCACGCGGCAGCACCTCAGCGGCTACCTGCGCACGCCCGATTTCACCGACGAAGCCGCGGTGGTGAAGCACATCGTGGAGGGCGTGAAGGGACACACCATCGACCGGGTGGTGTGCATGTGGGAACCCGGCGTGGTGCTGGCGGCGAAGATCCGTGAAGCGTTAGGCATTCCCGGCATGCGAGTCGCTCAGGCCGAGACCTTCCGCAACAAGGACCTGATGAAGCAGACCGTGGTCAAGGCCGGCATCCGCACGGCGCGCCATGCGTCCGCGACGTCCATCGCCGGCCTCCGCGAGGCAGCCGAAGCGATCGGGTTCCCGATCATCGTCAAGCCGATCGCCGGCGCCGGGTCGATGGACACGGTCCGTGCATCGTCGATGGCGGAGCTGGATGCCGCGCTCGCGCGCGTGACCAGTTACGACGAAGTGAACGTCGAGGAGTTCATTGAAGGCGACGAGTACACGTACGACACCATCTGCATCGACGGGCGGATCGTGTACGAGAACGTCTGCTTCTATCGTCCGAATCCCCTGGTCGCCCGCAGCACCGAGTGGATCTCACCGCAGACCATCGCGCTGCGGGATCTGTCCTCTCCGGTGATCCAGCAGGGTGTCTCGTTAGGTCACGGCGTCCTGGAGGCCATGAACTTCCAGACGGGGTTCACCCACATGGAGTGGTTCTACACACCGAAGGGTGAAGCGGTGTTCGGGGAGATTGCCGCCCGCCCGCCCGGCGCGCACACCGTGGATCTCATGAACTACGTGGGCGACGTGGACCTGTTCACGGGATACGCCGAGGCCGATCTCAAGGGGACGTTCTCGGTATCGACGGAACGCAAGTACAACGCATCGAACATCTTCAAGCGTGCCGACGGGCAGGGACGCATCACCCGGATCGAGGGACTGCAGCGGCTCCTCGAACGATACGGCGAGCACGTGGTGCACGTCGACCTCCTGCCGTTAGGCGCGGAACGACGCAACTGGATTCTGACGCTGGTGTCGGACGGGTACGTCACGGTGCGGCACCCGGACCAGCAGGCCTGCTTCGACATGTCCGACGCGTTCGGGACCGAGCTTCGCCTGTTTGCGCAGTAGAGCGTGCTGCGGTAGGCTCCGTGCCACGCATGTCGATCAGCCAGGGGTTTCTCCACAAGTGGTTGTCGAAGCAGCGAACCCCACCCGGGACGCTGGAGATCATCCGCGACGTCCATAGTCCCGAGTTGGCCAATCAACGGGACATTCTGGTGTACCTGCCGTCCAGCTACGCCAAGTCGACCAAGCCGCTGCCGGTGATCTACATGCACGACGGCCAGAACCTGTTCGACCCGACGACCAGTTTTGCGGGCGAGTGGGGGGTGGATACGGCGATGGCGCGGGCGCCTCGGACGGGACGTCGGGCGATCGTCGTCGGGGTGCCCAACATGGGTATCGACCGCATGCAGGAGTATTCGCCCTTCACCGATGCTCGTCACGGCGGCGGGAGCGGCGACGCATACGTGGACTTTCTCGTCAACACGCTCAAGCCGATGATCGACGCGCGGTACCGCACGCAGCCGGACCGGGAGTCCACCGGCATTCTCGGATCTTCACTCGGTGCGCTGATATCGCTCTATGCGTTCTTTCGTGAACCGTCGCAGTTCGGCTTTGTCGGGGCCATGAGTCCCGCCTTCTGGTTCGGGGAGGGCGGGATCTTCCCCTATGTCGAATGCGCCGCCAACGTTCGCGGTCGCCTGTACCTCGACGTGGGAACCCGCGAAGGGGAAGGCACGCTGGCCAATGCCCGGGCGATGCGCGACCTGTTGATCCGGAAGGGCTATCGCGCGGGCCAGGACCTGATGTGGGTGGAGGATCGGGGGGGAATGCATAACGAGGCCGCCTGGGGGCGACGGTTGCGCAAGGCGCTTCCCTTTCTCCTCGGCGGCGACAGGAACAGGTCATGAGCAGTCGAGTTCCCGGACATCATCACAAGTGGCACAGCCCGGCGATCGGGCGCGACATGCACGTGCGCTGGTTCGGCCACGCGGGCGCCAGGGTGCTGGCCTTTCCGACCACGATGGGCAACCATAACGAGTGGCCCAACCGCTACATGCCCGATGTGCTGCGCGAGCACATTGAACGTGGATGGATCCAGCTCTGGTGTCTCGATCACAACCACGACCTCAGCTGGTACGACAAGAAGGCGCATCCCGGCGAGCGCGCACGGCGGCATCTCGGATACGACGCGTACATCAGGGAGGAGCTGCTGCCGTTCACGCGGAGCGTCAACGACAACGGATTCGTCATCGCGACGGGTGCCAGCTTTGGTGCCTTTCACGCGATGAGCATTGCGCTGCGCAATCCCCATCTCGTGCATCGGGTGATCGGGATGAGCGGGACCTACGACATCAAGGGCATGACCGGCGGCTATTCGGACGGGTACGTGTACGCGGGAAATCCCTTCGACTTCATGCGACACGAGCACGATCCCGCTCGCCTCGCGGCGTTCCGTCGGCAGGACATCATCATCGCCATCGGTCGCGGCGACCCGCATTACGAGCAGAATTGCGAGTTTTCGGCGCTGTTGTGGCAGAAAGGCGTCGGCAACGCCTTGCGCGTGTGGGATGGGCACGCGCACGATTGGCCCTACTGGGAGGAGATGATGGTGAGGTATGTCGGCGGGCATGATTGAGTGCAAGCGCGTGAACGGGTCAGCGGGTAAGCGGGTCACGGGAGACGGACATGACGAAGCGAGTGGGACTGGTCGTCGGGCGTGAATGGAGCTGGCCGCCGGCGTTCATCGAAGAAGTCAACAAACGTGACCAGGGTGTGATCGCCGAGTATGCGAAGATCGGCGGCGATCACCACGATGGATCCGCGCCGTACGACGTGCTGATCGACCGGATCTCTCATGAAGTACCGATGTATCGCTCCTGGCTCAAGAAGGCGGTGCTCGAAGGGAAGACCGTCATCAACAACCCGTTCATGTGGTCGTCCGACGACAAGTTCTTCGATGCAGCGCTGGCCACGAAGCTGGGGGTCACGTCTCCCAGGACCGTGCTGCTTCCCAACAAGGACTACGTGCCGGGCATCGTTCCCAACGAGTCGCTGCGCAACCTGCGATTCCCTCTGGACTGGGAGGGACTCGTCGCCTCCATCGGATTGCCGTGCATCCTCAAGGATGCGCACGGCGGTGGCTGGAAGGAGGTCTATGTCTGCCACACCGTGGAGGAGCTGATCCGCAATTACGACACGTCGGGGCTGCTGACGATGATTGTGCAGGAGTTCATCCAGTGGGACCAGTTCGTGCGCTGTCTCTGCCTGGGCCAGGAGGAAGTCCTGGTCATGCAGTACGACCCCAGGGCACGCAAATACATCGTCGACGATGCCTATCTCGCTCCCGTGCTCAGGGAACGCGTCGTGCGCGACTCACGCCTTCTATGCGGCGCGTTAGGCTATGACATGAATTCGCTGGAGTACGCGATCCGGGATGGCGAGCCCTATGCCATCGACTTCATGAACTGTGCGCCGGACATGGACATCTATTCGCTGACCCCCACGTACTTCGAGTGGGCCGTGACGCACATGGCCGACATGGCGATCCGACTGGCGAAGCATCCGCGCCGTCAGGCCGTCGAGGCGAAGTGGGCCGGGTTGTTTGCGGCGAGTCGCGCATGAGGAGACGGGAGACAGGAGACGGGAGGTGGGAGGAGTGCATCGTCTTCGCGCGGCCGGCGCGACGGTCGCCCTCCCAACGTCTACGCCGACCGGCCGGTGCAGGACTTCGGTCTCCCGTCTCCTATCTCCCGTCTCCCCGATGACGGACCTGATCGACGCCTGGCACGACGTCCTCACGCCGGACGTCGCCGAGGCCACGCACGCCCATCTGGAGTCGGAGCTTGCCCGTCGCGGCCTGGTGTTCGGCGGCCGTGCTCTCTGCACCGTTCTCCGGCCGCGCCTGACGACACCGGGGGAGATCCAGTCGCTCCAGCGCCGCATTCGACCGCTGATGCGCGCCTTCGGCAAGGCGTATGCGCGCGCCGTCGCCGATCGCGAGTTTCGCGCGGGTTTCGGCCTCGCCGACTGGGAGGAGTCACTGCTCTCGACGCGACTGGGTCACGCGCATCCAAGCCCCACCTCGCGACTCGACTTCTTCTACGTTCCCGGCTCCGGGGCGCTTGGCCTCACCGAGTACAATGGCGAGACGCCGGCCGGCGCGGCATACAACGACGCGTTGAGCGATGCCTTCCTTGACACCCGCGCCATGCGCGCGTTCTCCCGGGACCACGACATTTTCACGCTCCCCGCACGTCAGGGCGTGGTCGGCGCCGTCTTGCAGGCCTGGCGCGAGTGGGCCGCGAGCCGCAACGCGCCGCGGGTCGCTATCCTCGATTGGGACGACGTCCCCACCCGCACCGAGTTCGAGCTGTATCAACAGCACTTCGCCACGTTAGGCATCGAGTGCGTCATCGACGACCCGCGTCGCTGCGAATATCGGCAGGGGAGGCTCTGGAGCCGCGGCGCTCCCATCGACCTGATCTACAAACGCGTCCTCATCACCGAGCTCATCGACACCTGTGGCGTCGAGCACGACGTCGTGCGGGCAGTCCGTGACGATGCGGTCTGCATGGTCAATGGATTTCACAGCAAGATCCTGCACAAGAAGGCATCGCTGGCGGTTCTCAGCGACGAGGCCAACGCCGCGCTGTTCGACACGACAGAGCTCGTTGCCATCCGAGACTGCATCCCGTGGACCCGCGTGGTCACCGAGCGCCGGACGACCTACCACGCGCGCACGGTAGACCTCGTCCCGTTCCTGCACGAGGCCCAGAACCGGCTCGCCCTCAAGCCGAACGACGACTACGGCGGCAAGGGCATCGTGCTCGGGTGGACGGTGGACGCGAGCAACTGGGCCGCGGCCGTGCAGGTGGCCCTGCAAGCGCCCTACATCGTGCAGGAGAAAGTGGAGATTCCGAGCGAACCATTCCCCAGCTGGGTCGACGGCTCGGTTCAGGTCGTCGACCGCATGCTGGATACGGCGCCGTTCATCACGAACGGCGACTACATGGAAGGCATCCTCACGCGCCTCTCGACCGCCACGCTGCTGAATGTCACCGCCGGTGGTGGCAGCACAGTGCCGACGTTCGTGGTGCAACCGAGAAGCTAGAGACCATGAACGTCCCGAGCCTCACGATCGGCGTCGAAGAAGAGTATCAGATCATCGATCCGCAGAGCCGCGCCCTCACCTCGTACATCACGCAGATCCTCGAGGCCGATCACCTCATCCTCGGCCAGGTGAAGCCGGAGCTCCACCAGAGCATCGTGGAGGTCGGGACCACGGTGTGCCACACGCCGCAGGAGGTGAAGCAACAGCTGATCGAGTTGCGACGCGGCGTGATGGAGCTCGCCGCGCGCCGCGGACTCAAGATCGCCGCCGCCGGCACACACCCGTTCTCGCACTGGGCCGACCAGGAGATCACGCAGCTCGACCGGTACATCGGGACCAAAGAAGCGATGCAGCAGCTGGCCCAGCAGCTGCTGATCTTCGGCACGCACGTGCACATCGGCATCGAGGACCGCGACTTCCTGATCGATGCCTGCAACGTCTCGCGCTACTTCCTGCCGCACATCCTCTGTCTGTCCACCAGCTCCCCCTTCTGGATCGGCCGCCTGACGGGGCTCAAGTCGTACCGCAGCGCCGTGTTCCGCGCCTTTCCGCGCACCGGCGTGCCGCGATACATCCCGGCGTGGTCGGACTACGAGAACTACCTCAACACGCTGGTGGCCACAGGCTGCATCCCGAATGGCTCGAAGATCTGGTGGGATGTCAGGCCGCACCACACGTTCCCCACGCTCGAGTTCCGCATCTGCGACGTCTGCACCCGGGTGGACGAGGCGGTGTGCATCGCCGCGATCCTGCAGGCCCTGGTCTTCAAGCTGTGGAAGATGCGGCGCGACAACACGACCTTCCGCGTCTACAGCTCCGAGTTGATCGACGAGAACAAGTGGCGCGCCGTGCGCTATGGCCTCGAGGGCAAGCTTATCGACTTCGGCAAGGATGTCGAGCTCCCCGCCGCCACGCTCATTCGTGAGCTCATCGAGTGGTTCCTCGGTGACGTCCTCGACGAACTGGGCACACGCAAGGAAGTGGAATACGCGTACACGATTCTCCGCGAGGGCTCGAGCGCTGACCGGCAGATCCGTGCATATCACAGGGCCAACGGGGACACCAAAGCGGTCGTCGATCAGTTGATCGCCGAGACGGAGGAGGGGGTGCTGACCAACGGATGAGTCGGGTGCTACGTTAACGGGCACGTGACCTGCTGCTGACGTATTCGTTACTGAGGGGAGGCTTGCCCCTCATTCTGGTGGCGGGCCGGGGAACGTGGGGCCAAGGTGTTGTCATACGACCGCTTACGCTGACGCAATGCCCAAGCGACCGATCATTGGAGTAACCACACAGACGCTGCAGGCCATCGATGGCATCCCGAGCGGACTTCCGCAGTCCGACGTGATGAACCAGCGATA